>CAYSXI010000107.1:0-17916 GCA_964434955.1 uncultured Pirellulaceae bacterium
CGATGGGGTCGGGCCTTTCCGATGGGGTCGGGCCTTTCCGATGGGGTTGGGGCAAGCTTTTCCGATTGGCGTCTTCGGGTGAGGAAACGGATAATTTGGGAAGGAATCTCCGTCCTGAGCGGCGCTTCCGCTCACCGTTTTCCGGCGATCTCCCCTAAAAAACGATCCAATCGTTAAGAAACAAACTTTGTCACCACCCTGGAATAACCTATAATTCCGTTGCGAAAGTTTGTTGAATGGCGCCCATCTCGTATTGGGCGATCATGATTTACCCTGCATGTGCCAGGGCGTTGCATTGACTTTGCGAAGGGTTGGCGACGCGGAATCGGCATATCGCAAATTTATGACTCAGGAGAAGAAGATGAAGTATTTCAATCTGATGGTGTTGTGCCTCGGACTGGTTGTGGCAGCCGGTTGCGGTGGTGGTGACGACAAGAAAGACGACAAAAAAGACGACAAGAAAAACGCTTCCGTCCAGCTTGACGAAACGTGCGCCGACTGCGGTTGCTGTGCCGACTGCGATTCTTGTTGTAGCGAAGACGCTGCAAAGTGTGACAAATGCGACATGGCCGAAGGTTCTCCTTTGTGCTGCAAAAAAGTCTCGGTTGCTTGCAACAAATGCGGCCACGAGAAAGGCGCTGATTCTTGCTGCAAGGACGACGCTGAAAAATGCGACTGCGGATTCGCAAAAGGTTCGGACCTTTGCTGCAGTGGATTGAAGCCAGGTGAAAAATTGACTTTCTGCAACATGTGCGGCGAGTACAAAGGCTCAACCAAATGCTGTGCCGATGATGCTGAAAAATGCGACTGTGGATTCCACAAAAAGTCGCCTCTTTGCTGCAAAGTCGACAAAGAAAAATTGACCGCTGAGAAGTAAGCCTTCCGCGTACAAAATAATAGAAGCCCGGTTTTTGCCGGGCTTTTTTTGTGCGCGACTCGAATTTTGTGCGCGACTCGAAGCGAATCGCCGAGCAAAACCGGTCGAGTTCGAAAACTGACCCTCCGGCAAGTTGCCCGGCAATCACCCGTTCAACGGTTGGACCACGGGCTGCCAAACTTATTTTATCGATCCCGCGCCCCAACCGTCATTTCAGCACTTTTCAGGCACCCCTTCAAAGCCCACAATTCCCTTCATGGATTCGAACTTGGTAAAAATTCAGGTGAACGGCCAGCAACGCGAAATCCCGCTTGGGCTTACCGTTTCCGGGCTAATTGAGCATTTGGAACTCAACCCAAATGTCGTTGCTGTTGAGGTCAACCTGGAGATCATTCCGCGAGAGAGTCACGATCTGCACCCTGTCGAAGAAGGGGACCGTCTGGAGATTGTGTCTTTGGTCGGCGGTGGATAGTGGAATGAGCCGCTGGCAGACCGGCAGGCATCGATCATCCATTGATAACGAATCCCTCCACAGCTTCAACTAT
Organism: uncultured Pirellulaceae bacterium; assembly: GCA_964434955.1. Taxonomy (GTDB): domain Bacteria; phylum Planctomycetota; class Planctomycetia; order Pirellulales; family Pirellulaceae; genus JANQLU01. The sequence goes on from CAYSXI010000107.1 coordinate 1,423, forward strand.
CCTCGGGCTGCGGTATAACGGACGGAAGGCTTCGATTCCCATTTTGAAAGACCTTGCACTTGAGCCAAACGCAAACGATCGCAGAAACATGCAACGACGGCGACGACTCGTTTCGAGTGGGTTCTCACGTTTTGCAAAGCCGTTTGATCCTGGGAACGGGCAAGTACGAATCGTTTGAGACGATGCAAAAGTCGCACGAAGTTGCGGAAACCCAATGCGTTACCGTTGCCGTCCGGCGGGAAAAACTTCACGACAGCCAGGGTCGAAACATCCTCGACTTCATTGACTGCGACAAGCTGATCCTGCTTCCCAATACGGCCGGATGTTACGACGCGGAAACCGCCGTACGCTGCGCTCGAATGGGACGCGAAATTTTGCGTGGGCTTGGCAATCCCGGAGCGAACTGGGTCAAGCTCGAAGTCTTGGGGGATTCTCGAACACTGCTTCCCGATCCGCTCGAAACCTTGAGAGCTTGTGAGCAGCTGGTCGACGATGGATTTGAAGTTCTCTGTTACACGAGCGACGACCCGATCATTGCTCGAAAACTCCAACAAATCGGCGCAACCAGCGTAATGCCTGCCGGAAGTCCGATCGGTTCAGGTCTTGGAATCATCAATCACAACAATCTTTCGATAATTCTCGAGTCGTTGAAATCGGAAGACCGATCGTATCCTGTGATTGTCGATGCGGGCGTTGGTACAGCCAGCGACGTGGCAATTGCAATGGAACTCGGTGCCGACGGCATTCTGCTGAATACGGCAGTCGCCCGAGCAGCCGATCCGATTGGCATGGCCAAGGCCATGAAACACGGATTGATTGCGGGACGCCTGGCCTATCTCTCAGGCCGAATTCCAAAAAGCAAATACGCTTCCGCCAGCAGCCCCGAAATTGGCGTCATCGCTTCCCGGCCGGGAAACCAGGATTCTTAGTTCCTGTTTCTTGCGGTCCGCGGAAAGCGTGAATGCTTCATCGTGACCGAACCGCCTTCAGTTACGAGACCCAGTATCACCTCATGGAAGTCTGATATTGCGGGTTGAATCACCTGTGACGTGTTGTCGTGACGTGTTTCGATTAATCGACATGCCCCGACACAAACAAAGGAATTTGTTTGAGCCATGCGACATAGAGTTAATCAACTCATGAACGTTTCAACTTGCAACCCATCCTGGTGAACTCATGAATGAACTTTGGAAAACTCTTCGATTGGCCGGATACGTTCTCGCACTGCCGCTCGTCGCAACGGCGGCGGTTTCCGCCTATCAATGGCAACAAGCGGTGGATCCACCGATCCGATCTTCGTTTGAATCGACGTCGGTTTCGACCACGATCGGCAACTCACGGGAACACGATATTCGCTTAACCCAAAACGGTACCTTCACTGGAAAAATCTGGTTCCGAGACTCCGCCGATGAAACACTCAAAGGGGCCTCCAACCTGAGAATCCAGCTAATGAAGAACGGACAGGTCGTGGCTCGATCAAGCTCGGAGCAGGACGGAAGCTTTTCCATGACCGTCTCAAATCCAGGGGTCTATTCTTTCGTCGCCGAAAGTGATGAGTTGATTGCGATTCACGCCGTCCGACTGATCCAGGGCGAATCCGCAGTGCTCGAACAAAATCTCCCGTTTGAAACCATTGCCATCACTCGAAACCAAAGCACGGTCGATCAAATTTTGAAGACGGGCCAGGAGGCCGCGCGGGCAAAATCAACCATTCATGCATCCGTGAATGATTCGCTCACCGATACCATCTCCAGCAACCGAGTCCAACTTGATGAAGAGGGAACATTGAAAGGCAAATTGGTTGCCTCGATTCAGATTCAGCAATTCCAGAACCGGGTTATCCTTTTTCGAGACGGCGCAATCGTCGCCGAGACCAGGACCAATAAAGACGGGACCTTTCGCTTTGAAAACTTGAAGCCGGGATACTACGAGTTTCTTTCTTCCGGGGAAGGTGGTAGCTCAGCCTTTGGATTCGATGCCTTGCCAATGAACCTCTTCCGTCGAACCTCGTTGACGCCATCGACTCAGGATTCTGAAGTACCAAGTGTCCTTCAGACACCCTTGGCATCACCTCAAGATATTTTGACCCAGCAACAGGACCAGCCCCCCGTAAACACTCAGGACCTTCCCCCGTTTGTGGGAAATGGTTTTGGAGGCATCGGGCCGGCTCCGGGATTCACCCCAATCGGTGGTGGGATTGGACGAATATTTGGGGGCTCCATTCTGTTTCCCGTGATCGTTTCCGGCGGAGGTGGCGGATCATCCCCAGCACCGACCAGCCCGAGCAACTAGTCGAAAAGTCGTCACGCAAAAATTGAAGCCATCCAGGGCCGATTTCGAGAGATTTCGGCCTTTTTTCGTGCGCCGAGCACCCCCGGACAGATATTTCGGGGATTCCTCACCCCCCTAACGGGGAAATGAATAATTATTAAATTCGCAACTTGCCGAAGAAATTGTCGTTGTTCCGTATTCCGGCGCTAGATATACTGGAATTTGATCTGCGCGGGAGATCCATGCGCGATCTGCATTCCTACTTATTGGTATACAAACTCGATTTGCATCTCGGTGGAAAAATGAAAGAACTCTTCAAAGTTGTGCGGCTGGCGTTTTATATTTGCGCCCTTCCCCTCGTCGCAACCGCCACTGTCTCTGCTTTCCAGTTTCTGGAAGCGGGAGAACAAACTCAATTCACTGCTAGCAAAGCTGAATTGGCCCAGGAACGACAGGCGACCTACATCGTTCGCAGAAACGCGGATGGCGAGGTAACCGGTCGCGTCGTCGATATCGATCCGAAAACGGCGAAAGTAAAAGGCATTTCCGGGCTTTCGATTCAGTTCGCTCAAAACGGAAATCTCGTCGCCAAGACAACGACCGACTCGAATGGAAACTTCAAAGTTGGCGAGATGGAGTCGGGCGTTTATTCATTCTTTGGAATCAACAAGGACGCATTCGTTTCGTTTGCGACACGTATTGTCGACAACAATGAAAAGAATGCTGCTTACAGCCTGTTTGTTGAAACAAGTGCAACCAGGGGAATGGTTGAGAAATTGACCCGCGAGGTTCAAACCAAAAAGCAAACGCACAAGTTGACGTCGATGACATTGGAGAACCGCCCACAGTTTCAAAACTTGAGTGGTGGATCACGAGTTGAAATCAGCGACGATGGCGAACTCAAAGGTCGCGCTGTTTCGCTTTACAAAGAAGGCAATGACAAGCTAGGCGGTACGCTGATTCGCTTGTTCCAGGAAGGCAAGTTGATCGACGAAACGACCACTGACGAAAAAGGCGTTTACACCTTTTACAACGTCGAAGATGGCGTCTACGACCTGGTTACAGCAGGCAAGGGTGGTTTTGCCGCTTTCCGCTTTGACGCAGCTCGACGTGCTCAGGAAGCTTCATTGACTGCATCTGCCGCCATGACTTTGGCTCCCGTTCAAGAATTTGCGTTGACTCCGTTCAACGACGCAGTCTTCACGCAAGACACCGTGACACCACAAGACCAAGTTGGCCCCATTCCACAAGACGGTGGTCCTCTTGGCCCGATCGATGGCCCTGGCTTCATCGCGGATGGCTTTGGCGGCTTTGCTCCCGGTCCGGCATTCGGTCCTGGGCTTGGTCGACTGCTGGCGATTCCTATCATCGTTGCCGGTAGTGGCGGCGGTGGAGGCGGCGGTGCTCCAGCACCAACCAGCCCATCGCAATAGTCGATAAGAATCACAGTGCCCGCACAAAGCGGGCTTTTTTTATGCGCCGGCATCGGCTTTCGATTCACGGTCTTTCGTTCACCTGTCTCCATTCACCTGTCTCCATTCACCTGTCTCCATTCACCTGTCTCCATTAACCGGGCTTCATTCACCGGGCTTTCGTTTGTACGTTTATCAATCGCGTTTTACGTCTTGGAGAGAGGGCCCGGGCGCACTACGAGCACGAAGCGCAAGCGAGTGGTTCCCTGGCACCCGCTGACTCGCTTCGCCGTTCCTTCCATGTGGGCTCGAAATCCGCGTTGTGTGGCCTGTTGCTCCAATTGCCGAATCGATTCGGCAGCGCGTGACCTAACTCCAGAAACAGGCGAATTCTGCCCCGTGAACGATCCGCCAAATCCGGCGCAGCGTCACGATCGGAGTCGTTGAACCACTCGCTTGCGCTTCGTGCTTGTCGGGATACGCCGGAACGATGCACCAAAAGCCAACGCCCGTCCAGGCAATGTGTGGCATCACGGCGGCGGTGGTGCCTAGATTGATCATGGCTCAGGAACCACTCGCTTGCGCTTCGTGCTTGTCGGGATACCCGTTGTTGATAGCGCCATAACGCTTCATTCAAAAGGAGCGCTGCAATCAACTGGGAAACGGGCGGCCACTTTCACTTTGAAACGTCAAGCGGCGCATTCGCTCGCGAGCGTTCAGTAACAACATTTCTTTTGGCTAACATCTCGTGTCGAAAAGCCACACCCCATCGCACCGGTTTCGGGAGAGTGTTAACATACCTCGCTCTCTTCAATTTTCTTTTCTTTGATTTACAGCTTGGATCAGCAGCATGCGCAATTTCTTTGCCTCGCAGTTCGCAGTGACAGTTCTTTACCTTGTCCTTGGTCAATCAGCGGACGCTGATTTGATTGCTTACGAAGGTTTCGATTACACCTCTGGAGACGAGATCAAAACGCTCGCTGGCGGAACCGGTTGGACCAATGCCTGGAATGGCGACTCCGAAATCGAAGTCGGAACCAGTGGACTTTCCTATACGGATTCGTTTGGCAACCAGCTGGAGGTTACGGGAAACTCGGCAAAGGTTGACGACTCGAGTGGCAAAAAGATCGAGAGAACATTGAATTTTTCAGGCAGCGAACTTTGGACGAGTTTTTTGGTTCAGGGGGTCACCGGCAATGACGTCGCCAACTTTTCGTTGGAACAGAAGCTTTCTGTTGGCCAAGGCGAAGGCGATATCAACGGTTCAAATTGGACCATGCATGACCAAGACGGTCTTGTTCGCGACAGTGGGTTGGCGGCCAGTTCGTCAACGCATTTCATCGTGACTTTGGTCGAGTTTTCGGGTGGCGACGAAAGGGCCTGGTTTTGGATCAATCCTGATTTGAGCTCTGCTCCTGCAAAAAGCGATTCCGTGAATGGCGCATCCGGAGACTCCGTGAAAGATTTTGAGCTAACCAAGGTCCAGGCCTGGTTGGGCAATCCAGACGCGACGATCGATGAGATTCGACTTGGAACCACTTTTGCCGACGTGGCACCATTCACCGCGATTCCGGAGCCATCCAGCCTTTTTCCCCTGCTGCTTCTCAGCGCGTTAATGTCAACCAAGCGGCGACGAAAGTAAAATTGCCAATCGAAAATGCCATTCGCGCCGTCGCCAAGCTTTCCCGTTTTGCTTTCGGGCGTATTGTGTTTTCCAAAACTGACACCTTCGGTTACGAACATAAGACAGTCCGCGCCGCACACGGAACTCTTTTTCGGATTCGAAGCGGCCTGACCCCGTGTTCGCTTTTTGTTCTGAGTTGATCGAAGCGATAATGGAAGTCTCGGTCGGTTGACTCACACGCTTACGTTTCGTCTCGGAGGAGCTAACGTTTCGTCGCGGAGGAGTCTGTGTTCGTGGGCGGAGAAGATTTAGGCGGTAAAGAAACACGCCCAACGCATCAGCTATCCGGCTTTTTGCAGCTGGACGAGGGGAACGTAGTAGCGTCGATACCGGTAGCCATCATCAAAGAGTTCTCCGCCACGATCTTTGACCAAAACGGTGGCGCGTCGCGTAATCCGGTTGACGAATCCGTGCAACTGATTTCCATCGATTTGAAAGGTGACGTAGTCACCCGGTCGGATGCCAAGTTTTCGGGAAGCGGTCTCGCGGGGTGTGGTTAGTTGATGGTTGGATTCGAGATGTCCGAACAGGCGATTGGCGATCGCGCGAAATCGAGTTTGATTGCAGTTGGAATGGATCCAGACGAGCATGTCGACCAGATGAATCAGCTCGTGCTCAAAGATCCGTTGCAGGCCTTGAAGTCGACTTTGGCAAGGAAGCCCGACAACCATCGTTTGGCTTCCCTCATTGAATGATTCGAACAATAGGGTTGTCGATACCGCAATCTCAAAGGACTTGCTTCGATTGGAGCGAATGCCAAAGGGGTGAACCATGGTGGTCTTGCCGCCGGCGCTGGTCATCCGTTTGGACAAACGCATGTTCAACGGAGTCTTCATTTCCAACAGAAGTTTTCGAACGCGGCCATCAAAGAAATGTTGATCGTAAAGATCAAACATCAATTGAACGTCGGAAGTCTCCAGGCGATCGAAGTTGACGTCGCGAATCGAAGACGAAACATACAGGATTTCATCAAGGATGAATTTCTGCCTGCTTTGAGTTTCATCTTTCGAAAGCGATCGGGTTTGTAATATTTCTTTCAGCGAATCCATGTCCGATTCTTACCAAAAACCCGGCGTGGGCAAATACATCAATCCTGCCCGGAGCCGGTTCTGATTCGGATCAAAATCTTGCGCAGAGACGAAGCTTGGAGGTCACCAAGATGTGGGACGTGAACGAAAAATTTTGGAAAAATTAAGATTTGAATTATGCCGAGAAATGGGGTTTTTTCTTTTAATTCGTGGCGAAACCCCCGAGAATTCCCGATAAATCCAACAGGTTTGACAGCACAATATTTTGTGTTGACAGATATCCAAACATCGATATATTGGGCCCCACTGTTCAATTGAACGGTACAAGTTTTCAGCGATAAACGCCTGAAAAATCGGGAGATTTTCCATATTTGGGAAAATGGGCAAACTTGGCCAACGACTGGCTAGGGACCCCCAAAATGGTGGCAATCGCTAAAGGCAGGACGTCTTTGTTCAACTGAAACCACGGAGTCGATTTCCAGCGAATCACGAAGGATTGAAACCGGGATCTTTTTGTTTTCGAGCCCGTTAACGGCACAGCCGAACGACTCGAAAGCGGGGATGTTACGAGGCGGGCAGGGAAGCCAGATTCTCTCGCTCTGTCGTCGACTGTTCTAAATCTTCTTTTTCGTTGACCGCCTGTGTCTTTCTCTTGGGCAACGATGAGGCATGGAAAGCTGATCGGTTGTTTTTGGAAAAGGTTTCCAAGAGTCCAATCAGCGCCTTTTAAGAAAAAAGGGGAGAATCGAAGGAATGTTAAAAGCCAGCGCAACGGATTTAACAATCTTGAAACGGGATGGTCGAGTTGTTGCATTTGATGACCGACTAATTGCTTCCGCGATCCAGAAAGCCTTCTGTGCGGAACAAGGGGTTCCTTCGGCAGACAAACTTGAGCCGAAGACCATTTCCGATATTGACCAGATGGTCGCTCACGTGGTTTCACAATCCGAGAAGCGATTGGAAAGTGGCCAGCAAGTCAACGTCGAATTTATTCAGGACAGCGTCGAACGCGAATTGATGCGACAACAGTTCTACTCGGTCGCTCGTCGCTACATTCTTTACCGCGAAGAGCATTCGCGAATGCGGCAATTGCGAGCGGAAGAAATCATGGATTCTTCCGAGCCTTTTCCGCAAATCCTGGTAAACCGCGACGGTCAACTTGAGAACCTGGACTTCACGCGTCTTCGGTCCCAGATCGATCTGGCATGTGAAGGCATCGATGACATCTGTGATTCGCAAGAGTTGCTGAACGACGTTGAGAAGCAGTTTTACAACAAGATCACGCCGAAAGAGATCGCCAAGTCGATGGTCTATGCGGCGCGAACACGAATCGAAAGAGATCCGGCGTACGACACCGTCGCTGGTCGACTAACCTTGAAGATTATCTACCGCGAGGCTTTGGGGGAAAGCGCTCACGGTGACAGGCTGGAAATGCTTTATCGAAGCCGTTTCAGTAACTTCATCGACGAGGGAATTGCGGCCAAGCGACTGTCGCCGGAACTCGACGAATTCGACCACGCTCGCATTTCGGACGCACTCGTGCCGGAGCGAGACGCTTTGTTCCCCTACCTGGGGCTTCAAACGATTTACGATCGCTACCTATTGCATATAGAAGGCCGACGGATCGAGACGCCTCAATACTTTTGGATGCGAGTGGCGATGGGCTTGGCGATTCAGGAAGGCGCCAACAAAACGGATCGCGCGATCGAGTTCTACAACATTCTTTCGACGTTCCGCTTTACCAGCGCGACGCCAACGCTTTTCAATTCCGGAACTTGCCATCCTCAACTGAGCTCCTGTTACTTGAGCACGGTCATGGATGACTTGGACCACATTTTCAAAGCGATCGCGGACAACGCCAAGCTTTCGAAGTGGGCCGGTGGTCTTGGAAACGACTGGACCAATATTCGGGCCACCAACGCTCACATCAAGGGAACCAACGGCCACAGCCAGGGCGTGATTCCTTTCTTGAAGGTCGTCAGCGACACGGCCGTCGCCGTGAACCAGGGCGGGAAACGCAAAGGTGCGGTTTGCTCGTACCTGGAAACCTGGCACCTGGACATCGAAGAGTTCCTCGACCTTCGCAAGAACACCGGGGACGATCGTCGTCGTACGCATGACATGCACACGGCGAATTGGATTCCCGACTTGTTCATGAAGCGGGTGGAAGCCGACGGCAACTGGACACTCTTCAGTCCCGACGATGTTCCCGACTTGCATGACTTGGTCGGACAGGCATTTGAAGATCGCTATGTGGAATACGAGCAGTTGGCCAAAGACGGCAAACTGGGCTTGTTCCGGGAAATTTCGGCGAAGGAACTTTGGCGCAAGATGCTGACCCGATTGTTCGAAACCGGGCATCCCTGGATCACATTCAAAGATCCATCGAACATTCGCTCACCGCAGGACCACAAGGGCGTTGTGCACAGCAGCAATCTGTGTACCGAGATCTTGTTGAACACTTCGCGTGACGAGACGGCGGTTTGCAACCTCGGCTCGATCAACATGTTGAACCATATCACAGATGGCAAGTTGGACGTCGCCAAGATTCGCGAGACGGTGAAAACGGCCGTGCGGATGCTCGACAACGTGATTGAAATCAACTACTACCCGACCGACGAAGCGCGAAATTCGAATCTTCGCCACCGACCGGTTGGCATGGGTTTGATGGGTTTCCAGGACGCGTTGGCGGCTTGCGGCATCAGCTATGCAAGTGAGGAAGCGGTTGAATTTGCGGATCGCAGCATGGAAGCCATTTCGTATTACGCCATCCTCGCTTCCAGTGAACTCGCGGGCGAACGCGGAACCTACGCAACCTACAAAGGCTCGAAGTGGGATCGCGGGCTTCTGCCAATCGACACGGTCGCACTGGTTGAGAAAGAACGTGGCGTTCCTGTCGAAATGGACTCGGAATCCACCATGGACTGGGATGTTGTTCGCAAGTCGGTCGCCGAAAACGGAATGCGAAACAGCAACGTCATGGCCATCGCTCCGACGGCCACGATTTCAACGATCATTGGAGTCACCCAATCGATCGAGCCAACCTACAAACACTTGTTTGTGAAGAGCAATCTTTCTGGAGAGTTTGTCCAGATTAACGTGAACCTGGTCAACGAACTGAAAGAGCGCAACCTTTGGAATGACGACATGCTCGAAGCCATCAAGTACTTCGATGGCTCGCTCGGTCAGATCGACATGTTGCCTGAGGATATCAAAGGGCGATATGCCACGGCATTTGAGATTGAGCCAAAATGGTTGATCGAATGTGCCAGCCGTCGTCAAAAGTGGATCGACATGGGGCAGTCCCTGAACTTGTACATGAGCGAGCCGAGCGGCAAGAAGCTTGACGACATGTACCGGATGGCATGGCGAAAAGGACTCAAGACGACTTACTACTTGCGTTCCGCAGCCGCGACAACGGTCGAGAAATCGACGGTCGACATCAACAAGTTCGGCATTCAGCCCAAGTGGATGAAGCATCAAAGTGCATCCGCGGACATCGCTGCCAGTCGAGAACCCAAGACTTGCAGCATCATGGACCCGGACTGCGACGCCTGCCAGTAAATCATCGGGTTGACCGGCGCGTCCACACGTCGCGCCGGTCACTCGGCTTCATGCCCAACTCCAAAACCAATCCCAAAACCCAGCTTCAGGACGAAACGTCATGAGTACCGATATTCAAACTTCCGAAATCCAAGAATCACTCCCCGGTGAATCAGCGCGAGTTGATGCGCGTGAAAAACGATTGATCAACTGCCATCAGGTGGACGTCAATCAACTGATGCCGCTCAAGTACAAATGGGCGTGGGAGCACTATGTGAACGGTTGCGCCAACCACTGGATGCCAACGGAAGTCCCGATGAACAAGGACATTGAAATCTGGAAATCCAATGAGCTGACCGAAGATGAACGCAAAGTCATCATGCGGAACCTTGGATTCTTTTCAACGGCCGAAAGCCTCGTAGGAAACAACCTGGTGCTCGCGATTTTCAAACACGTGACCAACGCCGAATGTCGCCAGTACCTGCTTCGCCAGGCATTCGAAGAGGCCGTGCATACCCATACCTTCCTGTATGTGGTTGAAAGCCTCGGCCTCAACGAAGGCGAAGTTTTCAACATGTACCACGAAGTCCCTGCGATCGCTCGTAAAGATGCTTTCGAAATGGAATTGACCCAGGAAATTCTGGATCCCGATTTCACGACGCAAACATTCGAAGGTGCCCAGGCTTTCCTGAAAAACCTGATCGGGTTTTACTTGATCATGGAAGGCATTTTCTTTTACACCGGCTTCGTCATGATTCTGTCGTTCCATCGACGGAACTTGATGAAAGGAATTGGTGAACAGTTCCAGTACATCATGCGTGACGAGACAATTCACTTGAACTTCGGGATCGACTTGATCAATGGCATCAAGGCGGAAAACCCGGAAATATGGACTCCCGAGTTCCAGGAACAAATGGTGGATCGCATTCGCCAATCGGTTGAACTGGAAATTGCCTACGCCAAGGATTGTCTACCGAACGGAATCCTTGGTCTGAATGCGGATTTGTTCCGCGACTATGTTCAATACATCGCCGACCGTCGCCTTGAGCGAATTGGCCTGCCGACTCAGTACGGCAGCTCGAATCCATTTGAATGGATGAGTGAAACGATGGACCTCTCAAAAGAAAAGAACTTTTTCGAGACGCGCGTCACCGACTACCAAACCGGTGGCACCTTGGACTGGGACTAACGACCGGTTTTCGAACGAAAATTCATGCAGGCGAAGCTTCGGCTTCGCCTTTTTTCGTTTCTGGTTCGGGCCTGGCCGTAATTCTGCATACAATAGCCGGGCAAACACTGGTTTATGATGCGCTCTGCGACTGCATGCCTTGGCGATATATTTTTTGGTTTAACGGGGAAGAGACGGGTGATGACAATTCGAAGTTTGGTTGGTCTGCTGTTGATGGTTGTTGTACCCGCTAGCCTGTTCGCCGACGACGACTGGAAGCAGTGGGGCGGTCCGAATCGTGACTTTCAGGTACGCGACGCGGACCTTCCCGAGAAAATCGAACTCAAAGAATCCTGGCGCCGTGAACTGGGCGGAGGCTATTCAGCCGTTCTGGTTGAAGGCGATCGCCTGTACACGATGTATCGCAAAGGCGATGACGAATTTGTGATTGCCATGGATCGTAAAACCGGGAAAACGGTTTGGGAGAAAAAATATTCTGCGCCGATGATGAAAGCCGCCGAAACAAGTTTTGGCAAAGGCCCCAACTCAACACCGATCATCACCGGCGATCGTTTGATTGCGATTGGATTCAATGGCGACATGCACTGCCTCAACAAGTCCGATGGCAAAGTGCTCTGGCAAAAGAACGTCTTTTCAGACCTGGGCGGAACCTACGTCGACATGGGCTATTCACAAAGCCCCATTATTTACAAAGACAACTTGATCTTGCCCATCGGAGGAAAAGGAAAAGGCTTTGCCGGTATTCGAGTCAAAGACGGATCAATTGCCTGGTCCAATCAGGATTTCAAGAATAGCTATTCGACTCCGCTCTTGGTCGAAATGGATGGGTTCGATCAAATGATTTTCGTGATGACCGACCAGGTCGTTTCAATCAGCCCCAAAGACGGCAAGTTGTTTTGGACTTTTGATTTGAAAAACCAGTGGAGCACCCACGCCTTTGTACCGCTTTGGGACAAGAAAACAAAAACACTTTTCATCTCTTCTTTCCGCCAGAGCCATGCGCTCAAACTGGAAAAGAAGGGCGACAAAGTTGGCTACGAGAAGATATGGTCGATTCCGACTTCGGGCGTTGGTTTTACGAATGCCGTGATTGTCGATGGCGTTGTAATCGGCTCGACGGGGGGCTCGCGTAGCCCGCTGGTCACCGCAATCGATCTAAGCAATGGAAAGATTCTCTGGAAACAACGGGGCTTTGGCGTCTGTAATTACTTGGCGGTTGGTAACCGCTTGATGATGCTGGACGAAAAAGGAAATCTCGCCGTTGCCGAACCTTCACGCTCTTCGCTGGAGATTGTTCAGAAGCAAAAGGTCCTTGGCGCGGGCAAAGTCTGGACGGTTCCGACGCTCGTGGGACGTGAAATTTTTGTTCGCGACCAGAAAGAGATTGCTGGTTTCGAGATCAAATGACCGGTTTTTGAGTGAGATGCGGGTGGATCGCAAAATCTCACCATTTCGACCAAAAATCGGAAACGTGAGGGGGTTTTGCCGAGTATGGTCGGTGGAAAACTCTGTCTTCGAGCAGGAGGCAATCCCCGTCCCGAAGGTGCAGGCAATCCCTGGATTCGGGTCACACAGGATGATTGCATCCACCGCGACCCTGACCCATTGGAAGTCATTTCAAGGCTGTGCAATAATTGGCGATGGCCAATGTCGCAGAATGGTTCAGAATCGTTGTAGCGAAAAATTTGCCGAATCGCTGAAAGTCGTCCGGCGTACGAGCAACAAACGAATGTCTCACCGGTTTGCTCGATTCAGCGATTGCTTGATTCGGAATTTGCAGAACATCTTCATAGCAACTTGTTGCGGCCAAAACAGTCCTTGCGTCCCATTTGTCCTCCCGAAAAGCGATGGGTCAAACCATTTGAAAAAGGAAAACATAATGAAATCAATTGCGTTCATCGTCACGGCTTTCGCACTCTTGATTGCCAGCCCTCTCAAGGCCCAAACGGGTCCCGTCCTTCGTTGGAAACTGGAAAAAGGTCAAAAGTTTGAAATCGTTTCCGCCAACGACAGCAAAGCTGAAATCGAAACACCGATGGGCACTCAGAAGATGCCTTCGAAAATGACCACCACCTCCACCTGGGAAGTTGTTGGTGTCGATGACGGCAAAATCAAAATCAAAACCGTCGTCCAGCGAATTCAAATGTCTATGTCGAATCCCTTTGCGGGCGAAATCAGCTACGACTCGGATGACGATGAAGCGGATCAAGATCAAATGACGGCCCAACTCGCTGCGAGCTTCAAGCAATTGATCGGCAAAGAAACAACCGTCACGATCAACGATCGAGGAATTGTTCAAAAGTCGGATGAAGACAAAGACGAAGATGAAGGCGGAAACGCGATGGCCATGATGATGAGTTCTGAAATGACCAGCCAAATGTTCTTCCAGCTTCCAGAGAAAGCCGTTGCCAAGGGCGACAGCTGGAATCAAACGATCGAAACCAAGAACAATGGCGGATCGGTCAAGATGAAGAACAAGTACACCTACGATGGGAAAGCCGGATCGGGCACGAAAGACATCCACAAGATCAAGCTAGAAGGCGAAGTCGAAATGGACATCGAAGACTCCAACGTTGCGATGGAACTTGATGAGAGCTCCGTGAAAGGTACGTTGTTCTTCGACAAATCAAACGGTTACATGACCAAGGCCGAAATGGAACAAAAAATGGTCATGCAAATCGAAGCTGGCGGAATTTCGATGACGAACACCAGCGAATCAACCATCAAAACGACGATCACCAAAAAGTAAGATCGCCCGTTTACCCAAGCCAAGCACCCGGTTATTCTGCCGGGTGCTTTTTTTTGCCAAAACAAAACCTTGCGCAGGAAGCTGGGATGGATACAAATCTGCAGGAAGAAAATGTCATCGTGACCGGTGCAAGTGGCGGAATCGGTCAAGCGATTGCGCGTTCCTTCATCGCCGAGGGCGCCAAAGTCGTCGTTCACTATCACCGGAATCGCGAGTCGGCGGAGTCGCTGGTGAAGGAATTCGGGTCGAATGCGACCATGATTCAGGCGGATCTGACGCAAGATGCCGATGTCAAAAACTTGTTCCAAAAGGCCTCGGCTTCGCTGGGACCCATCTCGGTCTTTGTGGCAAACGCGGGAGATTGGCCCAGCGATCATCAGCAGGTGGATGAAGTCAGCGTGGAACGTTGGAACCAAACCATTGCCAACAATTTAACCTCAACCTTTTTGTGCATGAAACATTTCTTGCGGCACGCTCGATTCGAGAAATTGACATCGCCCGCCGCGGTCATGATTGGTTCCACCGCGGGTATGGTGGGGGAAGCCGGCCATTGCGATTACGCGGCGGCGAAGGCCGCTTTGATTCATGGCTTGCTTCCTTCCCTCAAGAACGAGTTCTCCCGCGCCATTCCCGCAGCGCGAATCAATGTGGTTTGTCCCGGATGGACCATGACTCCAATGACGGAAAAGTTCAGCGACAACAAAGAAGGAATGATTCAAGCGCTGCAGACCATGTCGCTGCGGAAATTTGCAAGTCCAGAAGACATCGCTGACGCGGTGACTTTTCTCGCGTCTTGCCGAGCGGGACATATCACCGGACAGGCACTGACCGTTGCCGGCGGGATGGAGGGTCGCGTCCTTTATTCAAAGGAAGAAATTGAAATTTAAACCAAATTGTGCCCAGTTTGCTTCGCGAGCATTAACACATTGCTGGTCCGCAACTATAGTCAATTTGTTAAACTAGTGTCGGCCTATGAATACAACTGACACATTCTTAGCCTCGTGATCCACCGGTATGACCGTCTCGTTTCGTTGTTCTTGTGGCCAAAAACTGCGTGCCAAGCAGGAATTGGCGGGCCGTCAAACACGCTGCCCAAAATGCGGTTTGCAGGTGTTGATCCCTGCAACGAGCGACGATTCTTCTCCCCAAATCAAAACCGGGACACCGATCCAACCTGATTCGGTAGAACAACTGCCGCAAATCGACTTGGGCCCGGCCGCTCAAGCTGCGCCGGCACCTGCCCCAACTCCGGCACCCGCGCCCGCACCGGTCCCCGTACAAACGCCGGGGGCGGCAGCATCCGTTGATTTGATGATTCCTTGCGGCAGTTGCGGTCAGTCTTTTCGAATGTCGTCGGAGTTTGCGGGGAAGCAGATTCCTTGCCCGACTTGTTCGGCGCTTTGCACGATCCCTTCGATCGTGACTCAACCTTCCACAGAGCCGGCACCGGCTCCGCAACAGGCACCGATTCCGCATCAGGCGCCGGCACCCATTCCCATGCAAAACCCGGCGCCAGTGGATCCGGGAATGGGGTACGACCCCTATGCGATGGAAACCCCGACGCCAACGCCACAGTTTTCAAGACCCGCCAATGAGTTTCGATTTCTTCGAATCGGCTTGTTAATTATCGCGATCGCAATGTGTGTCTCGGCCGGCAGCTATGCGATGTGGTTTTTGGGCGAGGGAATGATTGAAGTTGCGTTCGCGATGGTGGCTCAACGAGCTCCGGATCCACCAGAACGCCCCAACTATTCAGGCATGTCGCGCGAGCAATTTGATCGGGAAATGCGTGAGTACAACGAAAAGGTTCGTGCGTGGTCGGAAAAGGTAAGAAAGATTTCCGAGCGCCAGCAGAAGCGAGTCAAGAGCGCCGAGAACATGATCAAGGTATCCTTCGTGTTTTTGAAAATCGCGCATGTTGTATTACTCCTGTCGCTGATTGCAACCATCGTGGGCGGCGTGTTTAGCTGTCTGAATCCACGTCGCCCCGGGATCATGGGCGTCGCAATTGCGATCACGGCGATGCTTGCGTTCGGGTCCATCTTTCAGATGGTGTTCCAGACGCTTCCCATCCTGGATATTGATTCGCCTTCTTCGGTTGCAACACGATCCACCTTTGGAGCCAATGACTTGGAGTATCGCGGGCACTTTTTGTACGTGTTCATTTGGCCTTTGGAAGCGGACGTTTCGGATGTCATGCTTGGCGGGTTCGTCGATGTGCTGATCTTTGGGGCACTGATCATGTGCGGCGTGCTCCTTTTTCTTGTAGGCAATGCGACCGACCACAAAGGCACACGAACATCGGGAATCATTTCGATCGTTTCGGTTTCCGTGTTTCTCGCATTCGCGCTGGTTCTATTCATCATGGCGCTCGTGGAATTTGACGCGAGCGACTTCAAATCAACCACGCCATTGATCATCGTTTGGGTATTCAAATGGCTTGCCAACGTGGGACTAGGAATTGGCCTGTTTTTCTTGATCCGCGGCTTTTTCATCGCTTGGATGTCCACGAACCCGAATCGAAGTGGCCTGAGAAAACAGTCGCGCCCGGCTCACCCTGGATTTCGATAGACCAAAGATTTGGAAACCCCGGGACTTTTGAACTAGGGGTTTGGGAA
>CAYSXI010000108.1:0-17613 GCA_964434955.1 uncultured Pirellulaceae bacterium
GTAAGACCGCGAATCAACGAACTGACTTTTCGAGTTTATTCGAGAAGCCTTCACCCGGAACTGCTTGAAGAACATTCGAGCCGTTCGGTGGAACGGGAAAACTACGGACTGCATGTGGCAATCACTTCGGCCGGTCACATGGTTCGATTTCAGCATCGTGACCTGGTTTTGGCAGAGGTCGCAACCAGCAGCCATCATGATCTTCCGCGGCAATCCCTGTTGCTGGGCGAACGCATCAAGCAGCCTTTCGAAAACCGAATCTGTTTGGGTGGGCGAATTTCCTATCGTTGTTCCGTGAAGCTCGAAAATGTCGAGCCTAAGAATCTATTCACCTACAACCAGATTATTGATAAAGCGGATCCGGCACACTCGCTGATCTACCAGTTTGGTTCCAATGGTCGAATCGCGATGGGAGCGATGAGCCTCGTCAAGATCGAATCCCGAATCCGGCAGGTCCGAATTCGTGCGATTCATACTTTTCCCGATAACGGCCAGGTCCTTTCGAGTGAATCCGAGTTTGAACTCGTCTAGTCGGCGTCCGCAATGGTCCGCCAGCCAAGGACCTGCGACGAGCTCACCAAATTATCTTCAGTACCCACTGCAGCATGAGCGCGGTCAGCATCACGATCATCGCTGGAAAAATCACGGATTGCTGAAGTGGCTGTTTGCCACGAAAGTATCGAACGATTTGAGTCCCGTGCCATGGCACTTGAATCACAAAGAAAAGATAAACCAGGAATCCTGCCGGGTTCATCTGCCAAGCCCGAACAAAATTTCCGTGGCTAATGTTGACAAAAGACCGGGTCAGCCCGCAGCCAGGACAATCAATCTTGAACTGGCGTTGCATCACGCAGGTTTCCGGTATCGGTCGAGCGAGCCCTGGAAAATAGACGTCAGCCGCTTCGCGGTGCTCCAGCAAAAACGAGAGCAGAAGCACGATCAAACTGGCAAAAAAGAAGATGAACGAAGGCACCAGACTGAAGGGTGGTTGAGGAGAACGCGGCAGCTCAGCGCCCCATTCAACCTTGGGCGGTACGCCGGATTCTTGCTGATGGCTCTCGTGACTCATTGTTTTAGTGTTTGCGCGGGGGCTTCAAAAATCAACGGCCAGTCGACAGAAAACAAATCGGTTCTTTCTTTCAGGATACGACCGCGTTTGTATTCCTTCGTTTGCGTACTTGATAAATTGCGAAGCAAATTAGCCAGGCGGCCAAAGAGCTGGAATAAAGGGCGATCCAACTTGCTGTGCCCTGCCCCGCACCAACTCGGCCAAGGAATGTTTGGCTTTCGATATCCCAAATCTCCAATCCCCGATTCGGACCCGCAGAAAAAACAATGAGTTGTTTGCCATCATGCGAGATCTCGAATAGGGATCCTTTATCGATCGGGAGCGTCGCGAAAGACTTGGACTCGGGGATCCGGTAGATTTCGATCGAGTCATCAAGGTGAATGGAAAACAACTTCTCGTCGGGTGAAAAACTTCCAAAATGCCATCTCTGCAGCCCCGCAGGAGACAGTTCGGTAACCACTCGGTCGTTTTTGGATTCGACAACTTCCACAATGGGTTGATTAGCACCGTCGCGAAATCTGTAAAAGTATCGCCCGTTGGCCGACAGAAGGTCCCCTCGAAAATTCAAGTAAGCAAGATCGATATCTGAACGCTCATCACCGTCTGGCAATCGATAGGCGGCAGAATCGTTACCATACAAGGCAAACAAGAGCGTCTCGTCTTCTGAGAACTGCAATAGGCCAGGGCCCGACTTCGATCGGTGCAGAATTCGGCAAACCCGATCTCTCGAATGAAGTTCATATACTTCAATGGTCGTCTGCATTTGAAACTTGGAAGTCTGCGTCGGCGGATCGGGTATCACCGCAATCAAATTTCCGTTGCAGTGGAAGGGACGAATGAGCCCTTTGCCTTGTAAGACGTCATGCTCCAAGACTTGATTGTTCCCGAGGTTCCAAGACTTCAAACTGGATGCCAATGCCCCATTTTGATTATCGTCCGGTCGCCACATATTATTGATGACGAGTTCACGATCATCCGCGAAACGAACTTCCGGGGCATGATACATCCGGCCATACCCGTCGGGGCCACGAAATTTCTTCTGGCGGATTAACCTTCCTTTACCACGAAGGTCATAGACATAGACCGTGCCGGATTCCGATTGGACGGCAACCCGATGGCCCGTCTCCGAGACGTCCATTGCCACCGGTCGCTCGAATACCTGGTTCCTGGGAATTCGCAACAGCACGGAACCCAAACCGGCCAGCAAGCCGGCGAGGACGACAAGAAACAGCATGGTCATCAAGTTGATTCGCATGAGTTACTCGGGGAATTTCGCGGGATAAATCACTCTCGCAAACGCGCAACGAAACGCATTTGCCAGGACACGACAAACCCTTGAGCCGTTTTTTAGATGCGGCTCATCGACTGACAAGGGCGCAACCCGCTACGCAGGCGTTTCCATGTTCTCGATGTACTTTCGAAGTCGCTCGTTTTCGTCGTTGATGCCTTTTAGCTGAAGCATGTTCTCGACGCGTTTCAATAGTTCGAGCTTGGTAACAGGCTTGGAAACAAAGTCATTCGTGCCGGCCTTCACGGCCCGTTCGATATCCCCCAGCTCATTCAACGCCGTCACCATCAAGATCATGATGCTACGCTTATCCGCGTCCGACTTAAGCTTCTCGCAAACTTCAAACCCGTTGAGCTTCGGCATCATCACGTCGAGCAGAATCAAATCCGGATTGAAGGCATTAACTTTTTCGAGCGCCTCCTGTCCGTCATAGGCAAAGTCAATCTCACAATCAACTTCGGCAAGATAAGCGTCTAAGAGTTCGCAATTGGCCTGGTTGTCGTCAACGATCAAAATACGGCTGGTATCGGGCATATTCAAAGCTTGGTAATTGATGAAGGAATCCGATGAATCGGCTTACGTCTATTCTGGCAAAAAATCGTCCAGCGACAAGCTTCAATGCCGGCCGAAAATTAATCAGATTCCGGCGAACTGCCCGAAGATTTCAATTCAATCTCGAACTGCTCGATTTTTCGGTAAAGCGTGGTTCGGTCAAATCCCAAAAGCTTGGCAGATAACGTCTTGTTTCCACCCGTGGCACGGAGGACTTTTTCGATGTACTGCCTTTCGATTTCTGCCATCGGCAAAAGCTGGGCAGGGTCTTCCACCGACAGGACCATTTTGTCCGGTTTGAATTCGCGGATACTCTCGGGCAAATCTTCCAAGGTCAATTGATTCATGCGCGTCAACGCGACGGCCCGTTCGACAACGTTCCTTAGCTCGCGAACATTTCCGGGCCAACGATACTTCAACATTCGATCGGCGGCTGCCGGCGCGATCGACTTGATGGGCCGATCAATTTGCTTCGAATAATGTTCCAGGAAATGTTGCGCCAGAAGCAGAATGTCGGAACCGCGAATTCGTAAAGGAGGGACCTCGACCGGGATAACATTCAGTCGGAAGAAAAGATCTTGTCGAAACTGCCCGCATTCGACTTCCTTTTTCAAGTCGCGATTGGTTGCACAAATCACACGCGTGTTGACCGGGATCTCCTGGTTTCCACCGACTGGTCGAACTCGGGAATCTTCCAGCACACGAAGCAACTTGGCTTGCATCGCAAGCGGCATCTCACCAATTTCATCCAGGAAAAGGGTGCCGCCATCGGCACGTTGAAACAAGCCGGGCTTCTCGGAGTCCGCCCCGGTAAAGGCACCTTTGGTATGTCCAAAGATTTCGCTTTCCAAAAGCGACTCCGGGACGGCGGCACAATTGATCGCGACAAAAGGCTCGTCACGGCGCGAACTGCGATCGTGCAAACATCGCGCAACAAGCTCTTTGCCGGTTCCGCTTTCACCGTGGATCAAAATCGTCGAGTGAGTATCGGCAATTCGCGCGAGCAAATCAAAAAGCTCGGTCATTGGCGTGCTTTGACCGATCAAGTGCCCGAATTGTGATGTTTCGGACGCCAGCTTCTCGCGCAACATTCGAACTTGTTGGGTTAGCTGCCGATGATTGATGGCTCGACGAACCGCTGCCGCCAACAGATCCATCTCGAATGGTTTCGTGACAAAATCGAAAGCCCCGTTTCGGAGGGCGTCGATGGCCGTTTCCATGTTTCCGAAAGCCGTCATGACAATCACCGGCAGCTCGGGCCGAAGATCCGTCAGCTCGCCACAAAGCTCCAGGCCGGTTCGGCCGGGCATTTTGACATCCGTGAGGACGACATCCAGGTCCTGGCTGCGAACGATCTCCATCGCCTGATCGGCTGAATTGGCCGTGACCGGTTCAAGATTCTGAATGACAAGCGCATCGCTTACGAGCTGGCACATCGCCGGTTCGTCGTCAACAACCAAAATACGAATGGACAATCTCTACTCCTTCACTATTCCGAGCGCTCATCGACCTCAAAAGCTTCGTCAGCAATCGAGGGTTCGTCGACATTCGGCGCCTCGCTTCTCGAGTTCAGATCGAACGGGTCACCATTTTGAGGAGGATGCTCGTCCGATTCAATTGGGATGAAAACGAAAAAGCGACTTCCCTTACCGACTTCGCTTTTGACCTCGATCCAACCGTCATGCTCCTGAATGATTCCGTAAGCGATCGAAAGACCGAGTCCGGTACCTTGCCCGATATCTTTGGTCGTAAAAAAGGGCTCGAAGATATGCTTCAAATTCTCTTTTTCAATCCCGGGACCAAAGTCCGCAATTTCGATCGTTGCGTACAGGAGCTTTTTCGCCAGCGGACCGCTTCGATCTGGATGAACGGCGAAGACGCGGTCCAGGATCACGTGAATCTTCGAGCCCTTGGACGAGGCCTGAATCGCATTGACCAAGAGATTCGTCAAAACCTGTTCGATTTGATTCCGGTCACCCTGGCAAGTAACTTCCGTCGCGTTCTCCTCGATCACGATTTCGATTTTGTTTTCGCTCGACAAAGTCGAAACCAGGTCGACCGTTTCTCTTACCAGCATCAGCAAATCGAATTCAGCAGAACACAAGGAACTGGGCCGTGCGAAATCGAGAAGCTGGCAGATGGTGCTGGTGATTCGATCCGCCTCGCTTTTGATCGTCTTGGCACTTTCAAGCTGTTTTTCCTCACCCAATTGTCCGCCCGCAATGAGCGCGGCGCGACCCGAAATCACGCCAAGCGGCGTTCCGATTTCATGCGCAATTCCTGCCGCCAATCGACCGACGGTTTTCAACCGGTCCGCATGCCGAAGTTGCGATTCGGTTTCTCGTCGCTGCGACATCTCTTGTGAGATTTTCTGCTGTTGATGAGCGAGCCGAACACACATTTCGTTGATCGACTCCGCCAATTGATTCAACTCGTCATTCCCGGAAACCTTGATCGGTTGCCCAAAATCGCCGTCCCCGATTTGTTCCGTCTTTTGAGTCAAGATCTGCAAGGGACGCGCAACGATGCGAACGCTTGCCAAAAGAACCAGACCAATACTTAGCAGCGCGATGATGCCGATCATCAAGATCGTTTGAAAAATGGTCTCCGTCGCCTGCTTGTCGACTTCGGCCAAAGACGAAGTGAACTCGACGCCGCCTTTGCGAGCATTGCCAATGTCCAGGCGGCAGTAAGTGTTGAGTTCACGATTCCCGTCTGCGCGTCGCGTGATGATGTTGAGAAGCTGATCCGACTCAAGCTCTTGAACTCGATTTCCCGCCCGAGGCTGATAAGGGTCGCTGTCATCGGGGTCTTCGTCGTCGAACCAGACCCAGCGAGACTCGACGAACGGATCGGTATTCCTGGTTTGAATGTAGCTTTCCAACGCCTCGACGCCGCCCGAATTCCATTGCTCACCCAGCTCACGGTGGAGCTTGTCGATGAATCTCTCCGCGTACTCGCGTTGCCGCTTTTCAGCCAATTCATAGGTTCGCCCGACCGTCAGATAGCTGAGGGCGATGGTGATCAGCAGGACCGCGACCACAAAAACCGTAATCAGTTTTAAAGCGAGTCGCATTTTGCCTCGTTTCGTCCCAGGAGTGCCGATGATGGCCAGTAGTTCATTCTACGTTCCCAACGGATTTGGAATCGGGAATCCGAATCAAATCGATGACTGTCGGCCCGATTTCCGTTCAATTTTGCCAAAAACATCCGTTGTGTTTCGCACCGATGTAGCATTTTGCTACGTCTTTGGCTCCTGTTGAAATCTTGACGAAAACCCAAAAAGCAAGTTTTTTTCCCTGAAAACTCGTTGTTTTGAAAAAATCTGAAACAACGAGTGCGATTGGCCCGTTTCGTGCAACTCAGAAGAGGCGAACAGAGTTGCTGGGTGGTTCCTCACCACCCTGGGGGTTTAAGAAGAAAGAGAGCCGAATGATTGCGATCCGTTCTTTTGTATCCAAAAGAAAAAAACGCCAGAGTGTTAATCTTCGACCCGTCTCCGATCCAGATACCACAACCCAATCGAGTATTCAGCCCAAGTCAAAACAGTCGGCGGCTTCCAATGAAGCTCCCAGCTATGCGACAACGGCCGAAGATGCTCAATCGAAAAACCTGATCCAGGTTTATCTTCAGGAAGTCCAGAAAACGGCTTTACTGGATACGGATTCCGAACGCGAGATCGCGCGACGTATTCTCAGAAACAGAATTGCCTTCCGCTGGATTCTGCTGGGTCAAACCCAGGTTCAAATGGAGTTGATTCACCAATTGGGCACCATCGAAACCCAGAATTGCCGAATCGATTCTTTGCTGGAAGTTGCTTCGAACGATACGGAAGAAAAAGCAAGGTTGATGCGCCTGTTGCGTTGGAACCTTCCAACGATTCGTCGGTTGTTCGCCCGCCTGGGTGAAACCAGTTCCGCGAACCAGAAACGTCGAATCTCGCATAAATTGGTCCGGCTATTTGATGAACTCAACGTTCGTCACGAGAAGTACGAACTATTGTTTCATTCACTGGTTCACGAGAAATCACATCCCAAAACGCATCGCCGGTTATCAAAACGAATGAAGGCCTATCGGGATGCGACCGAAGAGCTCATTCGTGCAAACCTTCGACTGGTGGTTTCGATCGCAAAAAAATATGCGCATCGAAATCTTGATTTGATGGACGTGATTCAAGAAGGCAATCGAGGCCTTTTGCGAGCCGTCAGTAAATTTGACGTGGAACGCGGATTGAAGTTCTCGACCTATGCGACCTGGTGGATCCGACAGGCGATCTTGAAGGAGATCCCAAATACCTGCCGCATGATTCGAATTCCGGAACAGCATTTCGGAACCACGCGAAAGATTGAAATGGTTCGCGAAAAAATGTGGCAAGAGAATCAGCGCGTTCCCCAACAGGAGGAAGTCGTTGCCGCTCTGGGGTTCAAGAAACGGCACCAAAGCCAGTTGAGATCCATCCTGAATGATACGATCTCGATCGAAGCTCAGGCTCCCGGTTCGGACGCTGCTTTCAAGAACATTCTGGTGGATCGAGCCACCATGGATCCGGCAAAAAGTCAGCGAAGCTTCGGCGCGACCGACTTGGACCGTTTTATGGGTGCACTCAATTTCCGCGAACGCAAGACGATTGAAATGCGTTATGGACTCGACGGAAAGGACAATCGCTCTCTTGCGGACGTCGGGAGGGAGCTGGGACTCACCCGCGAAAGAATCCGCCAAATCGAGCAAACGGCACTCGATAAGATGAGAAACCTGGCGCTCAGCAGCGATGAGTGACCCGGTTGGGGCACGTTTCTGACGCGACAATCCGGGATCTTCGACAGGTTTTCCACAGCAGGCGGCGCGAACCCATGCGGGTCGCGCCGCTAATTCGTTCGCAGATATCGGCATTTTCTGGCGGTTCTCAATTTGCGGCTTTTCAAAGCCACACAGGTCGTTAACCTTTTTCACTCGCAAGCACATTTCCACTCGGGTGAAATTCATGGCAGATTCGGAGAATCAATCGGATCAAGGAATCGATCAACCGGAAATGGCCGAAGGATCGGCAAAAGAAACGATCACGACGGAATCCGTCGCAACGGACACCAGTCCGCAAGCGACCGAATCCGATTTCAATCAACAGTTGCCGATCGATCAATCAAAGTCGTTCATTGGCAAATGGAATCGATTGATCAGCACCACGAACTGGGAGAAGGGCAACATTGTTGTTCGATGGCGCGAATCCCTGATCGAAGAAGGTGCTTCGCCGATGCAATATTCGGACGAGGCCTGGAGTCGCATGGTGGGTGATGTGACGGCACAACACGTTGGCCGACTTCGCCGGACCTACGAGCGATTCTCGGCAACCTACGAGAAGTTTGAGGGCCTCTACTGGAGCCATTTCTACGCTGCCCTGGATTGGGACGATGCGGAAATGTGGCTTGAAGGCGCCGTTCAAAACCGATGGTCGGTCTCCATCATGAGGCGTCAGCGCTGGGAAACACTGGGCCGTATTCCCGAGCATGAGCCGCGAGTTGCGGACGTCGTTGTGAGCGAGATCGACGAAGGTTTCCAGCCTTTGCAATTCGATCAACAAATCAATAAAGCGGACGCGCTCGAAGTTTCTGGTCCTCGTTACGACGAACCTGATTTTGGCGATGAGCCAAACTCGACGGACGAGGAAGACTCGCGTACTTTTATCGATGTCGTTTCAGAAGACAAAGCCGTAACGGAAGCAGACGCTCAACCGGCCGAACGAATTTTCGAGGACCTCGCGGATCTTCCCGAAGATCTGGCGGATGCGGTCGAAGCCATGAAGCTCTCCATTCTGCGACACAAAATGAGTGAGTGGGACGAAATCTCCCAGCAGGACGTGCTCAACCTGCTCGACGCGCTCAAAAAGTTGACCAACTAAGTTTCCTCGAGTTTCCCGCAAACCTGACGTCAACTTTCTGACGCCCGGTTTTTCAGAATCAAAGTTTCAAACACGAAGCAACGGATTGCTTTTTCGTGTTTGATCTTCGCTTTGGGTCAGGTTCCTGCGAAGGATTGCGTTCCTGTTACCCATCCTTTTGTGCTCGTCGCGCATTCGAGTGCGGCCATTTCGTGCCCGGCCATTTCGTGCCCGGCAAGAGTAGAACCAGGAAGCGTCCGCGATCGGGTAGCACAGATACCTGAAACCGCGCATCACGCGAGACGGAAGGCCTTTGCGAGCACCGATCAAAAACCGCGTGTTGATACGTTACCCACCATTCATTCAAGCGGCTACTTTTTGGCTCGAGGCAGCTCCAGGGGTGCCTGCTTTGCGGCGGCGTCTTTGGGCGTTGAATTGACGCGATTCGGTTGAACTTTTTCGCTCGATTGAATAACCAACAGGATTCGCATCACGGATTCTTCGTTTCCGTCCAATCCGAGAAATGACTGGATTTCCTGAAGTTCCAACTGGTTGATTTCCTGCGGCTGGCTTTGCAAGGATTCTTGGGTGGGTTGGTTTTCCGTGACTGACTGGTTTCCTGGGACCGTCTGCTTTCCAGACGAACGATTGAGCTTTCGTTTTTCGTCAAGTTGTTGGCTGTTCTCCGATCTTCCTTTGCTGGAATCCTTGCCTGCGTCATTCTTGCGATCATCGCGCTTTCGCTGCTTCGGATTGTTCTCGTCCTTGTCGACGGCATCCAACTTCGTTTCGTCGGACTCAAGCTTCTCGGATTCCTTTTTGTCGTTTCCGCCCTGCGCTTTCGGGTCGGCAGGTTTTTGAAGCGTATTCGGGTTTTTGTACTTGGACTTGTTCCCGGCTCCGTCTGCGTTCTTGGAATCGTTCGCCGATTTCTTGGTGAACGAATGTTCGTCTTGACGACCAAGTTGATTGGGAAGCTGTTGCTGACCAAATTGGTTGTCTTGATAAAACCGTTCCCGTTCGTTTCGCGGAAGCGTCGACGGGTTGACGTATTTTCGAGCCCGGTTGAGCTGATTCAGTTGTTGCAGGCCGTTTGATTGATTCGGCCAGGCATTTTGCTGGTTGGCATTTTGCTGGCTAGGTTGCTGTTGAACCAACAAGTTGGATTGGCCGAGCGATTGATCCAAAACGTGAGGATAAATCTCGGCCGCATCCTGGAGTTCCTTCAGCGTCGAATTCAAGCGACTGCTGGTTGCTTCGATGAACAAAAATCGGGTTTGTTCTTGCGCGACGATCTGGCGATTTTTCAAATTGACAATTTCAAGTGGATCTTCCGAATCTTTCTGTGAAGGCGGGGTGCCTGTTTTTTTCGGGTTCCCGGTTTTTTTCGGGTTCCCGGCCAACCCTTTATTCGACTTGGCTTTGTCGTCTTCTTCCGCGTTCTTGCTGTTTGAATAAGCCTTCGAAAGCGTTTGGGTTTTTGGCAGATCGCAAATGATATTGTTCTTGATCAGGGTTTTTTCAACGAGGCCCGAATCGAAATCTGCCTGATTGACCTTAACCTGGAGAATTCGATTGTTGTCGGTGTTATATCCCTGGGCCCCATAAGTTTGAGACGGGGCGTTGTACCGATTCAATTCACTTTGATTGAGAACAATCGGAGGTACCATCGACGAGGGGTTGTTGTATCCGCCGCCACCGCCGAGTCCACCACCGCCCCAACCATTGCCGCCAAATCCACCATTTCCATCAACAAGTCGTTGAGCGCGATCGCCCATTTCTTCATTGCCGCGTCGCGAATTGTCAGCCGATTTTCCGCCTCGGAAACCACCGCCAGCTCCTCCTTTGGGAACCGGTAAGCTGCCCTCATTCGACAGGTCGGCCGTTTGAGATCGTTTTGGCTTGGAATCGAATTGCTGCCCCAGATTTTTCTGCTCGGTTTTCTTGCCGGCGATCTTACTGTCCGTTTTCTTCGAGTCGACGAGATCGGAATGCTTGTTTTCCGCGTCGTTCTTGTCCCGGCTACCCGGCTGGTTGTTTACGGAATTGTCGCCCGCAGACTGCGAAGGCTTTTTGTTTCGCACCGGAGGTACATTGGCCTTTTGTGGTTCAGCAAGCTGGCCGATGCCGTTCTTGGGGCCAGCCCGGTTCATCGTGTCCTTAAGAAAATTCTCGTCGGATTTGCTATCCGATTTTTGCTTGAGAACCGGTGGCAAGCCGCGTCCGCCATCACCGGGTTTTTCGGCTGGTGATTTTTTGGCAGCATTCTTGTTGGCGACTTTGCCGTCCATGTCGCCGGCCTTTTCATCAATCAAAGAGTCGGCAGGATCATCGGATGAATCCTTGCTTTGGATGCCTTTGAACTTCTTGTCGCCGCTGCTCGAATCGCTGCCGCTCGCATGACCGCCGCGCTCTTCTTTGGCGATCTTTTTCTCCAGCTTCTTGATATTTGGCTCGATGCCATTTTCCAAGGGAGAATCATTTCCTTTTTCGCGATTGTCGTCGACATCGTCGGCGTCATCAAATTTCCTGGGCAGGTCACCATTGGACTTGTTGCCGTCGGTGCCGTCTCGAGTTTTCTCAAATTCCGAACCAAGATCGGGTCCGCCGGAAAGGTCCTCCCGTTCCGGTGGTTGAACCATAATCACGACTAAAACCAGCGCAGCCAGAGCCGCGATCGTGGCCAGCGAAAAACGCCAGGACTGGGGCTGCGAAGCCTTCGAAGGCAGCGAGACTTTTTCAACCAAGTCCGCCTCTTCGGAATCAGACAGGTCCACATCCGACGAAGCGGCAAAATCGATCTTTGCCATCACTTGTTGGGCAAAGTCGTCATCGAGTTGAAAGGACGGCAGCTTTCGAAGCCGCGATTGATTTTCCCGAAGCTCTTCGAGCTTTGCCGCGTTTTCTCCTTCAGCCAAATGCATGCGCACGATTTCCGCTTCCTGGGGTGAAAGTTCACCATCCAGGTAGGCACTTAGCAATTCTTCGGGAAACGGTTTTTTTGACATCGGTTTAGCTCGGACTTGCCGAGATCATTTTTCAAAAATGGATCTAATGAAATTTGACTTGATCCGTTTTCGTGTTGTCAGAATCGTTTTCGACGAATCCAACAAGATTCAATGATCGTTTTGCTTTCGGTTGGTTAGTTGGTTCTGGATGTTTGATTCGTCGATCGTTGGTGATCGCTTCAAGCGAATCTCAGTTATCGTCTTTCAGTTATCGGCTTTCTTGACGCGAATCGAGGTCGATGCGTTCCAATTCCACTTTCAATTGGCCCCGGGCGCGGTGCAAACGACTGCGAACGGTTCCTATCGGAATATCACACATTTCCGAAATCGCGTCATAATCGTAACCCTCGATTTCCCGCAGGACGAGGATTTTGCGATGTTCGTCCGTTAGCAACTGCATCGCCTGATGGACTTGCGCAACGGATTCCTGTCGCTCAACGTGATGTTCGGGCAAATGCCCATCCGAGGTGTCGGTCAAAACATCGATCGGAATCTGTCGATCCGTCGATACCGCGGGTCGTCTCCGCCGTCGATGGCTGATGGCAGAATTGACAGCAATTCGATAAAGCCACGTGTAAAACGCGCTATCACCTCGAAATGACTTCAGCCGAGTAAACGCAAGCACAAAAGCTTCTTGGGCGATATCCTCGGCCTCGGTCGTACAACCCAAAAAGTGAACCAGACTGTTATACAAACGGTCCTGGTATTTTCTCACCAATTGGCTAAACGATTCCCGGCACCCGTCAAGACTTTGACGAATCAAGTTTCGGTCGTCGTTTTGCGATTTGGGTTGTGACATTAATATTGACGCTCAAGGTTCAGCAGAGTTCCAGCAAATCGAAGCCTTCTTGCGTTGATTTTCCGCTGATTTTTACATATTTGCCGATTTCGATGAATCAGGCGGCGAAATACAGGCCCCAAGGACCGTTTTTACGAATATCGCCCATTCACCGTTCGTTTTCCAAGGAAGATCCGCGCGTCCACGCAATTCGCCCGATCGGAACTTGCCGGCCTTTCAATTGGGTCCGAGGGTTGTTGCTGAGAAATGATGCCTGCCAAACAAATGCCTGCATCACCGGATAGCGACCGCTATGGCCATCTAACTATTATACGGCTGAAACGACCGGGTATCTCAGATTCCAGCCGGTTTTCGATGTTTCATGTCGTTGGAATCGACATCTTCGCCCTCAACGACCGGAAATTTGACACGAGCCACCAACAGGATGGCCAATCCGAGCGCCAAGGTCCCGAAACTTACCAGCTGGGAGATCGAAAACGGCGTACCAAATGCCCCCATTTCGTCGACGCGAATTGCCTCAAGCAGAAATCTTGTGATCGCGTATAGTATCAGCATCCACGCGAAGACTTCGCCGTGCCCTTTTCGATAGGGGAAGTAAAACCATAGGAAAAGAAACAAGATCGATGCGTTGATCGAACTGTAAATCTGCGTTGGATGAATTCCGATTCCGCGATTGGGCAGATTCCGGACATCGATCTTGATGTTATTCCTTCCATGGGCAATCGTGACTTCTTCCAGCCTTTCGCTGTCCGGATTGCTTTTGATCTCTCGAATCACATCCGCGTCGCCCGTCCAGATGTTGATGTGATCTCCAACCCGAATCCCGGCCTCATACACTTCCGAGTCTTCCGAGATCGTCAGCACTTCGCGCTTCTCAATCTGATCGACCGTTTCTTCTTCGATGACCTTGGTCGTCATGCCCAGCATTTCACCGGTTGCAATTTGCCGCATGTACGGCGGCGAGCCCGCGGGAAAGTGGATGGCAACAACATCAATGTTGCATGCACCACCAAAACAACATCCGTTCATCAGGCATCCAATTCGGCCGATCGCCAAGCCAATGACCATGCCCGGAGCGATGATGTCCGCAATCTTGAACAAAGGAAGGCGGCGAACCGCGACAATGATCAGCAAGGCAATCAGTCCGCCAATCACGGCACCGTAGACAACCAATCCACCCTTGGTCACATCGAGCAACAAAAAAGGGATATCGGCTGGCGCAACAGATCCGAAGATCTCACGCTTTTGAATCAAGTAAAAAAGTCGGGCGCCCGTGATCCCGCAAACGATCATCCAGAAACCAAGTGAAAGTATGATCTCAAAATCGTACTTCAGCTGCCGGCAGCGAACCCAGGCGGCCGATAGTCCCGCGGCGATTGCAAGTAACAAAAAGAAACCATACCCGCGAACGGCAAGCCCAATCGGGTTCCTGTCGAGATCTTCCACCTCGAACATCGGCAACACAAAGTGAATGACCGCCGCGACAACGATGTAGACCGGAACGAAGGCAAAGGCCTCGTTTTGATTCTGGCCTTTCGCTTGACCGGGCTTTGGCTTCTTGGACAACATGTAACCGATGATGCCCAGTCCAAACACCAACCACGCGACCGTAAGAGGGCCCGTAAAAAGCCAGTGCGGAATGATAAACAAGGTTTGGAACATAAGTGGTTTCTCTTTTCGCGAGTAACTCTCGCGAACACTTCAGCGCGTCCAGTTATCGGTTCGTTTCGCCAATCACAACATTGTCGATCAGTCGAGTGTTTCCAACAAAGGCCGCAATCAAAGCAACTGCCGGCAATCCCAGCAACTTCTGTCGTTCAAGTGTATTTGCGTCCGCGACCAAAGCATAGTCGATGTTGGCAATCCCACGTTCGCGCAAGCAACTCAACATCCACGTTTCCAGGGCCGCCCCGTCTCGCTCGCCGCCCTGCTCGACTTTCTCACGGAGTTCATTCAGTGTTTGAGAGATTGACAAGGCAATCTTTCGCTCTTCGGGCGAAAGATAGACGTTGCGACTGCTGAGAGCCAATCCGTCAACGTCTCGAACAATCGGGCAGACCCGGATGTCCGTCGGAATATTCAAATCCTCAACCATTTTTCGAATGACCAAAGACTGTTGATAGTCTTTTTGCCCAAAAAAAGCGACATCAGCTCGAGTCAACAACAGCAATTTGGTGACCACGGTCGTGACCCCGCGAAAGTGGGTTGGACGATGTTCGCCTTCTAACAAACCGGCCACTTTGGGAGGTTCCACATAGGTGCTGAATCCCGGGGGATACATTTCGGATTCGGTGGGAAGAAAAACAAAGTCCACCCCCAGCTCTGACAACATCGAAATATCTTGATCGATCGTCCGCGGATATTTGGAGAGATCCTCGTTGGCCGAAAACTGAGTCGGGTTCACGAAGATCGTCGCGATGGTTATGTCGGCTTCCTTTCGGCTGGCCTGAACCAGGCTCAAGTGGCCTTCGTGCAAGGCACCCATGGTTGGCACCACGCCGATCCGCTTTCCCTGCTTGGACAGACGGGAAGCTTCCTCGTGCATTTCGCGAACCGTTGGGATCGTTCGACAGGCGGACATCGTTTCTTGCTGGGTGGTGATTTTGGGCCAATGGATCCCGTATTTTCACCCCAAGTCAGCTATTTCACCAATGGGTGACCGATTTTTGAGGTGACAACCGCCGGGCATTACGTTACTCAAAACTGAAACAAAACGACTTTTGCACGAATTCCCCGCAAAAAACCAGTTTTCGTGTCGAAAAGCGGATCATATTCCGTTTAAAAATCGTTAGAATTGACTATGCGTCACCACTTTCTGCCTCTTCCAAACTCTCCATTTCTTTTCTGGGGCGATAAAGCGTCCGTGCGCCCGATGGGCCGGACAAATTTCAAACGGAGTAACTATGTCGACTAATTCCAAAAAGCCACCCGTCGATCCCCGAGTCGCGAAGGCCAATCAGCAGCCGGCGAATC
The DNA here is from genome assembly GCA_964434955.1 of uncultured Pirellulaceae bacterium. Classification (GTDB taxonomy): domain Bacteria; phylum Planctomycetota; class Planctomycetia; order Pirellulales; family Pirellulaceae; genus JANQLU01. The sequence continues at coordinate 15,562 of CAYSXI010000108.1, forward strand.
AGGAGAACCCCGAAGACGAAGACGAGGAAGGCGGGATTAGTCAGCGGTTCATTCTCTTCCAAGTCATGCCAAGCTGGCTGACGAGTTTTATCTTTCACATCATCCTGATCATCGTTCTCGCGTTGATCTGGTTTACCAAGAATCCAAAGAAAGTCGTCGACCTGTTTTCTGGCGAAGCCAGCCAGCAAACCAACTCAACGGTCGACGTGGATTTCGACTCCATCGAAGTCGACACGGAGTCGCTTGAAACGGAAGTCGACGAAACCGTAACCCAAACGGACTTTGAATCCGAAATCGAAGAAACCCCAATGGCGGAAACCCTGGAAGTTGAAAACCTGGACCCGGCCGTCAGCCAACTTGAGCCGACCGACTTCGGCGCGGAGATGAATTCGCTTTCTGCCATGAAGACGGATGTTGCCAGTCGATCCAAGGCAATGCGCAAGCGCATGCTGGAAGCCAACGGTGGAAACAGTGCCAGTGAACGCGCGGTCGAGCTGGGCCTCAAATGGATCGCCGCCCACCAACTGAAGGATGGAAGCTGGAATTTCGATCACCGCAAAGCCGGCCCCAACAAAACCTCTCCCGATCCCGGGCGAATGAGCGGGGCGACTCGAGCGGCGACCGGAATGGCATTGATGTGTTTTCTAGGCGCTGGCCAGACTCACATGGAAGGCGACTACAAAGAAACCGTCCGCAAAGGATTGGCCTATCTGATTCGCGTCCAAAAAGCCGAATCCAATGGTGGCTCTTTCTGGGAACCCGAAGGAAACATGTATTCTCACGGAATCGCTTCGATTGCCATGGCGGAAGCCTGGTCGATGACGCGTGATGAGAAGCTGAAGGTTCCCGCCCAAGCGGCCATCAATTACATCATTCAATCGCAACACGCCGGTGGCGGATGGCGATACCGTCCAAACCAAGCCGGTGATACTTCGGTCGTTGGTTGGCAGGTCATGGCACTGAAAAGTGCGAACATGTCAAACTTGAAGGTTCCCGCACGAACCATCAAAGGTGCCGAGAAATTCCTCGATTCCGTTTCCGAGAATAGCGGATCGGAATATGGATATCTTTCTCCTGACTCCGGTCGAAAAACGCTGACCGCAGTGGGCCTGCTGTGTCGTATGTACATGGGCTGGCAACACGAACATCCGGCGTTGGAACGGGGCGTCAAGATTCTTTCCAATTACGGCCCGGCGATCGACAAAGGCGCCCGATTGAATTGGAACATGTATTACAACTACTACGCCACTCAGGTCCTGAAACAGTACGGGGGCGACGAATGGAAAAAATGGAACAAGGTCATGCGGGACGAGTTGATCAAAACCCAATCTCAAAAGGGCCAAGCCACAGGTAGTTGGTACTTCGAAGATGATTGGCACGCCAACTCGGGTGGCCGACTCTATTGCACCACGCTGGCCGTGATGACTTTGGAAGTCTATTATCGCTACATGCCGCTTTACGGCGACAAGGTTCAGAAAGACGAATTCGAATTCTAGAACCTGGAATCGAAAACATTGGCCGAGTTCACCTCGGCCTTTTTTTTGCGCTCGTGGTTTTTCGCGCGGTTGTCATTTCCGCTGTCGTTGTTTGCCCTCACGTTTTTTCTTGGGCCCCTGGTTTGCTGTGCCCCTGGTTTCTTGCGCCCTGGTTTCCTGGGGCCTGGTTTCCTGGGCTCGTAAAGTTGTGCTCGTGTTTCGGGTTTGCGATTTTCTCGGCCAACGTCGCGGTGAGTTTATGGGAAATGTCTTGATTGCCTACGAACGTTCGGAGTTTGTGAAACCGGGCGGGAGAAAGGGGCGATCGAACCACTCGCTTGCGCTTCGTGCTCGTATGACCCAATACCGGCGATAAATGGAAGAGAGTCTGTATTTCGCAGTTCGGCCGCGGGAAACGCAATTGCCAGCAACGCGCAAAGCCAATGTCCGCTCGTGCCTATAGCATTTGATACAAGCACGAAGCGCGAGCGAGTGGTTCCGGCATAACCTGGTTCCGGCAAACCCTGGTTCCGGCAAACCCTGGTTCCGGCAAACCCTGGTTCCGGCAAACCCTGGT
>CAYSXI010000109.1:0-2774 GCA_964434955.1 uncultured Pirellulaceae bacterium
GACGCAAAGCATACGTTCACGGGGCTTACTTCTGCCGATTGGATCGCTCTGGATGAGGGCAGTTGGTTTTATATGCCAAGCCTTTACCCTGCAGCAAGCTTCTCGCAAGCCATGGAGGTGCTGCAAACTCAAGACGCGATGATCAAGCAAATCCCAGAAGTCGAAAACGTGCTTGGCAAAATCGGCCGTGTCGATTCGGCTCTTGATCCTGCACCGGTAACCATGGTGGAAACCTACATTATGCTCAAACCGCGTGACCAGTGGCGAGAGGGCGTCAAGTCGAAAGACATTTGGGATGAGATCAATACAGTCGCGACGTTGCCGGGCGTCACGTTGGCCTCACCTCTGCAACCGATTCAAGGCCGTGTTGTAATGCTTGCCAGCGGAATCAAGGCGACCATGGCAATACGCATCTATGGCGATACGCTTGAAGGACTCGGAGTGGCCGCCAACCGCGTTTCAGACATTTTGAAAAAGAACCCCTTGGTCGATGATCGAACCGTCGTACCAGATGTTGTCCTTGGAAAACCTTACTTCGAATTCGAGGTCAATCGCGACGAATCGGCTCGCTACGGTATGACCACTGAAATGGTCAACCAAATCATTGGTGCCGGTTTGGGTGGCGTTAACGTCACCAATACCGTTGAAGGACGAGAGCGATATCCCGTTCAGGTGCGTTTTCGCCGTGACATCCGCGAGCAAGTCGATTTGCTTGACAAGGTTCCTGTTGTCACGCCCAGTGGCGATGTTGTGCCGCTAGAACGCTTGGCATCCGTTAGCACGTCTTGGGGGCCGGGCATGATCAACAGTGAAGACTCCCGCTTGGTTGCCCACGTCATTTTTTCTCCGACCGGAACCAAAGGAGACATAGAAACGGTTGACGCCGTGATGCAGTCTTTGACGAACGCCCGAGAAAGCGGAGACCTTACGTTCCCTGATGGAAACTTCGAGATGATACCGGTCGGTTCGTTTGAAAACCAAGTCAAATCAAATTTACGACTTGCTTGGCTAGGCCCTTTGCTCGATCTCGATATGCCGAAAGAGATCAGCACGTTGCAAGACCGCATCGCATGGCTGTTGAATTGGGTGCCATTGGGACTGGTTCCACTGGCGATGCTGATCAACTTCTTTTTGCTGTATCTGAGTTTTAGAAATTTCTCGATAGCAGCAACCATCTTTTCTGCGATTCCTGTCTCATTCGCCGCCGGGATGGTCGCCATCGCAATTGCGGGCGTGAAGATGGACACGGCGATCTGGATCGGATTCATCGCGTTGTTTGGCATTGCCGTAGATGACGGCGTCGTGATGGCAACGTACATCCAGCAACTTATTCGACGCCGCGACCCCAAAACAATCGACGAACTGCGTGAAACGGTTTACGACGCAGGGATGAAACGTGTGCGTCCTTGCCTGATGACAACTGTCACCACGCTAGTCGCACTTCTGCCAGTGTTACTTTCAGATGGTCGCGGTGCCGACGTAGCCCGTGCAATGGCGATTCCAGTGTTCGGTGGAATGCTAATCGAACCCTTTTCGTCTTTCGTTGTACCGACCGTTTATTGTGCGATTGCTGAATTCAAATTGAAGATGGGCATGGTCGTTGAGGCTCAGCCCGAAGTCCAAACCTGATGGAGTAGAAAGTTCATGAACAAAGGAAATTGAAAACAACCTGTTTGAAATTGATTGAGCATCATAGGTGCTCACGAAACCAAAAAGAAACCCATAGAGACAAGGTGAAACATGAAGACGTTACTAACCATTGCCGTGATCGCATTGATGGCGACTACCTCATTGGCCCAAGAAACCAAACAGGATGGCAAGCTAACTGATAATGATCGCTTGCAGATTGCCGTTCAGAAGATTTGCCCAGTGAGTGGCCAAGAACTTGGCTCTATGGGTGATCCGATAAAAGTAAAGGTGGGTGAGCAGGTTGCTTTCCTCTGTTGCAAGGGTTGCCAAGGCAAACAGCTCAGTGCAGAGCATTGGAAGACCATCCAGAGCAACCTTGCCGCCGCTCAAGGGACTTGCCCGATCATGGGCAAGGCAGTCGATTCAACGATGAAGTCAACTGTCGTCAATGGTCAACAAGTATTCGTATGTTGCCCACCATGCATCGCAAAGATTCAGGCAGACGCTGAAGGCTCACTAAAGAAAGTGAAAGCCAGCTATGCCTCATTCGTTGCAGCTCAGCGGCAAGCCAAGAGCGATGAAATGCATGCCAAAGCTCAGGGCATTTGCCCGGTTACAGGCCAGAAGCTTGGTTCGATGGGCGAACCAGTCAAAGTGAAGGTCGGCGAAGAGGAAACCGCGTTCCTTTGCTGCAAAGGCTGTGTTGGCAAACAAATCAAACCGGAACACTGGAAGACCATTCAGGCTAACCTCGCTGCCGCCCAGAAAATCTGCCCAGTGATGGGAAAGGCTGTCGACGCATCAATGAAGTCTACCGTGGTCAAAGGTCGCAAGATCTTTGTTTGCTGTCCACCCTGCATCAAGAAGATCCAAGAAGATCCGGAGGCTTACGTCGCCAAACTTGACGCACAAATCGCTGCTGCCAGCGATGAACTTACTCAAAAGAAATAGTTAATCATCCAATCAACATCACAAACCTCAGAAAGTAAAAATGTCAAAGCTTTTCAACTTCTTAGTTGTTTTCGCCATGTGCTTCTGCCTTGGCGGATGTTCATCACCAGAACCTGCTGTGCCAGCGGCTGCTGCACCGGGCGGCTGATGACAGTCTGATTCTGCGTCCGGTTCGGACGCACCAACACCATCGG
>CAYSXI010000109.1:2874-15981 GCA_964434955.1 uncultured Pirellulaceae bacterium
GGCGGCTGATGACAGTCTGATTCTGCGTCCGGTTCGGACGCACCAACACCATCGGCGGAACCCAAGTCAGACGAAGAAAGTTCAGACAAAGGGAAGTCAGACGAGTCGACTCAAAGCGAGTCTGATCCCGCAAAAGAAAGTGTGGAGGATTAGCCCGTTACTCCTCAGGCTTTGAGATGCACTTCCGCAGTGGAAGTGCATCCTGTGGCTGAAAATCGTGTGGCAGAAATCTATTGGGTTACCGCATCGGTGATTTTGTTTAGGAGCACGCCGACAATCGGAAGACAAGGAAATCAAATGGCTGGATTTACAATTGGAAAAGTCGCAAAGGCTGCTGGTGTCGGCGTTGAGACCATTCGCTTTTACGAAAAGAAAGGGCTGATACAGCAACCTGTAGCTGAAGGAACGTATCGCCACTATCCACAATCCGTCGTCGAGCGAATCCGTTTCATCAAACGGGCCCAAGAGCTGGATTTCTCGCTTGCCGAGATCCTTGAACTACTTGAATTGGCAGATCGCCCAGACGAAGACCGATCTTCCGTCAGAGCAATCGCAAGGAAAAAGCTGGAAGTCATCCAAGAACGCATCGCCGCATTGAACCAAGCCGAAGCAACACTTTCCAGCTTGGCAGAAAGCTGCTCAGGAGAGGGTCCCGTCAGCGGTTGTCCAATCATTGACGCCTTCTTCGACAAGAATAAATAGAGTCGCGGCATAATACTCCTAATGCGGCGGGCAACGCAAATTGAAAAGAAATGCAATTCTTTACAATGCCAACTGCAACTCCTTCCGAGAATCATATACGTGATTCGTCGAAAGGAAAACGATTATGCGAATAAGTGAAGTGTCTCGAATGCTCGCGACGCCGCGAAAGCTCTCTCCAGAAGAGGTTCGAAGCTACTTTGCGAAGTCCATTCTTGGCCTGCTTCGACACCAAAGCACTGATTCAACGATCACTCATGACCAATTCGGATTTGTCGACACCGATGTTCTCGTTCGGCATTTCGATACCGTGAGTCTCCCGAACTCTATCAAAGAGCGGCAATTGATGCTCGATTTAACATTGGCTCAGCTTGTTGCCGAGGAGAGAGTTGAGTTTCGCGGCCCCAAAGTTCGTGCCCTTTATGGCCATTCGCTATCCGGTGTTCTGGTGGGAAGACTCGAGTGGCCAACACAGCGGTTGCTACATGTGACGCGGGCTTGGCAGGCGACCCCAATTCTTTGGCAGGGACTTAAACGCCGAAAAAGAAGCTACGTGCATCTGACGACTTCGTTTGAATATGCACTCCAGCTGTTTGAGCAGCATCCTGAATCATCCCTGTTTCTTGAAGTCGATCCGGAAAAGGTACTGGATGACGACGTCCTCTTCCGCAAGCCCAACTCGCATGTTTGGTTAGCTAACCGGGTTCCTCCGCACGCTATTCTCAGAATTACGCTCAAAAAAGCCAAACGTGACTTTGCCAATCAAACATGATAGTAATCAGGAAACCATTTTGATTGGTTCATTGACTTATTGGATTGAATAGAAGGCAACGCAGCCGCAAGTTTCGGGATTCATTACGACTTTTGACTTGTGGCTGGTGGATACTCGGTTTTGACCATTTCTTACTGGTGCACCGGTTACCTGATTTCCATCGGTGGAGATCAGCCGACCGGGGCAACCGGATACGAAAACCTTTCGGTTGGAGTTGAAATGGTAAATCTTATGAGGGCGAATGAAGAACTCTTCAAACGCCCACCTGACGAATGCTTTGAGTCGCTTGGCGACTTGCGAAGGCATTGTTACGACTTGCAGCAAGCTTCATCAGAGTCTTGGTTCAAACCGCAGAACGTTTCGGCGTTGGTTGAGTCGGGAAGAGTCGCCGTTCGGTACGAGGATGGTGAAGTCAATTCGCTCAATGAATGGTCGTTTGGTCAGCTTTGCAGTCTCTGCAAAATCTCGCCGGGAACGATCAATCGGTTGTCGCCTGACACGGCGACTAAAGCGATCAACGAGACGCTTCCCAGTGCCGATCGTCCGATTCAGTTTCTCAACGGCGAGCACAACGTTCGCTCGATACATGGCATCAACTACACACGGCTGTGGAATACAGAGTTGCTCGACGTTGTGGATGAGTTTGCGTCGGACTTTGGGCCGCCCAAGAAAGCGAGCAGCGGTCACGGCAAGGGACTCTATGCCGGCGAACGCGATCTTTTCGCGTTTCTGGTTGATGACAATGCGTGGGTGGAAGTTGGTGGCGATCAGTTTGCGCCAGGCTTCTTCGTCTGGAACAGCGAAGTTGGTTGTCGTTCACTCGGGATTCAGACATTTTGGTATCAGCATATTTGCGGAAACCATATCGTCTGGGACTGTATCGACGTCAAAGAGTTTACGCGAAAGCACACGGCCAGCGTTCGAGATGGACTTGGCCAGATTCGGCTGATGCTCGAATCATTGATCGACGTCAAAAATCAGCGACAAGAACAGTTTGCCGCCAAGATCGAACAAGCTCGCAAAACGAAGCTTGGCGACGATGCGGAAGAAGTTACCAAGCTTCTTCGCAAGCAAGGCATTCCTTTGGGCATGCTGAAGGCCGCGACCAAAATCACCGCTGGAAACAACTCGGCTTTTGCTTGGGTTGATGCACTCACTCGGGCGACTGGGAAACTGCAATTCGCAGGAGCCAGAAACGCTCTCGATCAAAAGATCGGCAGCATTCTTTCGTTGGTTGCGTAAAAGCAACCGCTTCATCACTTCATCTATCGAAGGAGCCAGAATGGCCAATAGTAAACCTGTTCATGAAATTCGTATGGGCCGCATTCGTGCAGCCGTCTGGGAGAACGACACCAAAAACGGAATCGTTCACAACGTGACTGTGAGCCGCCTTTACAAAGACGACAACGACAAATGGGCCGACTCGACCAGTTTTGGACGTGACGACCTACCTGTCCTTGCCAAAGTCACCGACAAGGCACATAGCTGGATCTTTGAGCAGAATGGGGCGACTGAGGGATAACCTTCTTCGAATCTCCAGATTGCTTGAAGGCACCAACAGGTGAAACACCCTGTGGTGGTGGCTGCTTTCGGTTTTCGAATTCTGGTTTTCCAGTCTTTGGTTCCGTCCGCCAGCCATCATCCAACGTTTGTTCATTCTCATGTCGCAATAACAGGAAGCAAACAACGCCCGACTTTGCCAGCTCGTTGGCTGGCAGTGCAGCGGGCAAGCATGGTTTTGAGCCTTTGAAAAAATCAGGTTCTTCGGATCCTAAACCAGTTTGATTTACAGTATCGCTGTTGGTCGGAACAATGTGCGTTCACTGCGCTCGACGGGTTACGAATAGGGAATTTTCGGTATTCCTTTGGAGGGGTCGCCACGTCGTAATAATTTGGAAACGCCTGCAATGGCAACCGTACGTATGGTCTCGACGGGGACTGGCAATCGCACGTCAGCCGATCGCGGAGGTTGCGTGGTTTTGAAAGAAGCCCGCTGCCTCATTGAAGTGCTCATCAGCTAGACTTGTCGTTATTGCTGAATCGTGTTGAGTAGTACCAGATGGGGAATGAAAAAACCAAGCCAGCCAGAATCAGGCTCGCAGGAAAATTGACCTTCATCAAAATTGCAACAATCGTCCATACCCAAACAACGACTCCCGCGATGCCAAGCATCCAAATCGAAGCAGCCTTCAGGAATTCTATTGCGACATCCCCGATCTTCTGAACACCACGATCTATCCCGATCAGAGTAAGCCTCCCAAGCGTTTGCCAATCCAGCGATCGGATCGCCGCTTCCCATCGAGTGGCTGCATCCGAATCTGCTTTTTGATTTTGATCCGATGGATCACTGGGGACCGAGATACTTTGAAACAGCTTCACGGGAGGAGCATCAAGCCTTGTGCGGACATTGTTCCTGATTTTCAGGTTCAAATTTTCAGCAAGCGCAACCGATGATGGTCGCTTTGCCTCCGAAAGTTCAAATACGGATTGTTGGGTCAAATGTTGGAGCCCAAGCGAGTTTGCCAGATCACTAATTCTGGCCTGAACCTGATCGACTTCCTTCCAGTACAAAGGTGAAATTTCTTCCGGGTCAATTTTACAGAATCCAAGTAGCTCGATCAGCAAAATATCGCGAGCAAAGCGATCGCCCAGTGGTGAAGCATCCAATGACTTCGATCGAAAATGCCAATCTGGAATATAGCCTCGCGTGCCTTTGGAACCGAGTTGTCCAGTCGTCAATCGAGGATACTTGAGTGTGGGAGAATCAAAAACAAACGCGTCGAAGTCGATGAGGTTTACCTCTTTTGTTTCCTGATCAAGCATGATGTTGGCATCTGACAAATCACCATGGACGAACCCGTTTTTGCCCAAGCATTCAAGATTTGCCAACGCTTGAATCAGACTCTTCGCAAACGCGACTCTTTCATGAGGAGTCGGTTCGCCGATGAACGGCTTCCCGAGAGCCGCCAAAGCTTCCGCCATCACACATTTTGACTTCCAGTCATTCCAGCTGATTCCTTTGGCCAAACCATGTATCGTTCCGACAAAATCAAACGAAACACCTGATGGACGGCCATGCTGCTTTGTGCTCCAGAACATTTGCGGTGCTGCAGCAAAAACACGGCCCATGCGATGAAGCTTTTGACCGACCATCCATTGTTGCCGATGAAGATAAGCTGTCGAAACAACGAGCGGTTTCAGGATTCGAAAGTAAGCGGCTTTCGTGCCATTTTCATTCAAAAGCGGCACGGCGTAGGCTTGGCCGCCACCTTCTTGCGACGGCCCGAACCTGAATTGTTGCTTACCGACCGTCATCGGTTTGCCTTCGAGTTCAGAAATCTGGGATTCGGCAACATGAGGAAAATCAATCATTGATTCTCCTGAACTGACAAAGGGAAACGTTGTCCTCGATGTACTCGGGAAAGTCGACTAGCGCTTTGTTGATCGCTTGAGAAGCATTCAAGCCGGTGGCTCCAGCAAACGCGGTTCGAACGCTTGCATTTTCCTCCATCAACTCGTTCAGACCATCCGTAAACACGCTTACGTATTGCTGTATCCCAAATGCCAATGCTCTGGGCTGTATTAGTGGTTGATACGGACCAATGCCGGAACACCTGTCAGACAGACTTGCGTATTGAACGTTCCTTCCGTCGCTGCTACCGATGACTCCTCCATCTGCCAAAGATAGAGCCTTTACCTGATCGCCTTCGGTCCAAATGACTGTTAGCGTCGTTTGCAGGACCTGCCGAGCTCCAATCGCAGACTCCCAAGCGGATTGCGTGAATCCTTCGGCTGGTCCAGTGCGTCGGTTGATCCACTTACCAATAAACCGAAAAATCCGCTGAGCTGATAGAAAAGGCTTAGCCTCAGCAAACGACTTGCTTTTGGCCATACTCTGTAGCGATACACAGCATGCAAGCTCGGCAGCCTTTGCAGCGAGCAAGCTACTACCAACACCATCAGCGATTGCTACCGCAATCTCATTTGATGGGCTTCCGCTGCGAAACATCGCAACAAAGTCCTCGTTGATAGTACCGAACCCCGTTTCACTTGCAATTGAAACGTTGTAGTGTTGATTCGACAGACAACCACTTTGCGTCAGAATCTCACCTCGGTCTGCGCAAACTTCGACGGCAGTTTTCGTCAGTTGTTCGATCGTTGCCGAGACGGACACCTGTGCATCTGGCTCCATCGAAATCTACTCCGGGCCTTCAAGTCTGGGATCATTACCAAAAGGATTCTCCCAGTTCTTTCGAATCTCATCAGCACGATCTATCAAGTCGTCGGTACTACTTATGAACGAGGAACTGGTCGTCGCAATTAGCTCCACCATCAAGTTCAGGTCGCTCATCTCGAAATAGGCGGGGCGACCATCGGAAGATTTGGAGGCCAAGTCCTTCAACATCTCGTGAGGAATTGTTTCCCTGCCTTGTCCGGCTTCGATGCCAACTGTCGCGAGCATCGGTGGCAAACCGATCGGCAGCTGCATGTTCTTGATCTCATCGGCATAGTGTTTTGGTGGATGAAAACCTTTGTTTCTTGCTGATGGGTTGTCGTAGCCATCGCTCAACAGAAAGATCAATGGAGCAGGAACTTCTGTTGGAGCTTTATGCTTCTGGTAATATTGCTCGTCGTAGGTGTCGAGCAAGAATCTCGCACACCACAGTGCGATCGCCATGTCCGTTTTTCCACTGTTGCCTTCGAACTGAAGATTTTCGGGGTCGATCTCATTCACTGGTCGCAAAATGTGCTCAGGCGAGTAGTGAATCATTTGGCCGTACGCGTAGATTGCAATATCGAAACACGCGAGCCCTTGCTTACTTTTCCGATCACATAGGTTGATGACTTCACGTGCGGTCTTGGTTGCAAATTCCGCTTTCGAGTGCCATGACATTGAGGTGGAATCGTCAACGATCAGGATGATCAATTGTTTGTTGAACGGGGATGCAGGGCGGATGTCCGTCGTCGTTCGACCACGTCGATTCTTTCGTTCCAATGGAGGATCAACGGTAATTACCCAGTCGCCTCCATCTCCTGACATAGCCACTTCGGTTTCATCATAATTGCTAGGGCCAGCTCCGCCTGAGCTCCCAATTCTCTGCTGATTCAAAGCCACTCTCCCCGGTTGTTATCATTCCAAATGGACTGAGTAACAGCTTAGTTCGAAGTATTTCGTTTGGAAGATCTGGTCACTGTTTCGCGGGGCGAGTTTTAGATGTGAATTCGCTCGATTTCGTCAAGGGTGACTTTGTCAGATGTTCGATCGTAAAGCTTGGTGCTGCGAATGGACTCATGGGCTGCAATTTTTTGAGCGTTCTCGATGCTACCACCATTGGACAGGTAAGCCGTAATGCCAGTAGCTCGAAACGTGTGGCAGCAAATGTTCGACGACAGCCCTGCCTTGGCGGCACGTCGTTTGATCATTCGCAGAGCGTCGTTGCGGTGCATTCGATTCAGCGTCAACTGACGATTTCTGTCTACGGTTCGGAACAGCGGCCCTTTCGTTTCATCCCGGATTCCAGCTGCATCGAGATATGCTTCAAGGTAATCGACGGCGTTGTGATGGCAGGGTACATCATGGGGCTTGCCGCCCTTCTCATGAAGCCAAAACTTACGACGACGCCCTTCGACGAAATAGTCGCTGACATTCATTTTGACCGTCGCTGAAATTCGAGCAAAGCTATAGACCATTACACCTATGACAGCTCGGTCACGCAGCCCGACGATAGAGCCTGTATCAATCGAGTCCAAGAATTGTCGAGCCTCATCAGCCAACAGCACCGGCGTTTTACCTTTTTTTACGACATGCTTTGGCCCTCGCACCGACGATGCAGGATTTGTCATCACGACATGACCGGTGACCAAGAAGTCGAAAAGGCTACGAATGGCGGCCAAGTGAACCTTTACCGTAGGTGCTGCACGAGCGTGTTTCAGCTGCTCGATGTACGTTGCGACGACAACTGGCTTTATGTCGAGCAAATTGATGTCCAGAAGCAAGCACCAATTGAAGAACTGTTGCACAGCATTCGCGTACACGGCTCTCGTACCCAAGTTGCGGATGTTGGCCGTGAAGAATTCGATAAAACGCTCACGAGCATCCTCGCCCGCCTCAGAGATAATGGCGGGCAAGCCAATGGTCGTCGTTAATGAACAATCTCGTGATTTAGGGTCAACAAGTTTCATGTACCTCCTTCGTCAAGTTCACAAATCGCAGATCAACCATGCCATATCGTTTGCGTTTCAAAAAGGACATTTTGCGACGTAAACGAAATTGACCGATAACTCCATTTTTCAAAACTTCAGTAGGTTTCTCAGGAATATTTCATCAGCAATTTACTGGGCGAAGTGAACAACGTGAGCAACACCGTCGACATGGTAAGTCAACATCTTGCCGTCAGGCGTTAGGTCAACATGCGTCACATATCGCTTTTCACGGCTCGGGACGGTCGCAACGATTTTTTCCGATTCGATGTTGAAGATTCGCACATTGCCTTCATGGTCGCCAACCGCGACTCGATCTCCCGAGACATCCATGGACATAAAATAGACGCGATCGTTATCAGGGATGCGGATCTTCTTCAGCCGTTTTCCACTCTCAATGTCATAAACATGGATGGTGGACGAGCTGCCGACGATTAAACGATTGCTCTTTGGCTCCAGAACAGCCCCACAAAACACAGCACCAGAACGTTCGAGTGGATCCTCCGCTACAGGAAAAGAGCTTACCAATTCCTGCTTCCGGATATCCCAAATTTCGACGCCGTAAACCTTGCCCGGGTACTCGCCGTAGTCAAGCTGCATTGCTTGATCGAGTACTGTCTCAGGCCCCTCGTTGTCTTTGCTGGCTGGAGTCTGAACCACGGCTGATTCCTTGTCGTTGTAGGCGGCAATGAACGCAAAGAGACTTCCATCTTCCGACAGGACGGGGGTGCCGCGTGACTCGTGAATTTGGCTTGAACGAAGTGCGGTGACATAACTTCCATCGCCCGAGCTTCGAAACTCGTGGAATCCATTCACCATGCACCAAGCAACGGGGACGACTTTCTGGTCCGATGATGGGGTAACCCCTTGAGTAAGTGAACCTCGAGTCAAGACTACATTGGTGTCTTCGATTTTGCCTTTCGGAATAACGCCGAGAGTGATCTTAGTTCCGGGTGGTCCATCAAAGCTTTTTGTCAGTCGATCAACCCGCTCTCCAACCACCGATCTGGGTTTGAGTGGCTGGCCCTGTGAAAAGCCAACGATCTCAGCACCGGGTTTGAGCAGTTCACTTTTTTCAGCCGGGCTGCCCGGCCTAACCGATTTGATGAGGATTTTCCCATTCCGTTCCTCAAGCAAAATACCAACGTAGCCCTTGGGGCGAATCACTGAAACGGGCCGACTTGTCTTTGAGTCAATCTGAATGAGTTCGCTTTTGCGTTCAGCAATCGTCAACAATTGATTGCTCTGTTTTGCGAATGTCATCGAAAACGGTGTTGAAGGAAGCCGCCCTTCGATTTCACCGTCATTGGTTCGCACGATCAGCATGTCTCGCTTCGTCGCCACAACAAGCCACTTCCCATCTGGAGAAACCTTCATCCCCCTCACGTCAGGTGAGTTGTAACTTTCGGGCTTCTTGATTCGAACCGTGTAGCGTTCAGATACTTCGATTAAATTGTCCGCATCTTGCTGAACAAGTAACCCCGTAAGCACAAGAAAGATGAATGAAATCGAGGACAAAACGGAACCCCTTAAACTCAATTAGAATCTCGCAAAACCGTTTAGGTTAATTGGAAGATCTGTCTTTGTCATGATTGCTCTACGAGCGACTTCCATTTAATCCCGCAACATGCTTGTCGATCAATTCGAGCTGGTCCGTCACGTCTGATTGAATCCTCGACGCTTTTTTGACGATTTTCTCGCCATTATTTTTAACTGTAGTCGCCATCGTTTGAATCGAGCCCAACAGCTCAATACTTCGTGTTACCGCTTTTACGGCATTTTCAATTGCGACTATTTCACCGGATTTCGTATCGTCATTCTTCGATTTGTCGACTGCGATGCAACGTGCGATCGAGTAGGCGGCCTTGATGTTGACGTCCGAACTCGGATCTTCGGAATTCCAAATGACAACGATATCCTGACCAAAACGACTGATTGGCTCGAGACCGTCAGGTGCCGCTTCGCGGGCAAAAACGAAAACGCCACATTCCGCATTCCTGTTCTCGCGTGCGACCGTAAGCTCATCGAGCGCTTTCTTCAACGTGTAGGACTTGTCATTTTTGGCTTCAAAGACAACAGCTACGCCTGGAGCAGAAGATTCAGGACCGAGTGAAACGACGGCATCACCCTTTTTGCACCGAGGGATTGCTCCCGGAAAGTCACCCGTCAATTCACAAATATCATTTAGTCGCTGAGCCTCATGTTGTATGAACGCCCCAACCTCATCGTGAAACTCATCACCGTGACGAGTTGACCGCTTGGATTCTGAACGCTTGGCAGTAATTGCTGCAAGAGTCTCTCGCACTTCCGTTTGAAACTCCGAATTTTTCCTCTCCATTTCTCCAACAGCGCCAACCAGTTCTCGCTTCAATCGGGAGAGCGGCGAGTTTTCATCGTCCAACGTGAGACTTCCCCGAATGCTCTCATTGGTTGACTCAAGCAGGCGTCCAATTTTCGAAAGGATTGAATTTCCATTGTCAGGCGAAAACTCGGCAACGATCGCACGCCGAGATTGCTCGACTTGCCCAACCAAGCGACTCAATGCTCCATTTTCGTTGTCAAGCGAAAACTCTTTACGCAACGTATCAAGATCGTTAGAAAACTCCTTGCGAAGCTGGCCATTCTCGTCTGTGATTTTTGCGACCAGTCTAGAAAGTGCTGAATCTTTGTTGTCGAGCGTGAATTCACTCGAAATTGTCTGATTGTGTGACTTCACGGAAGCATCAAGGACTTCGTTCAACGCAGCCAATAATCCTTTGCTTCTATCTGTCGAAATTGTCTGCATCATTGGACTTTCAGATCCAAGATGTCTTTCCAACGTGGACGACAATGGTGAGTTTGCTCCAACATTACGAGAAAGGATCGTCTCAAGCTCTCCGTCCTTGCGCACCAGACGGTCCAGCCGTTGAAGCAATGCTCCATCGTTAACATCAAAGTACTTTTCAAGCACTGCCCCAATGTCGCTGGTTGTTCGTTCGTAATGTGATTTCAACGCCGTGTGAAGCGAATCAATCAGTCGATCACCTTCATTGCGAAGTCCGCCTCGATCAATGACTCCGGAGGCCTGTCGCAACGACAGCACTCCGACTCTGAGTGCGGGAAGTGCAAGAAAGTCTCTGTCTGCCCCTTCTTCTCGGGACAATAATTCTGCGAGGCATTCTGAGTCAGTAACTGTCAAAGTAAGGGTTAGTGATTCAGTTGACGTGTTTTGAGCGATCATGCTGGCTTCCTTCGATTTCCCTGTTGAAGATGTGACACTTCCAATCACGCACGCTTCGTGCCAATTGGAGAATTCTCAATTAGCCGCCGTTTTTGCAGGTTTTCGCGAATTCTTCCGGGCCTCTTCCTCGGGACTGAAGATTGGGTACAATTATGTTTGTAATAAACACAAACGGAGTTACCCAATGCCAAAGAGGCGAGTTCTTGCATCCTGGATTGGACACCATGATCTGCTGTCAGCTGCCGCTGCTGGAGACGAGAAGCTTCAAAGAAAAGTGGTTGCTGCGCTAGAGATTCGTCGAGAAATCCCCCTTCGCAATCAAACGGGACCGGTGAGGACCCTGCTCAATCAAGAGTCGTTTGATGAAATCCATCTTCTTGGTGACTATCCAAAATGGCTACGGGATCTGTACACGAACTGGCTTGGCCATGAAGTAAAGGTCCACGCACCAAAGCTTAAAGACCCAAGCAATTACCAAGAGATTCTTGCCGCCGTCACCGGAGTTATGAACAAGGTGAAGCTGAGGTCAAAAGACGAACTTTCGCTTTTGTTGACTCCAGGTACTCCGTCAATGGCTGCAACGTGGATATTGCTTGGTAAGTCTCAGTACGATGCCGTTTTTTGGCAGACTTATAAAAACGAAGCAACCGAGTCCATCATCCCTTATGACGTTGTCGCTGGCCTTGCATCCAACTTGGCCAGTGTCCCAGACTCAAACCTTCAGCACCTTGCCACCAAGTCTCCTCGCGAAATTGACGGCTTCGAGAAAATCTCCGGTTCCAGTAAAGCTCTCAAGCTCGCCGCCGGTCGCGCGGCAAAGGCGGCTACCAGGGACGTACCTGTCCTGATTCTTGGTGCTCCCGGAACGGGTAAAGAGCTTTTTGCCGAGGCAATTCACGAAGCCAGTAAACGCAGAGGCAAGCCATACATCAGAGTCAACTGTGCTGCGATCCCAGATGACTTGCTAGAAGCACAGCTGTTTGGCTACGCAAAAGGCGCGTTTACAGGAGCCAATAAAGAAGGCCAGCCAGGACTCTTTGAGAAAGCCAACGGGGGTACAATCTTCCTCGACGAAGTCGGAGAATGTAGTCCGGCTATGCAAGCTGCTTTACTACGCGTGCTCCAGCCGCCGAAAGGCAAAGGCCCCTGTTATCGCGAGTTTTCACCCGTTGGTGATGCTGCTGACATTCGAAACAGCAATGTTCGAATCATCAGCGCGACGAATCGTGATCTGATCAAAGAGGTTGAAGCTGGAGAATTTCGCGAGGATCTGTTTTATCGGCTTGCTGTTATCAAAGTTAAGCTTCCATCCCTGCAAAGTCGCAAGTCGGATATACCCGATTTAATTGACAGCCTCCTCAAGGACATCAATAAGGATTTTTGCAACAAGCAGGATGGATTCACGGAGAAATCTATTTCTGCGACCGCAAAAAGATTTGTGCGTAGCTACAACTGGCCCGGCAATATACGACAGCTTCAAAATACGCTCGTCGAAGCCGCCATTATGTGTGAGGGCGACACCATAGAAACTGCCGACCTGAAATCTGCAATCGCGGATGTTCCCGGCGGATCATCTGATTTGTTTGATCAGGAACTTGGCAACGGTTTTAGCCTGCAAAATCTACTGGAAGACGTAAACCGCAAGTATTTGCTTCGAGCGATGGAGGAGGCTGACGGAGTCAAAACCCGTGCAGCAGAACTTCTGGGAATGTCCAGTTATCAGACGCTCGACGCACAGCTTAAACGCTTAAAAGTAAAGGTGCCAAAAGCAAAATGATCTTGACAGTCAGTAAACGCATCTCGGTTGAATTTCCAATTTGGCACGCCGAGTGCATACACCACGTTCCATGCGATTGGACGACGACTCCATAATGAAATCCTTGAACTTTGAGTTTCTGAGGTCTCAATGGCCGGAGCTGGCAGGGCTCTGCGGTTTCGCGGAAGCGTATGCGCATACAGATCCCAAAGGTTCACTGGCCAAATTACGCCAGTTTGGCGAAGAACTTACGAAATGGATCTACCACGAACTTCGGCTCCCGCTTCCCGTCCGCGCAAACCAGATTGAACTGCTTGAGTCACAGGCTTTTGTCGATGTAACTCCGCCGATTATTCTGTCCAAGTTGCACACGCTTCGAATCGAAGGAAATCGAGCGGTTCATGGTTCGGGCGGAGATACAACGACGGCTCTCCGAATACTTCAAGAAGCCTACAACAT
>CAYSXI010000109.1:16081-17607 GCA_964434955.1 uncultured Pirellulaceae bacterium
GAAGGTTATGCAGACTACGTCTTGTTCGACGATAACGGAAAGCCACTCGCAGTTATTGAGGCAAAGCGAAGCTCCAAAGACCCGCAAGTTGGTCGCACGCAAGCGAAACTCTATGCGGACGGCCTCGAAAAAGAATACGGCCAACGTCCTGTCATTTTCTATACCAATGGTTTTGAGACCTACATCTGGAACGATGCCGAAGGCGAGACTTGGCGCCGCATTTACGGGTTCTATTCCAAAGACAGCTTGCAGCATCTTGTTTATCAGCGGACCGCGAAAGCACCGTTGAGTGAGGTCAAGCCAAATGCTGATATTGCTGGTCGCATGTACCAAATGGAAGCCGTGCGTCGTGTCGCCGAGAAGTTCGCTGAAAAGAAGCGCAAAGCGCTGATCGTTCAAGCTACAGGTACTGGCAAGACACGCGTTTCCATTTCATTGTGCGACGCATTGATCAAGGCACAGTGGGCAAAGCGAATTTTGTTCCTTTGTGATCGCAAAGAACTCCGCAAACAGGCCCACAATGCCTTCAAAGAGTTTTTGCCCTCGGAGCCCCGAACAATCGTCTCTCGGGCAACTGCGGAGGATCGCGATAGCCGAATTTACTTCGCGACCTATCCGGCGATGATGCGAGTTTACGAATCCTTCGATGTCGGGTTCTTTGATTTGATCATCGCTGACGAGTCACATCGCAGTCTTTACAACCGGTACAAGCAACTGTTTCAGTACTTCGACTGCCATCAAGTTGGTTTGACGGCGACGCCGATTCAGTTCATCGGTAAAAGCACGTTCGATATGTTTCAATGCGAGGGCAAAGATCCGACTGCCAGCTACGAATTCCGCGAAGCCATCGAAAACATTCCGCGATTCCTTAACCCGTTTGAAGTCGTCACGTTCACAACCAAATTCTTGCGTGACGGAATCAAATACGACGATTTGACCGACGATCAAAAGGCACAACTCGAGGAAGATGGAGTATTGCCGGCTGATCTTCAATACGAGCAGGAACGCATTGATAAAGCGATCTACAACAAACCGACCAATTGCGAGATTCTTCGGAACCTGATGGAACGCGGCATTCGCGTCAACGACGGCAGCCAGATTGGAAAGTCAATCATCTTTGCGAGAAACATCAAGCATGCTCGCTTGTTGGAAAGCTGGTTTCGGGAGATGTATCCGCAATATGCTCCCGGATTTTGCCAAGTCATTGTAAGCGAAGACCAAAGAGCCGAATCGTTGATCGACGACTTTAAGGGCGAAGGCAGTAACCCGGATCTTACGATCGCCATTTCGGTAGACATGCTCGACACCGGCGTCGACGTTCCGGAAATTGTCAATCTTGTGTTCGCCAAGCCTGTTTACTCTTATGTCAAGTTTTGGCAGATGATTGGTCGAGGTACTCGCCTTGCCCCGGATTTATTTGGGCCGGGCAAGGACAAAACGCACTTTTTGATTTTCGACCATTGGGGCAACTTTGAACGCTTTGGGCAGAACTACAAGCAAGCCGAACCACAGCGGTCAAAATCAAC
>CAYSXI010000110.1:0-9849 GCA_964434955.1 uncultured Pirellulaceae bacterium
AAACCACTCGTTCAAGCCAAAGTTTCCGAGCGATGCTCTCGGGCTAAACCACTCGTACATAAACCCTGGCTTGAACGAGTGGTTGAGCCCGAGAGCATCGCTCGGAAACTTTGAGTTTGCTGAAGTATCGTTTGCAAAATTTTGCCGGGCGCGACGTCGACACCACTCACTCAGTTCTTCGTTCTCGAGCCAATTGCCCGCGACCAGTTTCTTTGTTGCTTGATTGGACTCCAGTGACTTCAATGAGATCCAGGATTCGATCGGCGTGCCACCGATGGAGACGTTGATCAAGCCAACCGGAACATTTGGGTTCTTTGCAATCCATTCATTTGCGAAATAGTGGGCCACCGCGGAAAAATCATGCCGCGACTCCTTCTGGTCTACTCGCCAGCGCCCCATTGAAAAGTTTTCCGCGTGCAACCGCTCGCTGGCCGACAACGGGTAGACGCCCGAACCACCCCGAAGTGCCCCCTGCCAATTCAGTAATCGGAGCAAACGATTTGGCGGGAGCCGAAGGTACTGTTTGCTGGCGGATTTGCTGAGCGGCCATTCCATATTGGATTGTCCGGCACAAAACCAAACGTCGCCAACCACAACATTTTTCAGGCGAATCGTTTCGGCGCCGCAACGGACAATGAATTCGATGGGCGTCGATGTGGCCTCGAGATGACGATCTTCGGAACTCGCAACCCAATTTCCAAACGCGTCGGCGACAGCTTCCAATTGAATCTTGCCAACCGCGACCTGCACGCGTGCGGCGGGTGGTGCCCGCCCCCAGACGCGTAAGGTCTGGTCACGTTGAAGAACCATTTCGTCACCAAATACTCGACTGAGCAACAATGGTTGTTTCGTTTGCTTGTTCGGCGTTGACGCAGCGCCGTTTTTGTCTTTCAGATTCAGTTCAAATTCCTGAATTGACTTCCGTTTCGTTTTGGGCCGAATAATTTCTGACAATGGAACGCGCTGAAAAACAAGATCCGCTTGGCTGCTTTCGTAAAGAATCCCGACCGTTTGGTTATCGATCATTGACATGCAGGAGTAACCGCGACCTTGGCCTTGGTCGATTAACAGCTCAAATTCTCTCGGCCAGGTTTTGCCAAGGTCCTTTGAGGCACGAATGCTAATTCGTTCGCGGGCAGCCAAACTATTCGGATTGGAAAAGAGAAGCCAACCCGTTTCTTTCTTTCCAAGTTCCCGAGCGACATGGATCAAGCTCGCCATGCAGGCCCTCGGTTCGATCAACGACTTCCGATTCGTCAAATGCGGCGTCCAAGTCTTGCCAAGATTGTCCGACACCATCACAACTCGTTTGGACTCCCGGTTGTAGCGGCAGTTAATCATCAACTGACCTTCTTCCAATTCGACAACTTGAGCCTCAGTCGTGTCGTCGTAAGCACCCGTTCCGACTTTCCAAGTTTTCCCGTGGTCGCGACTGTAGATGATGGTCGAATGGGGGAGTCGATGTTTTTTGCGGTCAGCGGCGTTTGGCGGATCCTGGTATTGAGCTGGAAACACCAAGGTCCCGTCGGACATGGTGATCCCTTTGCCGGGTCCCTGCAGTAAAAACGACCACTCCGGTTTTTTCACTTGCTTGGTAATGTTGATTGGCTTCGACCAGGTTTTGCCATCATCGTCACTTCGGACCAGAATCCATTGTCCGGTTTCCTCGGGTTTCAACCCCGGCCCGGAGCCAACCCAGGAACGATTGCCGTGGCTCCAGGTTGCCGAAACCCAGATAGTTCCGGTACGCTGATCGACCAAAATCGCGGGGTCACCAATTCCATCAAAACGAAACTTGGGATCCCTTCCCATGTCCATGATGATTTTCATGGGTTCCCAAGTTTTCCCGCCGTCGGTGCTTCTCGACATCCCAACATCGATATCGCCGGGCAGGTCACGACCGCTCTTATACCGAACATCGTAAACGGCAATGAGCGTTCCCTTGTTCGTTGTTGCCAGTCCGGGAATTCGGTAAGTATGGACATCGTCGTCTTGATGTTTTCGAATTCCAACGGCCACTCGTTGTTCGACCACGATTGGGTCGTCAATGGACGCTTCTCGACCATTTGAGAAGGTCACAGTTTTAATTCGAGTTGCCAAGTTAGCGCCAAGGTCAACTTCCCTTTTCACTTCGCCAACAAGCCAAAAATAGTTGGGACCATCCACCATTTTTTGGTTGAGTGGCCACTCTTTGCCGACTGGAAAGTCAGGCAATTCCCCCGTCAATTTCACGCTTCGACCGGAGTAGATCCAGCGTAGCTTGCCGACACAAACTTTCGATTGTTCGAGCAACTCGGCATCAATCTTGCGAATTTGGATTGGATTCAACTCGCCTTCGCAATCGACCCGCAACCGAATAAGCGGGCAATCCTTGGAGCCCCGAATTGCCGGAAAAACAATTCGCTCTACCGCAACTTTCTTGATCTCCTGAACCTTCGGATTTCTGAACCCAAGATTATCAATCAGCACGCCAGAGTGACTTGTGCAACGAATGCGAATCTTCTCCGTTTTGGGCGAACCGAGTTTCACCTTAACCTGTGAAAGAAATTTTCGGCCAACGCGAATCTGCCTATCGCCATTATAGATTTCTTTCCACTTTCCTTGCCGAAAGCTGGAAATCCGAAACTCGAAAGGATCTTTCGAAGTCCATCGTTCGGCATCAAAGACCAGGTAGGCCCCGTCTTGCAATTTCATGCGTTTATCCAAACGCAAAGTCACTTCACGTTTTTCGCCGCCGCGAATGTGCAAACATTTCTTTCCGATCAGGCCCAACTCATTGTCGATTCGGGCATGTCCATTGAATGCCAACAGTTTCCCCCAGTAAAAATCTTCAGATCCAACCAAACGCCCCACTCGCGACTTTTCAAAACTCTCCTGCAACAGGTGCCTTTGCGCGAGTTTGGTAGGCGCATCAAATTCCTGATTTGTTGGGCGTCGACTTTCCGGACTGGCGAATTCAGCCAATCTTGTCGTGAGTTCGCGATCGAACTCTTTTTCCAATCGTTGAAACGCTTGACTGTGAACCGGTATATCCTTGGCCGACTTCGTTTCAATCCATTGATCTTGTTCATAATGAAAGAACTCGGTGGAGACACAATCCGATGTTTCGCGATCGACCCATTTCGTAATCCGGTAGGCTGCGTTCCTGAGCGAATACCCCATGAGTTTCCCGCGCGGATAGAGACTTCTGGCAAAGAAGTCCGTCTTCTTTTGAGGCGCGTCAATGATTCCCACCAGGCTTTTGCCCTTCGAAAGGTTAGGCTTCATGAATTTTGCCGAATCCAACCCGCACAATTCCGTCAGTGTTGGATAAATATCGAGCAGTTCGACAACGGAATCGGTCGACTGGCCTCCCGTTTTCATTCCGGGAACGCGAACCAGCAACGGAACCCGCGTATCAAGTTCATAATTGGTTGTCTTGCCCCAAAGGCCATGCTCGCCCAAGTGGTAACCGTGGTCACTAACGACGACAACGATGGTGCGCTGATCCAGTTTGTTTGCCTCAAGTGCCTCAAGCACACGACCGATTTGCGCGTCGATGTAGCTGATGCAGGCGTAGTAGGCATGCCGAATCCGCTTTTGATTCTCGACCGTGAATTCATTCTTGTTCGGCTGGTCGGAATAGCGACGCAATTCGCCCGATCGATGTCCGGCGAATGCTGGTGAGCCTTCTGGAAGGCGGGTGTCCTTCGCAATCTCAATTTTTTCCGGATCGTACAGATCAAAGTACTTTTTCGGCGCGATGTAGGGAGAATGCGGTTTGATAAAACCAACAGCCAGGAAAAACGGCTGTTTCTTTTTCGACAAATCATTCAATGACTTGATCGCGGCGTCCGCTACCTTTCCGTCATAAAGTCGATTGTCCGGAACGTCTGGCGATTCGGTCGCGTTTCCAAACACCAGTTTTTGCGTCCAGTCATTCGGCTTTGGATTTTTGGGCCGATACATCGATTGGAAAGATTTCCTGGCACTCGCGATACCTTCCTCGGTGTAGTAGTAACGCGGTCCGAATCGTATGGCAGGCTCGGACCAACTTTCTTCATCGCCCATCGTGTCCCACTTTGTTTTGCTTTCTCCGTCTCGAAAGACACCGTGGAAGATTTTGCCAATACCGAGGGACCAATATCCATTCTCCTTGAAGGCTTGCGGCAACGTCGTCGCATCCAGGTTGCTACGAAAATGAACATGATTCGTTGTCACGCCAATGCGATCTGGCATCATCCCCGTTAGCAAACTGGAGCGAGACGGATTGCAAACGCTCTGTTGGCAATAAGCATGATTGAATCGAAGGGCCGTCTGAGAAAACCGATCGAGATTGGGCGACTGGATATGTTCCGCTCCGTAGCAGCCTAACTCAACTCGCAAGTCATCGACCATGATTAAGAGAACATTCGGCTTTTCAACTTGTCCGTTCAGTTGAACATGAAAAATCGCACTGAACGCAAGGGATGCAATGGCAAGATAAATGGGCTTCATGCGTGCTCTTGTTGAGACTTGGGTGACGGTTCGTGAATTTTGATGATGAACGATGCTTGTGTTCAAGTCAAACTTGGGTCACAACTGTAGGGTCATTTGTCCCCGGCAATTTGCGATGAGCGAATCAAAACAAACTTTTGATGAAATGGGCTTCGTCGTTGAACGAAGTTTTGTTTCGGCAGACGAAATCAAAACGATCTTGAGTCGACTCAAGTTGATCATCGAAGAGCAATTGAGATCACTCCCGCGCGAACATGTCTTTTATGAGGACCGCAAAGTCGCCGGCTCACTCAAGCAGATTCAACAGTTGCAGTTGCATGACGAATTTTTTATGCAAACGATGAACGGTAAGCCACGACAACTCGCTGAGGAGTTGCTTGGCGAACCGGTTGAAGTGATCAATCTCCAGTATTTCAACAAGCCGGCAGGAATCGGTAAGCCGACACCCGCTCATCAAGATGTCTATTATTTCAAACTGTCACCTTGTTCCGCGGTCACGATGTGGTTGGCACTGGAGGACGTTGACGAAGAAAACGGTTGCGTTCGATATTTGCCACGTTCTCATCGGTGTGGGATCCGCCCTCACAAATCAACGGGGACTTTGGGGTTCAGCCAGGGAATTGAAGGGTATCCCTCGGCATCCGAGTTAGAACAAGAGATTGCGATTCAGGCGACCGCGGGCGATTTACTGGCGCATCATGCCCTGACGATCCACCGCGCTGACGGCAATCAAAGTCGCTGTCGTTCACGTCAGGCTTTGGGTTTTATCTTTTACGGAGTCTCAGCCAAAGTCGATCAGGACGCCCACCAGGCCTATCAGCAAAAGTTGAAAAGCAACTTGATTGCCGAAGGAAAAATTTGACCAACTAGGAAGCCATGAAAGCGATCTGTTTTGTTGACGTAGAAAAAGTGGAAGTTCGGGAAGTTCCCGACGCGCAAATCAAAGAACCGACGGACGCCGTGGTGCGCGTCGATCTCGCAGGATTATGTGGCTCCGACCTTCACGTCTACCACGGACGGGAAACGGGAATGGACGTTGGCACGGTCATGGGCCATGAACTGGTGGGCGAGGTCGTGGACGTCGGCTCGGCGGTTAAAAAAATCAAGCTGGGCGACCGAGTCGCGACTCCCTTCACGACGAATTGCGGTGAGTGTTTTTATTGCCGTCGCGGGCTCACTTGTCGCTGCGAGAAAGGCCAGCTTTTTGGTTGGTGTTCCGGCGGACAGGGGCTGGAAGGGGGCCAGTCAGAATATGTACGCATTTCGTTGGCCGACGGCACGTTATTCAAACTCCCAGAAACAATTTCGGATGCCACCGGCTTGTTGCTGGGCGACAACCTGAGTACCGGATTTTACTGCGCCGATCTTGCAGAAGTGAGCGCGGACGGCGCATACGCCGTAATTGGATGTGGGACCGTTGGATTGCTTTCTGTCCGCGCTGCCTTTTACCGCGGCGCCAAGACGGTCGTTGCCATTGATCCCGTTGAAAGTCGCCGAGAGATGGCCGCCGAATTGGGTGCAATTGCCGTAGCACCCGAAGGCGCGAAAAACCAATTGGCGCGACTGACCGATGGACGCGGTGCCGATGGCGTCATGGAATTGGTCGGCCTACCTGCCGCGCAACAGCTCGCGTTCGATATTATTCGACCCGGCGGAACGATGTCCGTGATTGGCTGCCACTCTTCGGACCGATTTTCGTTCAGCCCCGTGGATGCCTACGACAAGAACTTGACGTTTCGGACCGGCCGCTGTCCAGCTCGACACTACATGGATCAACTGGCCGATTTCGGCGCGGATCATCAAGGGGAGCTTGAACAGTTGATCAATCGCGAATTCGCGATCGATGATGCGGTGGAAGCCTACGATATCTTTGCAAATCGAAAAAATGGTTGTATCAAAGCGGCAATTCGTTTCTGATAAGTCGCTTAACTCGTCGCTCTTCTCAAACCCGGAAGTCATGATGAACTTGAATCGCTTCTCAAACTTGCTTTTCTTTACCCTGATGAATTTTGTCGTTGGTTGCGGAGTTGGAATCGCGCAGGAAACGAAACCTACCAAAGAAGAGCAACCAGGCTTTGATGATTTTCGCGCCCTGAAAGTCCTGGAAGGAAAGTGGAAATCGACCATCCGGTTTTGGACGGGAGAAAGCGGTGGCGCCGCGCAGGAAACAAAAGGCGAAGCCAGTTTCGAGTTGACGCTGGGCAACAAGTTCATCGTCGAAAAAAGCAAAGGCAAGATTGCCGAGAACGATTACGAAGGCGTCGGGTACTGGGGTTACGACCAAAAGAAAGGCAAATTCACGCGCGTTTGGATGGACTCCATGTGGAGCGGGACCGTGTTGAGCGAAGGCACGATCAACCGGGAACGCAACACGATCGCTTACTATGGAAAGGTGAATGTTCCCGACGGAAGTAAATTCACGGATAAGTTGATGCGTTGGGAATTGGATGTATCTGACAAGGACAAGATTATCCTGAAGATGTTTGACCTTTCGCTCAATAAAGACGCTAAGGTCATGGAAATCGTCTACGACCGAATCAAGGACGAAGAGTAGACACGTCCTTGCTCAAGAATTGCCTATGCAGAAAACGCTGAGGCACGAAAAAAGCCACCTTGGTTCAAGGTGGCTTTCGAGAATCTTCTGTTCGCCTCAATTGGCGGATGCTTATTTCTTGTAGATCAAGCTGATGATGGCACCTTGTGAGAACATGGTCTCGGTTGCGATTCCAGACGACGTATTTGCCAGCTGGCCGTAAGAACGCCCAACTCCGTCGTACCACATCGCTTGATATCCCAATTCGACCGACATCGCACCCGGGAAGATCTCCCAGATAACCGAACCTGACAGTTCCATTCCCAGCGCGTCTTCAGTGTCTCGCGAAGTCGTTTGGTTAATCACCAAGGGAGTCAAGCTGCTGGAGCTGGTATCCGTAAACTTCGTTGGATTGGCGTAGTAACCACCTGAGATGGTACCGGCGATTGCCAGGTTACGAGTAATTTGGAGATGCAAGTCTGAACCGATTTGCCCACCAAACAGCAAGTTATCAACGTCCAATTCACGGTTCGTTTCAACGGTCAAGATTCCAACTTGCGAACTCGTTTGAACTTCAAAGTGATCTTGAAGCGAAACAAACTTGGGACCTGCGAAAAGCGTGACACCCGGTGCAACAGCTCGCTTCAAATTGTACTCAAGGCTAAACAACTGCAATTCGTTTTGCCCAATGTTGATCAAGTCGGCTGGAACCCCGGAACCAAAAACCGTCGTCAGGTTTCCGTTGTCCTGGAAAAAGTTCTGTCCGTCCCATGCAACGTAACTGGTTCGAAACTCGTGCAAGAATCCATCGGAACCATTTTTCTGAATCGAAGCAATGATGCCGGTTCCGGTGTCGTAAGCACTGGCCCCTCCAACCGTCAACAAAACATCATTGGTGGTGTTGTCTTGCACCAGCACGTTGTTGTTGTTGCTCTCTTCCAGGTCGAGGATGACGATGGATGATTTCAACTGCCAAGTGTTGTTGTTCGAGCCATAGAAATTCTGGTTTCCAACAAAGCCCTGTTGTTGGGCGATGGCTTGGCTGCAAATGCAAACTACCATTCCAAATACAAATGCTGACAGGGATTTCACGATCGATTCCTCCAGTTTCGGCACGGGCCCGAAACACAATTTCGCTTGCAGCAGTGAACGCCGGGTAAACACAATCCTGCCACGCTGGCAAAACGGTAATTCACCTGCAAATTTGAATCGGCCGCTACGGCAAGAATAATGAGTAGGAACCGTATTCTCGGAAAGGTTTTTGCAACTTACCTATTTTTCTATTTACAGACACGGCGGATGCTGGCAATTCGGTTGCGACTTCGCGAAACCCTTGGAAACAAGCATGTTTTCCGAATCCGCTTTGCCAGAATTTCCCCAGTTTGAATTCAGCCTTCCGATGGTTTAAAGTCGGAAGTGCAATTACATCTCAAAAAGTTATGGACGCCATGATGAATCAACTGTTTGCTACCATCATTTTGACAGCAGTTACATTTGCAACTCCGGCTGGTCTGCTCCGAATGGCCGATGCACAGGATCCCGCGAAGAACGACCAAGGAAAGCGCGTTGAGTTCTCGACCAAGTTCGACCACGAGCTTAAAAACTGGAAAGTCACAGATGATGCCTGCTGGAAAACAAAAAAGACGGACAGCGGCTATGTCCTGAGTCTCCACAAGAAGAAATCCAGCTACAAGCCGAAGGTCCGCAGCCCCTATCACATCGCGCTCCTGAAAGAACATCGCTGGATGGACTTCGAACTAAACGTTGACATCCTTTCGACTCACAAGGATTACAACCACCGCGACGTTTGCCTGTTCTTTGGCTACCAAAGCCCGTCGCAGTTGTACTACGTGCATTTGGGAAAGAAAACGGATCCGCATGCGAACCAGATTTTCATTGTCAACAACAAGGCCCGAACAAAAATATCGACCAAGACCACCGACGGCACACCTTGGGATGATAAATGGCACAAGATTCGAATTCGGCGCGACGTGGAATCTGGAAAGATTGAAGTATTCTTCGACGATATGGAAAAGCCCTGGATGACTGCCGAAGACAAAACCTTTGGCTGGGGCCAAGTCGGACTCGGTTCGTTCGACGATACGGCCGATTTCGCCAATCTAAAAATTGTTGGGACCGAGGGTGGCAAAGAGGATTCCGAATCGAAGCAAGGTTCGGCCAACCAGAAAACAACGATCAAGTAACGGCCTTTTGATGAACCAAGAACAATGGTCGGAAGTCGATCGGTATTTTGAGAAATCCATTGTCCGGAATTCGGCAAGACTCAATTCTGTTTTGCTTCGAAACCGACAAAACGATCTGCCTGAAATAGACGTTTCGCCAACTCAAGGACAACTACTGTCTCAATTTGTAAAAATTTCGGGGGCCAAGCAAGTCCTTGAGATCGGTACGCTTGGCGGATATAGCACACTTTGGATGGCTCTCGCGCTTCCATCGGATGGCAAAATCACGACCTTGGAGTTGGAATCGCACCACGCCAATATTGCCAACGAAAATTTTCGGGAAATGGGCGCGGCGGACAAAATTGAACTGCTGTTGGGCAATGCCAGGGAATCACTGGTTCAGCTCGTTGAACAGCGTCAGCAGTCACGGATCCCGGCATTTGACTTCGTATTTATTGATGCCGACAAGGAGTCCTGTCTCGAGTACTTTCAGTTCGCGAAGGACCTGGGACAGAGTGGAACGACGATTCTTGTCGACAACGTCGTTCGCGAAGGTCAAATCATTGACAGCGACACTTCCGATGAACGTGTAATCGGCGTGCGTCGACTCATTGATTACTTGACCGACGATGATTCCATAGAGGCTACCGTTGTACA
>CAYSXI010000110.1:9868-17535 GCA_964434955.1 uncultured Pirellulaceae bacterium
AACCGTTGGTGTCAAAGGATACGACGGCTGGCTTTGGATCAACCTACTGTAAAACGGATTCAGTGAATTTCGGGAGACCGATTTAACTTCGGTTTCAGCTCTGAGGGCGTGTGTTTACGGGAACCACCGATGCTTCTGCGATTCGAGCTGGTGTTGAGGCCCTCTTTCGGCGGGCAGGGCTTGGTTGATTTTGGGCCCGGTTTGGGCGGCAAAGATGGATTCTGCTCCGGGATCGGAGTGAAGGCGACCATCGGAAATGAGCTCGTTCGCTGGGCCTTCGTTTGTTTCCTTTTATTTGGCCAAAATCGACTGAAAATTCCGCCGGCTTTTTCCGATGAAATAACTTGTCAATCTTCCCGCATTGCCGATTAACGCTTTTGAGCCATGATGTTTGGCGAAAAAGCGAACCTCGCTTGCGAGCGAATGTCTTTTTCGGCATAATCTGGTACTCGATTTGAAAATCGAAACGCACCCCTAGCTCAACTGGATAGAGCACCTGTCTACGGAACAGGAGGTTACTGGTTCGAATCCAGTGGGGTGTATTTTTTATGCGCTGATATTTGAATCGAAGTGCCTGAAAACCGGAAAACGGTCTCGCAGATGTGGTTGAAGTTGGAGTTTCCCTTAATATTGAGTTATGGCCGGCTCATGACAAAAAGGGGAACTCGACATGCACTCATTACGATTCATCCCTGGATGGACTTGCTTGTGTCTTCTGGGAGTCTTTTCCACTTCTTCCGATGCGCAGGACTCGAAATTCCAAAAGGTACGGGTGAGCAAGGGCCCGGTCCTGTTTCTGACTCACCCCGAGGATTCAAAGGGACAACCGGCAATCGGGACGCGTGATCGCGTCGAAGTGATTTACCTTTTTGATCCTAGGTCGCACAAGAAACCTCAACGGTTCTGGACCGGCGAATCGGACGCTCGGCCTGATCCAATTGCTTTTGTTGCTCCGGGGATTCTTCTTGCCTCGCAAAACGATCGGAGCTTTTTGCTGAAGTTGGCGACTGGCGATATTTCGCAACTTTCGGCGTCAACAAAACCGACTTCGGTTGTCTCCGTGGAGGAAAACAAAGTCTATTTTGTGGAAGGGTTTGGCGGACCTCGACTTTCGGGGTTTACTTTGAAAACCGGTGACAACGACAAAACGCTTGTGGACCGATATGAGCGTGCGAAAGGCTCACTGTTTGTGCTTTCCTATGCGAAACAAAACCCAAAGGTTCAACAATTGGCCAAGTTCAAAATTGAAGCCGTCCTTAAGGAAACCAAGGATAGTTTTTGGGTCGTATCCGCTGGAACGGACCGATCTCTGTATCGAATTCGAAAAACGGGTGAAGTTCAAAAGATCATTGCATTTGATGATGACTGGATCCTGCCGCTAACGAACATCTCGCTGTCGCCGGATCAATCATTTCTTGCGATGACGACTCTCCACCAACAGGATGACTTTCACGAAGAACGGGATTTATTGGTCGTTGATGTTAAAGAAACCAAAATCATCGGCCATCAGCGTCGACTCACCGACTTGGTTCCGGCGTCTGGATATCCGGCCTTTTTGGTTGCCAATTGGACCAGTAACTCGCAACTGCAATTCGGCTGGTCAAAACCCATGACATTCGATGCAAATACGCGAAAAACGAACGTAGTGGATTTTTCCGAAAACAAGCCGCCCAAATTCATCGAAGAACCAAAGAAGAAAACGGTTGGGCACTTCGACTTGAAGTTTGGCCAAGTCTTCTTCAAAGGGCGAGCCGAAGCCGTCGCAAGCACACTCAACAAATCGGGCATTTCCATTTCCGATCTCGATGTCTGTCCCGAAGGAGAATGGGCCGCTTTTGTCTCACCCAATGACAGCCAAACGTATCTTATCGACGGCAAAGCCAAAGCAAAACGACTTCTGATCAAGGGGTGGTCATACAATTTGGCATGGATTGGCCCGGCGAAAAGCCCGGACAAGAAAAAATATGAATAGTGTTTGTGTCCGAAGCATTGTTACTTTGACTAACTCTTGCGCTGCATCTTTTAGGAAACAACCGTGTTCTCGGATTTGATATCGAATCAACGCCAACTACCCGTCCAAGTTTGGGCGCTCATCGGAATCCTGTTGTGCGCGGGCACGTCGATCAGCCTACTCCCGTCCGCCGCCCGAGCTGACGATCCAAAGCGACCCAATGTCGTTTTGATCATGGTTGATGATATGGGCTTTTCTGATCTCGGTTGCTACGGCGGCGAGATCGAAACACCGAACCTTGATCGACTGGCCGGGAACGGCGTTCGATTCACTCAATTCTACAATTGTGCCAAATGCGAAACGACGCGCGCGACCTTGCTCTCCGGTCGATATCACCCCGAAGTCAAAACGCGAAAACTGGAGAATTGCATCACCCTCGCCGAAGCCATGAAGTTGGCCGGCTATCGCACAATGATGACCGGCAAATGGCACTTGGCCAGCGATCCCGTGGCCCGTGGATTCGATCGCTACTTTGGACACCTGTCAGGTGCGACCAACTTTTTCGTAGGTGACAACACGTTTCGACTGCAACAAAAGCCCTACAAGATCGACGACAAAAACTTTTACACAACCGAAGCCAATACCGATTTTGCGATCAAATTTCTCGAGGAATGGTCATCCGACCAAGCGTTGAACAAGCAACCTTTTTTTCTATACATCGCGCATAATGCTCCGCACTATCCATTGCAGTGCCGAAAGAAAGACTTCGAAAAATATCGCGGCAAGTATCAAGCTGGCTGGGACCAACTCCGCAAAGACCGAATTGCACGCCAAAAGAAGCTAGGAATCATCGATGCATCAACGGAACTTCCGCCCCGTCCAAAAAATGTCCCAGCCTGGGATTCTCTCAGTGACAAGGAAAAAGACACGCAAGAGCTGATGATGGCAGCCTATGCCGGGATGATCGATTGCGTGGACCAGAACCTGGGTCGATTAGTTGAGCAATTGAAGGCACTTAAAGAGCTGGACAATACCTTGATCCTCTTTCTAAGTGACAACGGAGCTTGTCCGTTTCAACGAACCAAACCCCCTACGCTTGAGAAGCAACTGATGCCCTACGACCCCAAATCCTACTGGACCTATGATCGGGGCTGGGCGCATGCTTGTAACACGCCTTTAAGAGAGTACAAACAAAACCAGCACGAAGGTGGCATTGCTACCCCGATGATTGCCCATTGGCCCGCGGTCATTAAGTCCAATGCCAATTCGCCGCAGGGCATGATCACGGGGCAACCGGCTCATCTCGTCGACATCATGGCAACCCTGCTGGATGTTTCGCAGACAAAGTATCCCTCCGAATACCAAGGCAGGCAGTTGGGACCTTTGCGCGGCTACAGTCTTCGGCCGGTTTTTGAAGGGAAAGTGCGAGATCCGCATGATTACCTGTTCTTCAGCTTTCGTGGAAAGAACAATGCGATTCGGATCGGAAACTGGAAGCTGGTGAACAAGAACAATGAAGCCTTCGAGCTCTACAACATTGCGACCGATCGTAACGAACTCGTCAACATGGCTGACAAACAGCCAGAGAGATTCAAAAAGATGAAATCGAAGCTGCGAGAAATATCGCTCGAACTCGGTGCGACTATCAAACAAAAGAAAAACCGAAACTAGTCACTTCTTTGGTTTTCCGACAACCATCGCAGTGATCCAACTTCCGATGATAAGGCTTCGGCCATCAGCAAGCGAACCGCACGGCTCTCAACGCCGTTCGTAAAACGAATAGAATTCCTCAAGGATGTTTTCGATCGATTCATCGAGCCGACTGATCTCAATCTTGCGTTCGGATCCGTCGGTCATTCGGAGTTTCAGAAAGTGACGAATGTTCGCGCCTTGCGTAACCCGGATGCACGAGGCCGCTTCAATTTGACGCCACTTAATCACGTTATCTTGAGGCAACCGGCTGCAGTAGATCCCCAAGGTGTCGATCCTTAACTTGACCGAGTTGTCGAGCAGGAAATAACAGCCGTAGATGAAACCCACGACGGCGATTCCCCAAAGGGGAAGGCAATAGAAACTGCCCGCGGTTGCGGCCCAAAAACCGATCGCGGCCAGAGCGATTGATCCAAGAATTGCCATCCGTCCATGCTGTGAGGCCGAACGATACTCACGGACTCGCGGCACATTCAAAGTCATTGCCGACGAGTCTCCCGTGGAGCCTGATTGTTTATTCATTTTCGCACTGCGCAATGAGGAATCTTTGTGATACGGGAGGACGCCAGATTTTGGAGAATTGGATCGTTCGATCGTTCTGTGACTTTAAATTCCCAAGGGCGCAAAAATCCGGACACAAAAAATTGCAAATTATGGCTAATCACCCAACATTCGTTTTCTCCGTGACTTAATCCTGGCCTAACGAATCAAAACCCGCCGAGGCGGGTTTACGATACAACTTGTTTGAAAGCCAGACTCGTCCAAATGCCTTACCGAACGGTACCCTGAATGTTTTCAAAGTTCTCGTACTCAAGATAAACGTTGGCGAGCCCCCAAGAGTAAGCATGTGGATCGTTGTAGACTCCATTCAAAAAGATGGAATCGAACCCCAAGCCTCCGTCAAAATAGACTTCGCTCTGCGTCCAGTGATCGCGTCGGTTGCTGTCCCGAATTTCCAAAGCGTCCTGGCCCGGGCCCATCGAAATATCGAGACCGTAGCACCAAAGACCTTCCAACTTCACGGTGTCGGCATCTTGTCGAGTCGATCCCTTGTTTCCAGCCCCCGCCGTGTTGATTTCGAGATCGCCGTACCAGGCCGTGTTTGAAATCTCGACTTGGTCCTGGCCATCATGAGTCAACATGGATCCATCACAGGAGATGTTGGAG
Organism: uncultured Pirellulaceae bacterium; assembly: GCA_964434955.1. GTDB lineage: Bacteria > Planctomycetota > Planctomycetia > Pirellulales > Pirellulaceae > JANQLU01. The sequence continues at coordinate 14,697 of CAYSXI010000110.1, forward strand.
CAATTCCAGAACTTGAAGTGATCGTTGTGCGGGGTTCCGACTATTGAACACTGGCGATCAATGCTGGTTTGCCATACATAGGCTTTATGGATGTTGCCGAGCGTAACCCGATCGACATCGCAGTAGCTCATCTTGAAAGTCGTTTTGTGAACGCCGCTAACATTCAGGTGGTTGTCATAGGGGTCCATTTTGATTCCCGAAAAATAAACCCGGTTGGTTTGCCCGGTCCCAAAGTCAACGTTCATGTAGCGAAGATTCGTAAAGGAAACGTTCTTGATCGTGGCCCCTTCGATGGTCGTTCCTCCGTAGCCTCGAAACTCAAGAATCGTGGTCGCGCCGCTCTTGGCGATTTGGCGAATCCTGACGTCGTTATTGTGGGAGTCGCCATAGAGAGTGAAGCCATCATCGGAGGCGGATAGGTCCATATCCTGTGCCTGGGAATTCAAAGCGAACCCCAAAATTGCGATCACGGCCAAGACAACGGATTGAAGTTGTTTTTTCATTTGTGTTCCCCGAAAAAGTGATTTTGCTCTGATATCACTCAGCGGGGTGGGCAAGATTCTGTTACACGCTTTCTTTTCGAAAGCGTCGCCCATTTCCGAAGGCACAATGGACAGGAATCCGGGTTCCACCGAGTGATTTCCGGCAAAACCAACGGCTCCTATTTGCCTGGATTTCCATTCCTGCCATCATCGAATCATGTTTTGCTTGCATTTGCACATCGAATCGCGAATTTGCGAAAGAATTTGCGGGAAGAGTCAACTTTCAATCATTGGCGATTCTCGTCAAAATGTGCCGGCCCCCTATCCCTGCTTCAGGAGAATTCATGATGCGTCAAATGATTTGGCTTTCCGTTGTTTCCATCGCGACTTTGGGCACCTGCGTGGCCTCCGGACAGGACACCTTGCCCAAGGCCGGAAGCATCAGGGTTTACAACAACCCCGTCGCAATTGATGCCTCAGCATCCTTTCAGGAAATTCAGATGGTTACCGGCGATGGCGTTTATTCGACGGTTCGGCTGGCAACTCCCGGCGGTTTTTACATGCCGGCAGACCCTGGACACTTGATCTCGAATTCGCAAGTCCGCAAAGATCTCGAACTCGATGCCGATCAAATCAAAGAACTCACGCAAATCCAGAAAGAATTCCAACAGGAAATCCAGAATCGAATGAAGTCGATGCAGTCGGGCAAGACTTTTGATCACAAGAAATGGAACGAGACAATCCAGCAACTTTCCAAAGACAAAAAAGCGGCAATGGGCGCGGTCTTGTTACCACATCAATCCAAACGGCTTCAGCAAATCTCGAATCAGATGAAGATGAAAAACCGCGGCGACGTGAACGCCCTGGTTGGCGATTCGATGGCGAAGGAACTTGGAATCGATGAAAGGCAGGCAAAGGAACTCAAAAAGCGAGCCGATGAAATCCGCGCCGAGATGGAAGACAAGATTGCCGAGATCAAAGAGCAGGCACGCAAAAAGCTGATCCGGGAGTTGCGGCCTGATCAACGAGAAAAACTCGAAGACATGTTGGGCGATAAATTCGAAGTCAAAAAGCCGAAACGACGACGATAAACGTCGTTGAGTTCAAACATCAAACAAGAAACGAGGAGTTTTCAACTCCTCGTTTTTTTGTTTTACCAGTTAGCAGGCCTACTTGGCGGACTTCCGCCCCCCCGAAACGCGTTGAATCTCAACGCTTAAACGTCGCCGGTCGATTGAGCCACGCGGACTAGCGTCTGCTTTTCCTGTTCTTCGAATTCCAAAAGATTTTGAAAGGCTTCCCGAACATCACCAAATTCGGCGTTGTCGCGAACCACGCGGTAGCATTCCCGCAACACGTTATCAAAATGCAGCCCGATATCGAGAATTTCATCGACCGACATGTCTTCATCGATCTCGATTCGATCAAAAATCGGTAACGACTCGGTAACGGTTACCGTCTGCAGCCAGGTGTTGAGAACCCGGGGTGGCGCGGTTTCCTCGTAACATTCCAAGGCCGTCGCAACTTTCTCTTCGTGATCGACCAGGTAGTCAAGGAATAGTTGGACCCTTGCCGAATTCGAATGATCTTTCAGCTGCGAATAATAGGCTCCGACCTTGCGGTGAAATCGCTGGCAATGGTGCAATACTTCTTTGGTTTGTTCAAACGTTGGCATCGCCGCCTCCCATTCGTGTCAAAGAAGCCGGTGCTCAGGCTGCCCCCGGCCGTGCATGGCTTCATTCTGAGGCAGTTCTGGCTTAATTCAACACTTAACTTTTGCGAAATCGCGCTGGATGGAACGGAATCAAGCTGTGAAAAAAAGTGCAATGTCGGCGCATAAAAAGAAATTTGAACTTACGGCATGACAACGATTCAATTGCCGACAAAAGATTGTGAAATTTGGTGCAAGATTAACATTCTTGGATCTGCTCAGCGCGCCAACCGCTTGCGCATCAGCGAAAAAAAACTTGCGTTTTTTCCAAGGCTTGCATGCGACAATCGGCAACCCTCCGCAAATGCCTAGCCTGAATCCGCTTCAAGCTCTAATACGGATTCCTTGATGTCTTGAATCGCATTCACTAAATCAATCGAATGCGTGCGGAAACTCAGAATCGCAATCCGGATCATGAACTTGCCATTGATGTTCGTGCTCGTCATGAAGACACGGCCCTTTTGCTTGATTCGCTCGACCAGTTTTTGGTTGAAGACATTCGCGTCTTCGTTTTTTGGCAAGTAGCGAAAAGCAAAAATCGAAAGCTGCGGCTCGTCAAAGCATTCGAAGTCGGGGAGTGCTTTGATTTCTTCGTAAGCCCAATGCGTGAGTTCAAGCTTTTCGCGCAAGTTGTCGCGAAAAGCTT
>CAYSXI010000111.1:0-17330 GCA_964434955.1 uncultured Pirellulaceae bacterium
ATCCAGACGTCTTGGCAACGATTGACGTCGATCCATCGTCGAAAACCTATGGAAAGATCGTCAATAAATTGGAGATGCCGATTATCGGCGACGAGCTCCACCATTTCGGCTGGAACTCGTGCAGCAGTTGTCATGGCGTCGAAGGAAAACATCGTCGCTTCATCGTTTTGCCAGGAATCGCGTCCAGCAGAATTCATATCGTGGACACCGAAGATCCTCGCAAGCCGAAAATGCACAAAGTCATTGAGCCGAAGGAAGTCAAGAAAGTTGGCCTATCCGCGCCGCATACGGTTCACTGCCTGGCCGACGGAAATATCATGATTTCCTGTTTGGGCGACGCCGAGGGCAACGCGCCTGGCGGTTTTCTGTTGATGAATGAGAAATTTGAAGTGACCGGTCGTTGGGAAAAAGACGCCACCGGAATGAATTTCAATTATGACTATTGGTACCAACCGCGTCATAACGTGATGGTGAGTTCCGAATGGGGTGCTCCCAATACCGTGTCGAAAGGTTTTCATCTTGAGGATGTGAAAGCCGGAAAGTACGGTCGCCATCTTCACTTCTGGGATTGGAAAGAACGCACAATCAATCAATCGATTGATTTGGGCGAAACGGGCATGATTCCACTGGAAGTCCGTTTTCATCACAATCCAGACAGCGCCAACGGTTTTGTCGGAGCTGCTTTGAGCAGCACCATGTGGCACTTCAATAAGAAGGACAGCGCCGACAAGTGGGCGGCCGACAAGGTGATTTCCGTTGATTCCGTTCCGGATGTGGAAGGTTGGCCGTTCCCCGTGCCAGGTCTCATTACGGACTTGGTCCTTTCGATGGACGACAAATGGTTGTACTTCTCAAACTGGTTGCATGGTGACCTGAGGCAGTACGATGTCAGCGATCCTGCCAATCCGAAACTGACTGGTCAGGTTTGGCTGGGAGGTGTGATTGGGCACAAGCCGGACTTCAAGCCGCGAATGGGCAAGCCGCTTGATGGCGGACCGCAGATGTTGCAGCTTAGCTTGGACGGGAAGCGACTCTACGTCACGAATTCTCTTTACAGTCCTTGGGACAATCAGTTCTATCCGGGCATCAAGGAGAATGGCAGTTACATGCTGCAGCTTGATTGTGATACCGAGAAAGGCGGAATGACGGTCAACGAGGACTTTTACATTAACTTTGACAGTCAACCCGCGGGACCGGCGCGAGCTCACGAAATGCGATTCCCAGGCGGCGACTGCACTTCGGATATTTTCGTATAGATCGTTTCTTGCGATTGCGAATTAAAAAACAAAGGCTGAAGCGACTTGCAACGCTTCAGCCTTTTTTGGTTGCTCGACGTCTGGATTAGCGCTTGCGACGTCGAACGAGGGTGGCTATACCAACCAGGCCGATGAGGAGAGCAGAGCTTGGTTCCGGTACAGCTTGGGTGATGGTGATTCGAGCGATCGGAGTGCCGCCCGAGATCGATTCAGTGATGGTGGTTCCAGCAACGGTGGTTTGACCGATGAATTCGTTGTTGAAATCCGTCAGGTCCGTTCCGTCAAGAAGGCCGACCGTTCCGTTTTCGTCGGTTCCACCACCGCCGATAAAGGCAGCGGTTGCCGCATCAAGGTTTTCGGTTCCAGCGTCGTACAGATTGCTGCCAAAAATCTCGATGGTGACAGGGCCGAGGAAATTACCGGCGCCGTCAAAGATCTCATGCGACATGGGATCGTTGTTGCCGAAAAAGACATCATTCGTCGGGATCAGCATTGAGCCAAAGCTAAAGTATCGCTGAGTGGTTGAAACACTCAGGAATAGTTCGCCTACGTCCGTGGGATCGAAAACAGGCGCTCCGGCGAAACCCGCGGGTGCGGTAACGACGCCCTGCTCCGAGAAGCCAGCGCCCGTGAAATCGCCTTGAATTCCAGAGACGTCTCCGCCCTCGGCGAGGGCTTCAAGCGATGCCGACGAAACAGCACCACTGTCAAAGTAGTCGAAACTTCCGTCGTGAAGTCCTACCCATACCGGCGTGAAGTAATATCCGCCGGTGGGTTGTAGGTTTTCGACCGTGATTTGTAGTTGTTGAGCTGAAGTCGCATTCGCAGCAAAAAAGCAGCTTGCGACGACAACCAGGGACCAGGATAAACGATGCATGACACTCCTCGGGAAAAACTGATAGATTCCGGGTCGTAAAAACCCCTGAGAGTGTTAGCGCAACCCATCTTGAAAGCGCCTCACGGATTTGTATTTTTTTTTGAATCGGGCTCAAGTTTGCCCACAGGGTGTTCGCTGAGCAGAAAATGTGAACGAAATCACATAGGTTGGACGCGGTACGGATTAAGCTATGATCTTAGGCTGAAATGATCCCCGAAAGCCAAAATCCCATCCAATCCCTGGCTGAATCGGCCAATCTGGCGTTCCTGACGCTCTTTTTCTGTTGAGGGTTCAAATTGGAAAGTGAATCATCCAAACGAACCGAATCTCTTTTTTTCCAGGCGTTGCAACAGAAGGATCTTGCACCCGAGGAATTTGTTCGCAACGCGGCAGAATATGAAAGCGAAGAGAAAAGTCGCGTTTTGGCTCTTCTCGAGGCGTCTTCGAATCGAACGCGTTGGCTGCGTTCGAATATCGTGGCCGACGTCCTTGATGCCGACCCTGATTTTTTCGACGAAGCATGGGGGGATGACACGGTTCCCGACTCGGAACCTTTTAGCACGGGGGAGGTCTGCGGGAACTTTCGAATTCTCGGGAAGCTGGGTTCGGGCGGCATGTCGGTCGTTTACGAAGCGATTCAGTTGCGTCCGGTCGAGCGCCGGGTTGCGATCAAGATCATTCGGCCCAGCCAACTGAATGAGACGGCCATTCGTCGATTCCAAAAAGAAATCAAAGCCCTCGCCAAACTTTCTCATCCAAACATCGCAACGATCTTTGAGGTGGGCGAATTTCAATTCGAGGAGAGAAATCAAAGTTGGTTATTCGCAAGCATGGAACTGATTGAAGGTTCCAACCTGACGGAATATTCAAAGTCGCGCCCGGAGTCCAAGAATTGGCAGGAGTTAATCCGTCTGGCGATTGAGCTATGCGAAGCGGTAAGTTTTTCTCATCGCCACGGTTTGTATCATCGAGATATCAAGCCGGGAAATGTCTTGATTCAAACGAAGCCCCGCCCGCACGTGAAGTTGATTGATTTTGGAATCGTCAAATCAGAAAATACGTTCCAAGAGGACCATCAAACTCAAACCGGGCACCTGGTTGGCTCGCCCCGTTATATGAGCCCGGAACAATTAATGGGCAAAACGATTGATGCTCGCTCGGACATTTATTCCACCGGCTTGGTCCTGTATGAAATGTTCTCCCATTGTCGGGAGATTGCTTCACTTCGCGAAGGACAAACCGAGGGAGTTGAAGTTTGGGCCCGGAAAACAAAACAGGCATTTGATTCCAGCCCGGCATTAAGCGACTGTCCGGCTCGAATTCGTGAAAAGTTGGTTCGAGTAATCTGCAAAGCGCTGCAGCCGAATCGTGACCATCGTTATGGGGAGATGGCCAATTTGCGCGACGATTTGGAAGCCATCCTGAATCGGAAACCTTTGAGTCTGCCCAACCCACCGTGGTACCAGGGTGCGGCAACGTGGCTAAAGGATCACGTCTTTCTGACGATGGCGGTTTTGGCAGTCATCGTGATCGCCAGCGGCATCGGCTTCAAACTTTGGGGGCCAGCCCCTGCTGATTCCAAAAGCGAATCGAGGAAAACCAATCAACAGCAGCGGGTCGCAGCAAACGAATTGATTCTTAGCTTGTGCGCCGAGGATGATTTTGACGCGCATCGATACAAGTTTGGTGAATCCTTGGTTCCCATGTACGAGTCGCAGAAACGCGAACTCGAATTGAACCCGGAATCGGGTTCGGACTCACAGGGTTCTGTCTTCGTGATTCTGGCCATCCTTTATTCGAACCGAAACGACTTTGATAAAGCGGACACATGCATTCGAACGGCTCAGCAATATGATTTGCCGGCCAAGTATCAAAAGGTGATTCGCAAAATTTACGCTGGCTTCCTGGAAACGGCTGCCCGGCGTCTCAGCGAGGAAAAAAACGTCGCTCATCGAGACCGATGGAAAGTCATTCATGCGCGATGCCAGGTGTTTTTGGATCGTCCCGTTGAGCTAACTGGTTTGAGCCGTGTGGTTTCGAGAATCGAAAGTGAACAAGGGGTTTCATTGCCGACTCTTGTTGCCCGAACGACTTTGGCCCGTGCGGCACTTCAATCGCCGAACCCGGATTTGATTCTGGAAGGGGATGCCCAGGTCGCCCTGAAACAATTGATGCGCAGCACTTACCTGCGGTACCGATTGCAGACAGATATTATTGGAACTGAGCGAGGTTACAACGAGTTTCTTTGGCTATTGAATGAGTTGCAGAAAGAACAAAACGAGTTGTTCCGCCACGCTTATCGGGATCACGCGGCAAAACGATACTTTGAATTGAATCAATCGACTTCCTCGAAAGATTCGTCGGGAGACGACCAACCGTGAAACCGGGGAACCCAATTCCAGCGAACCCATCCATGGAAAGTTCGACCTCCGAACATCCGGGCGTCAACGAGTGGATTTCCCGCAGCTACGATCGATTGCATGAGGTCGCAAAGCGACGAATGGGTCGTGAGCGAGCCTCCCACACACTTTCAGCGACTTCTCTGATCAATGAGGTTTTTATTCGATTGCGGAAGCGGGAAAGTTTGAGAGTGAATGACGAGTTTCAATTTCTCGCGATCGCTTCTCGAGAGATGAGTCGAATCCTGATCGACTTTGCGCGAAAAAAACGGGCCGTCAAACGCGACCGCAACAAAAGCCCAATGCTCAATCAGGATCCTCAGATCGAAGAAGCTGCCGATACGGTCCTGGAGATTCACGAAGCGATCGATGCCTTGGAAAAGGAATGTGTCGAAAAGGCAGAGTTGGTTCGACTCCGATATATTCTGGGCTTTTCGGAAGTCGAAGCCGCCCAGGTTCTTCAGATTTCCCGCGCAACCGCTTCAAGGCATTGGAATTATGCGCGAGCCTGGTTGACCGTTTACTTGTCGAAATAGTGGACGAGTCGTCCAGGCGATTGCCGGCCTGCCGGTTGCGCGTGCATCTTTCGAGTGGGCGATGATTGCCATAAAATACTCGATTCGAAAATGAAATGGTCCCGTAGAGTTGAGAGCCCCAAGCCATGGTGGAAACACCAAACGAATCCGAAGAACATCAGGACGAAGAGTCGTTTTTGCGTGCCCGTCGAGAGAAACTTGAACAGATCAAGGAACTGGGGCACGATCCCTGGGGGCATCGATTTGATGATCGACAGTACATCGGTGATATTCGTGCACGATTGGCCGAAGTGAAGTATGTGCTCGAGGACGGAACGGTTTTGGACCTTCCGGACATCGACGCCGAAGGGTTTGACTTCAAGGCCTGGAAGCAGGAGCAAGGCAAGGGCGAGTTGATCGGGCCGACCGTTCGTGCGGCAGGTCGAATCATGCTTCAGCGCGATACAGGAAAACTGCGGTTCGTGAATATTTCGGATTGGACCGGGAAGATTCAACTGTTTATCGGCAAGAAACAAGTTGGCGAGGAAAACTGGGAATTGGTCAGCTGTCTTGACCTTGGCGATCTGGTCGGTGTCGACGGAAGGTTTGGCTTGACCAATACCGGCGAAATGACGATTTTCGCAGAGAAGGTTCATGTCCTTTGCAAGACGCTCGATCCTCCGCCCGCCAAGCACCTTGGGATGACCGATCCGGAACTACGTCAGCGCCGCCGTTACGTGGACTTGGCCTATAACGAAGGCGTCATTGATCGATTTCTTGATCGGACAAAAATCGTCCAATCGGTTCGGCAAACATTGGGGGTTCAGGGTTTTGTTGAAATCGAAGGCCCGACGCTTCACTCGATCGCCGGTGGTGCAGCCGCGCGACCATTTGTCACTCATCACAACGCGTTGGACTTGGAATTGTTCATGCGAATCGCGTTGGAACTCCATCTAAAGCGACTGATGGTCGGCGGGATGGAACGTGTTTTTGAATTGGGACGCGTTTATCGCAATGAGGGTATCAGCCCAAAACACAATCCGGAATTTACGATGCTTGAGGTTTACCAGGCCTATGGTGATTACGAAAGCATGATGGATTTGACGGAAGCGGTCGTGACCGATGCGCTAAGGGCGATCGGAATTGGTCCCGTTGTGCCTTGGGGTGATTCCGAGATTGATTTTTCCGCACCCTTCGCACGAAAGCCGTACAACGAATTGTTGGCAGAGCATGCGGGTGTCGATCCCGAGAGCGAAGAAAGTGTCCGAGCGGCTGCGCTCGAAATCGGGCTTAACGTTGACGGCAAGCATCCGGATGTGGTGAAGAACGAAGTTTTCGAAGCCAAAGTCGAAGATCATTTGGCAGGTCCGGTGTTTGTGACCGATTATCCTGCGAGCATTTGCCCTTTGACCAAGCGAAAGGCTGACAACCCGGCGATCGCTGAGCGGTTTGAGTTTTTCGTTCAAGGCATGGAACTCGCGAATGCTTACACCGAGTTGAATGATCCGGACCTGCAAGAGCAGCTTTTCAAAACCCAACTTGAAGGCATGCCGGAAGAAGACTCCATGGCCAGAATGGATAACGATTTCGTTCGCGCATTGCGAAACGGAATGCCGCCAGCCGGCGGACTGGGAATTGGAATTGACCGGTTGGTCATGTTGCTGACCAACTCGCAGTCGATTCGGGACGTGATCCTGTTTCCACTCCTTCGTCCGGAACTTTGATTCGAATTCGAGCGAATCTTCCTTATTGCCAAAAATCGTGACGAGGCGTGGTTCCGGATTGGGAGCCACGCCTTGTTTTTGCTAGCCTCCCACGAAAAACTATCGGCGATGTGAACGTGGTCATTTTGACGCCGACATTGATTTTTGCGCCAGGTTCAACACGATGCGTTTCCAGCCCGCAGCCTATTTGCCCTTTTGAATTTGGTCCGCGAAGGCGAGCGAGAAGCAAGAAAGGCGATGAGTGCTAGCTTGCGCCTTATCGGTGGCTTCTCGAAATGGTCCCCTCGAGGTCGCTTACAGGCGCTTCGCGCATGGTTGGCGAATCCAACGGCAAGGTATGCGATTGGTTGAACTCGCTGGCGCTTGTACTTGTTTATTTGCTGGGGCCTCGCCGATTCCATTTTCTCGCTTTGCTTCAATCGCCTGGATTCGAATCCGCAGACGGCCCAATGTCAAACTACGCCGGTAGCCCATCTGCCTTGACCCGTTTTGACGAAAAACGATAGGATTCAGCGGACACTTTTTGAGCCAAAGGACTGGCAATGTACAAACTACTTTTGTCGTGGCGATATCTGCGCACACGATTCATCGCGTTGGCATCGGTCGTAAGCGTGACGCTTGGCGTCGCAACGCTAATCGTTGTCAACAGCGTGATGTCTGGTTTCGTCGACGAAATGTTGACGAAATTGCATGGCATTCTTTCCGATGTTGAATTGTCGGCACCTTTGTTCGCGACCGTTTCCGAACCGGATCGCAAGATCGCTCAAATCAAGGAACTGGCTGGTGAAGACATCGAGGCCGTCACCAAAGTGGTTCGTATCCCTGCCCTGTTGCAGTACGAGTTCAATGGCCAACCGATGACACAGCAAATCATGCTGGTCGGAATCGATGACGAGACGTTCGCCAGCGTCAGCGAATTTCAACCCTTCCTTTTGAATCAACAGAATCGAGAAAAAGGGATCAGTTTTGATCTTCGCGAGGAAGGCTACAGCGAAGAACTTGGCTTCTCCGGCTGGCCCTATCGCCGAGAAAAGGTCAAATACTTCCGGCAGTTTGCAGAATTCGGAAATGGAATCACGCAGGAATCCACGCCGGTTCCCGAACAGCCACAAACGGTTCCTCAAGCAGAGCAGCATTCATTCGATTTGAATCAGCTCCCTAACTTGGATGAACAGGCGGTTGCCGTTGATGAGACGAAACCGGACTCGAACGATGGTGCACCCTCTGCGCAGGATCCATTCATTAATGAGCGTCCCGGGACGGACTATGTATTTGACCCGATGAATAGTCAGTACACGGGTGTCATCCTGGGACTGGCGATTTCCAATCGCAAGGTCATCAATGCCGAGACCAACGAATCGCAAAATCTCTATCTGTTGAAGCCTGGTGATGACGTGCAAGTTACTTTGCCGACCAGCGGCAGCGCGCCGACTTTCGTGACCGAAAACCTGACGGTGGTCGATTTTTATTCATCCAAGATGCATGAATTCGATAGCAATTTCGCGTTCATGCCCTTGTCGAAACTTCAAGAGATTCGCGGAATGATTGACCCAATCACGGGCCAGGGTGAAGTCTCGGCGATTCAAATCAAATTGAAGCCCGGAGCGGATCTGCAAGAAGTACGCGACAAGATTGCTGCGTTCTTTCCTCCCGATCGAAACAACTTGATTGTTCAGTCGTGGCAAGATCAACAGAGGCCGCTACTCTCAGCCGTGAATCTGGAATTGACCATTCTCAACATTCTGCTGTTTTTGATCATCGCCGTTGCCGGGTTTGGCATTCTTGCAACCTTTTTCATGATTGTCGTCGAGAAGACTCGAGACATTGGTATTTTGAAATCGTTGGGTGCGTCAGATCGTGGTGTGATGTCAATTTTCCTCAATTACGGCCTTTCACTCGGAATCGTCGGTACCGCCGTCGGGATTGGGCTCGGGATTGTATTTGTGATTTACATCAACGATATCGCGAACGTCGTGAGTTACATTTCTGGCCGCGAGATCTTCGATCCGGAAATGTATTACTTCGACAAGATTCCAACCATTATCAGTTTTTGGAACATCACCTGGGTAGCGCTAGGGGCCATTGCGATTGCTGTTTTGGCTGCTGTATTGCCTTCCCTCCGCGCCGCAAGATTCCACCCTGTCGAGGCCCTTCGTTATGAATAGTTCCGCATCGTCGACTATGCAAAATTCGACCGTTGAGAAAAACAGTCAAAAACGGACCAAGGCTCCATTGCGTTTGGCCCGTCAGGTCGTGATGGAAGCGAAGGATATTGAGAAAAGTTACTCCAAAAAGAACTTGAAGATTCCGGTGCTTCGAGGAGTGAGTCTCGAAATCCGTGAAAACGAATTTACGGCAATTGTTGGAAAAAGCGGTTCCGGGAAGAGTACGCTGCTTCATTTATTAGGCACACTTGATAAACCGGACAGCGGTGAAGTCTGGTATCAAGGGAAGCGAATCGACAACGTGTCGTCGAAAAGACGAGAAGCGATTAGAAACGTTGAATTCGGAATGATTTTTCAGTTCTATCATCTGCTCCCCGAACTCTCGATGCTGGAAAACGTCCTGGTCCCTCGAATGATTGGGCACGGCGTGTTTGGTTATTGGCGCAATAAAAAGAAGTATTCCGAGCGGGCCAAGCAACTTCTGGAGATCGTTGGCCTTGGTCATCGAATGAGTCACAAACCGAATCAACTTTCGGGTGGCGAAATGCAGCGTGCGGCAATTGCACGCGCGTTGATCGCAGAACCCAAGTTGCTCCTGGCGGATGAACCCACGGGAAATCTGGACGCCGAAAATGGTGGCGATGTGATGCAAACCCTGCTTCAGCTGAACCGGGAAGAGAATTTGACGATCGTGATGGTGACCCACGACGACAATATCGCCAAGCAAGCGGATCAGGTCATCAAAATTGTCGACGGAAAAATTCGATAATTCCGGCGGATTTCAAACTCAATTCGCTCGAGAATCCAAAGTTTCTTGAGCGCAATTCATCCGATTTGCGATTACCCCATTTATCAAAGCGGGCTCAATTCCTAGAATGAGTTTTTCTTTGCCTACCGCGGGTTGAATTCGCTTTCTTCGAATCCTGGCGGTCGATTTTTCAGCTTTAAGGCTTGCAGCCATGGCAATTTTGGAAATGGAAAATATTACCGACGAAAACCAGTGCTTCACGTTTTACGACGAATTTGGCCCTGAAAAAGTTGTTGTTGTTTACAACCCTCGAACCCAGATTCGCGGAATTGTCGTGGTCGATAACGTATCGATCGGTCCGGCAATCGGTGGAATTCGAATGACGCCCAATGTCACCGTGACCGAAGTCTTCCGACTGGCCCGCGCAATGACCTGGAAAAACGCTTTGGCTGGCATACCTCACGGCGGTGGCAAGTCGGGCATCGTTGCTGATCCTAAGCAGCTTGGTCCTGAAAAATACGAAGAAGCCATCCGCTATTTCGGGCGATCGATCCGAACGCTTCCGCAATACATTCCCGGTCCCGATATGGGAACCGACGAAAGTTGCATGGCGTGGATTCGCGATGAGAACAAAGACGTCATCGGCCTTCCCAAAGTGTTGGGCGGAGTGCCATTGGATGAAATCGGAGCAACCGGTTACGGATTGGTTGTTTGCGCTCAGGCGGCAGAGCCTTATTCCGGAATTCGAATTGATGGTTCAACCGTTTCGATTCAAGGTTTCGGAAATGTCGGTCGCCCCGTCGCCAAGTTCATGGCGGAACGGGGTGCAAAAATTATTTGTGTGACCGATCGTGATGGTTCCATCTACGACGCCAATGGATTTGACGTTGATACCCTGTTGGAGGTTATGGAAAAAACTGGCGGCGTTACCTCTTATCCAAACGCCACCGTCATTGAAGGCGATGGATTCCTGGATGTGGAATGTGACTTCTTCGTGCCAGCGGCGCAAAAGGATGTCATCACGATGGAAAACGTGAGCCGCGTCAAATGCAAAGTCGTTCTCCAGGGAGCCAATATTCCCGTACGTCGCGACGCGGAAGAGAAGCTGGCCGAGATGGGGATTCTTTCTCTCCCGGATATCCTGGCAAACGCGGGCGGGGTCATTTGTGGTGCCGTTGAGTACAGCGGTGGCACGGAATCGCAAGCAATGACCGTGATTCATGACAAGATTCGACACAACACGATCGAAGTCATGGAGAAAGTTCGCTCGCACGAATTGCTGCCACGGAATGCTGCATTGGAAATCGCTCAGTCCCGCGTCCGAAGCGCGGGGAGCTATCGGCAAATCCGGCAGTAGATAGCGAGCCCAAGGCTTCGGTTCGAACTGAAAACAAAGGTTTTCGCGCTGTGCCCTGCTAGCGTTTCTTTGCTCGCGTAACGCCGAAAAACTCAATCTTACCTCTCGCATTACAACCCGGGCGATCGTTTTCTCCCTGAAAACTCGTAAATCCGGAATCTTCCCTAAATTTTACCAGCCCGAATTGGCGATTCTACGTGATGAGGTGTTCAATCGCCTCAATGCCATCGGTACGTTTCCTGCCTGGAGTTCCGCTGGTTCCACACCAGAGGGGGGAAAAATGAAATTCGCAATTTGCGAAAAACCTGAACGCGTCGCTCAGTCTTCGAGTTCGCAACTGTTGCTCAAACTACTCATGCTTCTTATTTGCGTGGGCAGTTTAAACTCCGTGGGTTGTCAGGTCGCAACGAGGGCATTTCAAAACTACCGCAAGAAGGGATATCCGGAAAAGGCTTTCGAAGGATATCGCGACCATGTTTGGGCCAAGCGGTCGTACAACCTCCGATTCGGCAATTGCAACATGGCCTACGAAGGTGACTTTCACGACGGCTTTATCGAAGGCTATTGCAACAGTTGCAATGGTGGCGATGGAACACCTCCGGCCCTTCCGCCAAACGAATACTGGGGAACGCAGTATCAAAACACAAATGGTCAAAAAGCAATTCAAGCTTGGTACAAAGGCTATCCAGAAGGCGTCAAAGCGGCCAAACAAGACGGAGTTGCACAGAACAAGAAGATCTTCATTTCGAATGAAATGAAAGCTGCACTCGAGATCACCAATAAAAAATCAAATGCGATAATCACTTCGGATGACTTGGGAATTCCCAATGGCGATGGAAGTTCAAGTGAACCACCGATGCCACCGCTTTCGATGAAAAGCATCCTGCAAAAAGCTCAGGATGAAATGCCGAATTCAAGAAATCGACTGGCTCGTTTGCCCTGGGCAAAAAAACGTCAAGGATTGAGACGTCGATTTGAGAATTCAGCTTCAGCCGAAACCTCCGAAACCGTTTTGAATCCGCCACTGGAAAGCAACCAGCTTCCGGGGCCAGCCATTCCGCTTCGTCGCTCAAGCATTCAATCCAAGCGGAATGACGCTACCGTCAATCCCGGTCCGCTTCAGGCATTCGGGCAAATGCAGAATCCAGGACCCATGCGGCACCCCGGACCGATGCCCTACACCAACTCGGCGTACCCATCGGGACCGAATGCAGGGCCCGTCAACATGATGCAGAATCCGCGCTTGTCACCCGTCAAGGCAGACGTTCCTGTACCGGCGAACTGGATGCCTTTTGATCCGCGACAAGGCCAAATGACACCAACGGTGACGCCTATGCCTTCCAATGTGATTCCGGCGAATCCGGCATTGCAAGGAAGCCCCGCTAATTCGGAAGTACCAAACGGGTTAATTCCCGTAGTTCGTCCTGGTGACTTGTTGCCTGGCAGCCATTTGGATGATCAATCCAATCGAAAAATCCAACCCGGCCCATCAACTGGCGAAGTTCAGTTTGGTGTGATTCCGGCTTCGTGGGAACGCGAAAACAAACCAAACAAGTAGAAAAGTATGTCGGCAAAAACATTTATGTTTCGCATGAATCCTGGAGTTTTAAGAATGCCGAAAATGAACATGACCAACAAAAAATTTCGAGCATTCGCATTGGTCGCATTGGCGTGTGTTTGTTTTGGGTTGACGGGATGCACCTCGGTGCTTTCGCCGATCGATACGATTCCGGTCGAACGCGTCCCTCCTCAATTCCTGGCGGAGCCTCAAGCGGATAAGCGTCCGATTGATGTTTCGAGACTGCGTCAAGTCAAACCGGAGAATCATATTCTGGATTCCGGTGATGTTCTGGGTGTCTTCATCGAGGAAGTTCTGGGAGCCACGGGGGAAGCTCCACCCGTTCAGCTCCCCGATCAAACCAGTGATCTTCCTCCGGCCATGGGTTTTCCCATCCCGGTACGAGAAGACGGAACGATCAGCTTGCCGCTTGTCCAACCCATTCATGTCCGCGGACTGACGATTCAGCAGGCCGAACAGTTGATCAAGCGAACTTACACGGAAGGCAAGGAGCCCCTGCTTCAGCCGACCGTTCGTTTCATCACGACACTGATCCGCCAACGCACCTACCGAGTGTTCGTCGTTCGGCAGGATGGTGGCGTCGGGGCAAATCAACAACTCGCACTTCAGCAGCTTCGCTCCGGTATCAATACGCGATCGGATCAGAGTTCGCGAGGATTTGTCTTGAACCTTCCCGCTTATCAAAACGATGTCTTCACGGCTCTCGCACAGACAGGCGGTCTTCCGGGTATCAATGCCAAAGCGGAAATTCGCGTGCTTCGCGGGAACCGACTTGAGTTTGCAAATCGCGATCGCGAGCTATTGAATTTTTACAAGCAGAACAAAGCGGAAGATTTCCCTTATGGAATCATTCCCGATGCTCCGCAAGAAAACGATTCGACCATTCGAATTCCCTTGCGGCTGGGACAAAACGAGATTCCCAACATTCGCCCAGAAGACGTCATTCTTCAGGATGGCGATATTGTCTACGTCGACTCGCGTGAAACGGACGTCTACTATACGGGCGGCTTGCTGGCCGGTGGGGAATTTCCGCTGCCACGTGACTACGACCTGGATGCGCTCACCGCCATTTCGCGGGCAGGCTTTAGTGCCGGCGTAGGTACCAACCGCTCGGGGATCCTGGGATCAGCTGGGGCATCAGTACCGCCTTCCCAGTTGATTATTCTTCGACAGATTCCCGGGAATCAGCAATTGGCAATCGAGATTGATTTGAACAAAGCAATCAACGATCCAAAGTACCGGATTTTGATCAGGCCGGGGGATACCCTAATCCTTCGATTCCGACCGCGAGAAGAAATCATCAACTTCATCTCGAATACGTTCTTCACCTTTGGAATCCGGCAGCTCTTCAGAAACTAGAGCAATCGGTCAAGCAATGGAAATCACAAACAGGCGAGTTGGGCTCGCCTGTTTTTTTTGAGTTTAGACACCGCCTGGACGGCCATTAGCCGTACTCCGCTCGGCCGAAGTCTCGGCACGGATGACACGGTTCACCGAATTGATCACGGCGGTAATGGCAGAAGTCATCAAGTCGTTTGAAACCGCCCTGCCCCGTGCTGACCGGCCATTCTTTTCGACTTCAATGCTCGTCTCGACAGGTGCGTCATGCCCTTCGGAAGTTGAAGCAATCTGGAAGTCCTTGCATTCAAAATCAACGCCGGTGATTTGTTTGATGGCCAAGCAGGCTGCATCGACGACGCCCACGCCCGAATTGACAGTCGCCGAATGCGATTCACCACTCCGCTGGATTGTGAGCGTGACCTTGGGAGTTTTGCCGTGAGATGCAGAGACTTCAAACGAATCGAGTTTCCACTCTTCTTCGATCGTGCCATATAATTCGGCTTCAATCAGTGCCGCAATGTCTCCATCAAAAACTTCTTTCTTGGCATCGGCAAGCTTTTTGAACTGGTCAAAGATCGCTCGCAGTTGATCGTGTTCCAAATCATAGCCCAGTTGCTTCGCGCGGTCGGCCAATGCGGCCCGGCCGCTGTGCTTCCCGAGTACCAAGTCGGTCTTGGCGAAACCGACCACCTCCGGTCTCATGATTTCGTAGGTCGAAGGTTCTTTGAGCATTCCGTCTTGATGAATGCCCGCCTCGTGTGCAAAAGCGTTTCGACCAACGATGGCTTTGTTTCTTTGAACTTGAAGTCCCGTGACCGACGTCACAAGCCGACTGGTTGGTACGAGCCTTTCGGAATTGATTCCGGTGTCGCCACTGTAGAAATCGCTACGGGTTCGCATTGCCATCACAACTTCTTCGAGGCTGCAGTTGCCCGCGCGTTCGCCAATACCGTTGATCGTACATTCTATTTGCCCGGCACCCGCTTCAACGGCCGCCAAACTGTTGGCAACGGCAAGTCCAAGGTCATTGTGACAGTGAATGCTGATGGTGGCTTTATCGACGTTGGGAACGCGGTTCATCAATGAGCTGATTACGTTGCTCATGTGAGCCGGCGTCGCGTATCCAACCGTGTCCGGAATGTTGACTGTTGTCGCGCCGGCGTCGATCACCGCCTCGACAACGCGGCAGAGAAAATCAATTTCGGTTCGGGCGGCATCTTCGGGGGAGAATTCGACGTCGTTGCAATAGCCGGCAGCTCGCCTCACGCCGGCCACGCTTTGTTCAATGATCTCGTCCTGCGATAGATTGAGTTTGAATTCGCGGTGAATCGCGCTGGTTGCCAGAAAAACATGGATGCGACCTTGCTCGGCATGCTGCAACGCTTCCCAGGCACGGTCAATGTCCGCGTCCTTGCACCGAGCGAGTCCGCAAATCGTCGCCCCGGAACAAGTCGAAGCAATTTCACGAACGGCCTCAAAATCGCCCGGAGACGCAATTGGAAATCCGGCCTCAATCACGTCCACCCCAAGCGAAACCAGAGCGTTGGCGACCTCCAGCTTCTCCTGCAAGTTCATGCTCGCGCCGGGCGACTGTTCTCCGTCGCGCAAAGTTGTATCGAAGATCTTGATCCGACGTTTTTCGTCTGTCATTGGAGGCCGCGAATTTGACTGACTAGGGAAGATTGTGGCACAAAAAACGGTCAATACGGCCAAGCAACTTGCCGCAAGAATGATTGAATTCTACCGCCGAATAATTCTAACCAAAGTCAAAATAAAGGAAACATGGGCGGAAGATGCAAATGAAGCTTAGCTCTTTGCGGCGACTTTGCCAAAACAAATGGCATCGATAAATGAACCGTTTTTCAGAAAGTGATTCCTGAGAACCCCTTCTTTTTGAAAACAATTTTTCTCGAGGACCCGCGCGGACGCTTGGTTTCCTGAGAAGACCAAGGCGGTCAATTTTTGAAAATCAAACTGTTCGAAGCATAACCGTTCAACGCGTCCGACGGCGCGGCTGGCAATTCCACGGCCCCAAAACGGTTTCCCGATCCAGTACCCGATCTCGACGCGATGCATGATCCCTTCGGCAAAAATCAGTCCAATGCCGCCAAGCAAGCCTTGGGTTTTTGAACGAATCGCCCAATTGGTGATGGAATTCAATTCCGAGTGAATCTTCGTTGCGTATTCGATCCAGAATCTCGCGTCCTTGGCATGATAAGGATGAGGAATCCGAAGCGTTGTTGCGTAAATCGCGGGATCGTTCAGCAGCTCAACGATTCGTGCTTCGTCCGAATCCAAAAACTCGGTCAGGAATAACTCGTCGTCAATCGCAACGTGGAATTGATGGCTCATGATTCCGCACAGTATAAGTTGCCAGTCAAGGCAACAGAAGTTGCCCCACTCGGTTCTGAAATGAATTGGGCAATAGGTCAGTGCCATAGCGAACTGAGCGCAGGGCTCCGTCATGTCACATTGTCGATTCGGCTTTCGGGCGTTCTACCCAGGCGTTCTCGACAAATATTTCGATGACTTCGCGAATCGTCCAGGACCCGTTTTCGTGGAACGTGTAGCGGGCCATTCGGACCCGGGAGTGCGGCAGTTTCAATTCCCTTGCGACGCCCTCAAGTCGACGTCGAATTCCCTCCGTTTCGGTACCGGGCGGGATAAACTTTTTTCTTTGTCGTGGCATGCGTCCGTTTTGTTCACAGCATGCGACACGTCTGGACAACGAAAAAAATTTCTAGGGCATGATGTAACGGAGCATGTTTCTGATTGGCTCTCCCGGAACATAGGCGGTCGGTTGACCGAGAATCCCTTGCCCGACGTAGGCCGTAGATGGAAGGGTCCGTAACTTGATGAGTGGTTGTGGGCCATTACCGGTGCTTTGGAAGAATCGCCCACCAGGACTCCCGCCACTTGGGTAGGGATAAACTTGCCCTGCGCTCGGTGTACCAATTTGGTTATTCGCAAATCCCGTCGAAGGAGGAAGATGCGGGGGAAGCGCGAATGTCCCGCCGTTGGCTCCGTTGACGTTGACCGCTCCGGGCTGCCCGGGGGGCGGTCCCAACTGCGTCGGAGGGGCTGACAGGGCCGGCGTCGTATTGGCGAAATTTAGTTGGCCTCGCGATTGCCCAGGATTCGTCGCGAAATTGTTTCGCGGCAAGTTGGTTGGCAAGTTGGTTGGCAAGTTGGTTGGCAAGTTGGCGACCCGAGGTGGCGAAGAAATGATGACTTGGCTGGGCGTTGCAGGATTGGCAAACGTCCGTCGAGTCACCGTGCGGCCGTCCGCAAGTCGAGAAGTGGATTCGACAAACTCGTATTGGCTGACAGAACCCGTTTGAGCATCGGAGGCAACTGCCACGAGCAGCA
>CAYSXI010000112.1:0-17233 GCA_964434955.1 uncultured Pirellulaceae bacterium
TACACTCTTTCCCTACACGACGCTTTTCCGGCTCCTCGAAATCGGGATCGTCCTCATCGATGTCCCCCGCACCCAAGGCCGTTTCGCTCATGGTATGGTCGTCGATGATCGATGCCGCATCAATGATTTTTTCACAATTGCCACACTGGATCGACTCGACAAATTCGTCTTCCGTCGAAACGGGATGATCACAAAAGGGGCAAATGAGTTTCATGAATACAGGGTCGGCCACTGGGCTTTGGCTTTCTTGGTTCGACTATTGTAGCGCAGAATTGCAACAAAAGCCAAACGAACCCGTCTTCCAAACGGGGAAGCCCCCTGTCGTCCTTCAAACGCGATCAGGCGCCACCCTGCCAGACTGCCGCGCGGCAAATCAATTCGGACATGTTTCGCAATCCAAGCTTGTTGCGAATGTTTTGACGATGAGCTTCCACAGTTTTTGCGGAGATAGAAAGTTCCGTTGCAATTTCATTGGCGCCCCTGCCCGTCCCTATCAACTCGAATACCTCGAACTCGCGTTTGGACAAACCGCGAATGGCATTGCCGTTGGCGGAACAGTTGGGCGGCGTCAGTCGCATCGCGTTTGCCATCGAATGATAAACGCTTTGACTGATAAAGCTCTTTCCCTGTCCCAAGTACTTCAGCGCTTCCAGAAAGGCCGAACCGGGATCTGTTTTGCTGACGAATCCATGAGCACCGGAGCGAATGGCCCGATCAACGAAGACGGGTTCATCGTGAATCGTGGAAATCAGAATTCGGCATTCGGGAATGCGGCGACAGATCTTCTCAATCCAGCGAAACGCACTCATGCCTTGAATCCGAATTTCCGTCACGAGGAAATCCGGCTGGAGAGATTCAAGCTCTCGCTCAGCGTCTTCGAGATTGTCCGACTCGCCGCAGATTTGATACTCGTTTTGTTCTTCAAATAGCTTTCGCAGTCCGAACCGGACCAATACTTGGGACTCAAGCAGGTAAACACGTTGCAGATTCATGGGGGAGGGGAGGGTAGGGGAATGACCTAGTTGTCTATCAGCGAATGTCGGATTTTTTTTTCACACAATCCTTTGTAGTTTGGCTCCTCGCGACGCAGTGCTGACGGTACTGCCCTACCAATGCTTTGCGTTCGCCCGGCTCTGAACAGTACTGCCCTGCGGTTCAGAGCTTTTTTTGTGGACTTGTGGAATCCGGCCGCAAACATATCAAACGCCCGATCGATTCCCTATTGCTATGTGGCCGGATGCTAGCTGGTACGAAACCTACCAATTCCTGAAAATTCACGGATCGAACCGTCCTTCCGTGAAAAATGAGGGACCGGTTTCACCAATCGCCAAGAATCCCGATTAATTTTGCAAGCTTTTGACTTCAGCGTTAACAAATAGAGGGCGAGCAGATACCGGCCGGCCAAAGCCCCTCGATTTGCGGGCCACTCTTTCTTATGTTCAAATAGTAGATTGTGTTGGTCCCAAGCCGCCCACGAAGCGAATCCGCAACCCGGATCCCATTGATGCTTGCGGACACGTTCAATCCCGCAAATTCCCAACTCAATTTTGACCATCAAAGAGTTACAAAATGACCAGGACTTCGATCAAATTAATTGGCGCTATCGCCTTTTCATTGATGATTGCGTTTGGAGCGAATTCCGCTTTTGGACAGGACAAAGCCGAAAAGGGAACGGCCAAAGCCAAGGCCGCCAATGAGAAAGACGTCCCGACGGTTCATATCGTCATCATGGACCCTTTGAGTTCGCCCTTGGCCTGTGATTGTGTTCAGGGTTATGCCCAGCGCAAATACGAGAAGCTTGCCCAGCACATCGCCAAGACTTCGGGGGTGAAGGTCAAAATCACTTGGTCGGAATCCTTGAAAACCGCAAAAGAGAAACTGGGCGCGGTGGACTTGGTGATCGGTAAGCACTCCGTCGTGCTTCACGCGGCCAAAGAAAACGAGCTGGAAGTCAAACCCGTCGCGCAATTGACGAATGATGATGGCACCGTTCATCAGACGGGCCTGGTCGTCGTCCGGCAGAAGGACGAGGCGGTTTCCGCAGCGGACTTGATCGGCTACCGGATTTTCTTTGGTCCGAAGGACTGCGAAGAGAAACACTCCGAGCCCATCAAGTTCATTAAGGAAATGGGCGGAGAAATCCCAAAAACCATCGAGACGAGCGAAGCTTGTAGTGCTGCAGCCACCCAGCTTTTGGAATTGAGTGCCGATGTGAAGGGAGCAGCGATCATCTCGAGTTACGCCAAACCACTATTGGAAGGTTGTGGCACGGTCAAAAAAGGTGACTTGCGTGTGATCGGCGAAACCGACCCCGTTCCATTTATCACGGCTTTCGTCAATTCTAGAATGGACGAGGGACTTGTCAGCAACCTGAAAATGGCACTGCTTGAAGTCGGCAAGGACGAAAGCCTTCGTAAGGCTCTGGAAACCAAGAAAGGTTTCGTTGAGTTCAAGCAGGAAAAAGCGGCTGAAAAGGACGACGACTCGGACTCCGACGAAGAAAAAAAAAATTAGGTCAGAACAAGTGGGACCAATGGCGCGGCCCCAATCGTGATGGTCGCGTCAGTTGGCTTCCCCAAACGCTTCTTAAAGAACCCGAAGTTCTCTGGACCAAGGAACTTGCTTCTGACGGGTTGGGCGGAATCGCAGCGGACGATCAATTTGTCGTGATCGGATCGCGCGATGTCTTGGACCGCAGTGACCAATTCCGTTGTTTCCGTGCTGCCGATGGTGAATTGCTTTGGCAAGTTCAATACGAAGCGGTCGGGCGGCTGGACTACGGTAACTCGCCTCGGGCGACCCCGCTACTTTATGAAGGAATGGTTTACCTCCAAAGTGCGTTTGGAATGCTCAAATGCATCGACTTGGAAACCGGGGCCGAGTTCTGGTCCGTCAACTTGATCGATCAATTCGGCGGTCGAGTTCAAACTTGGGGCGTCTGCTGGTCGCCGTTGATTGTGGACGGAAAATTGATCGTCCAGCCGGGAGGCGAAAAAGGGGCCATCGCGGCACTTGATCCGGATACGGGCGAGACGCTTTGGGCCACCAAAGGCGAAGTCGGCGCTTACAGTTCGCCGATCGTCGCCGAATTCAGCTCGGTCAAGCAGATCATCGCTTACGACAAAACGACGTTGGGGGGCTGGGACATCGAGACCGGCAAACGGCTATGGACGCTCAAGCCCAAAGAAGAAAACGACTTCAACGTTCCAACCCCGATTCAGATCAAGGACCGTTTGTTCCTGGTGACGGAAAATAACGGTGCTCGGCTTTATGAGTTTGACGACAAAGGCAAGATCAAACCGGAGCCGGCGTCGACGTTCAAGGACCTGGCTCCGGACACGCACACACCGGTGGTCGTTGGCGATCGGATATTCGGCGTCTCGGAAGGCTTGTTCTGTTTGTCGAGCAAGGACTTGAAACAGATCTGGCTCAGCGAGGATGATTTGTTCCGACAGTACTGTGCCATCGTCGCCAGCGAGGATCTTTGCCTGGTGATAACGCTGGATGCACAGCTTCTTTTACTTTCTGCAAAATCGGAAAAATATGAATTGCTGGGAAAAATGGCACTCACAGAAGAGGGAACCGAGGTCCATGCCCACCCGGCCTTCGTTGGCAAACACATGTTTGTTCGCGTCGGCAAAATGCTCAAGAAGATCAAGATTGGCGAGTAGCCGAGGCTGCCGACGAAGCTTCGGATTCGAGAAAAAGTTTCGACCGATCAAAAGAAGCGTTTCGGAACCACAACTCTTCTCTCCCGAAAATCGTTACAAACTGAACGAATGTTGACTTGGCGAAACACTTTCTGAATTTTTGTTTATTCCGACAGCGGAAAGTTTGACAGTTGCCGTTCTTGGCATAGTGTTTCTGCGGAGTTGCTTAATACCCCTTGGGTTCAAAGTAATCCGCCTGCCGAGTCTTCCCGTGTAGGACGGTGAGATCGTCTGCCATGCAGAACTACGATCAAAACTGACCACATTCCGCATGAAGAAGACAACTGTCGATTCGATCAACCAGCAGGCCTAAAAAATGGTTGATTGGATCCTTTCCCGTTTATGTGCGGATGACCCCGTGCAGCACGAAGTTTAATTTTTTCGTCGGAGGAAAAACATGAAAAACTTCGCTCAAAAAGTAACTCGATTCATGAAATCGGAAGACGGCCCAACGGCTGTTGAGTACGCCATTATGTTGGCATTGATCGTTATCGTTTGTTTGACAGCGATCCAAGCTATCGGTACGAACGCAAAAAGCGCTTTCAACGATATCGCTGACGACTTGAACTCGGCCCGAAGTGGTAACACTAACTAATTGGTCAGTTTTGATCGTAGTTATTGTCCCGACAGGGCAATGCGAAACACACGCCCTGCCGGTTGAATTCAATCGGCAAGGGCTTTTTTCGCATACTCACATTTTTGTGAACACCAAAACAAATAAGGCCGACCAATGGACGCTTTCTTGCCAACCGACTCGATGAACAACGCATTCGAAATGATTTGTTGTTTTTTCACGGTCATTGCCGCGTTTGCAAGTTACCTGTTCGCCATGCGTTTTTAGGGCATGGGGTTGCCAACCGACCGCCGGGCCAGACTGTTCGGCAATAAGCCCCTGTGATTTCTGGTAATGGTTTTTCCTCGACCACAGATTTCACTGAGATACAGAGAAAAACGGAGATTTTGAAATGTTTGAATCCATCCCTGCCGGACTCGTTGAAAACTGGCCCTATTGGCTGGTCAGCATCGTCCTGGTCGTCGCTGCGGTAATCGACGGCATCAAGCTGAAAGTTCCTAACAGCATTACATTCCCATTGATTATCAGTGGTTGGCTCTACAGTGCGATTTCCTACGGGATCGCTGGTGAGCAAGCCTGGTACATCGGACTCGGTTGGAGTCTCGCGGGTACCGCCGTTGGTCTCGGACTTTTGCTTCCTGCATACGCCATTGGCGGCATGGGAGCGGGCGACGTCAAACTATTGATGGGCGTCGGAGCCTGGGTCCACTGCTCGAACACTTTTTACGGTTTCTGCGTTTCGGTCATCATTGGTGCGATCATCGCCATCGGCCAGATCCTCTACAAGAAAGGGATCAAGAAACACAGCAGCCAGTTCATGTCCATCTTGAACGAAATCATCACCATCCGGAATCCGGACACGCTTTCCCAGATCGCAGCGGATCGCAAGCCAACGATGACCTTGTTGCCTTACGGGATTCCCATCGCGATCGGAACCATCCTTTACTTCGCATGGTGCGGATTGCTGATCTAAGATCGGCGAACGATACAACAAAAAAGGTCGAATCGCGCGGACCCGAACATCCGCGCGAATCGGCATAGGAAAGAACTTCGGAGACTTGCATAAAACTGTGGAATCGGGAATTGGATCGAGTCGATCTCGACGTTGCTTGCACATTTTTGCAGGCACAATGACCAACGATCGATGAACAGATTGTGCAAACGGATTTTCTTGACGGACCCGCAAAGTTTGTCAGAACTTCGAACAGCTGACAGGATCGACTTAGTCAAAACTGCTCAATAGCGATTTATTGAAGGACAATTCGATGAAATCCAAATCGATCATTTTGCTTGCCGTTTCACTCGGATTTGGACTGGTTGCCGCTTTCGGAATCAGTCAGGTACTGGGAAGGAATTCAGGAACGGCCGAAGCGCCCCCGCAAAAAATGCAGGAGGTCTTGATCGCCAAGGAAACGATCGATCAGTGGTCTGAGTTCAGCGAAGAAAACGTGGTTGTCAAAGAATGGCCGGAAGAATTGGTGCCGGAAGACGCCATCACGACCATGGATGAACTGAAGGACATGGTCGCTCGAAGCCGCGTTCCCAAGAACAGCCCGCTTCTGATCGACCACACGTTGAACAAAAAAGATTCACAAGATTTGGAGATTCGCCCAGGTCACCATGTGATCACCATCAGCGTTAACTCCGAGTTGACGTTCGGTGGATTGCTTCAACCGGGCCATCACGTCAACATCATCGCGGTTTTCCAGGCCAAAGGCAAAAACGGCTTGAACCAGGTATTTTCCAAGACTTTCTTGAAAAACATTCGAGTTTTCGCAATCGATTCTCAAACGGCGATTTCGGAAGAACAGGGCGCGGCAGCGTCGGCTGCAGTGGTGAGTGTCGAAGTAACGCGGGAACAAGCGGAAAAAATCGTTTTGGTTCAAAGCGTTGCCACATTGCGACTTTCACTGGTCGGCGAAGAGGGCACCGATGATAGCAATGTGGATCCACTGGACGTCATGACCTTGGCAGACGTTTTTGAAGATAATCGCGATCCACTTGGACAAGCTGTGGCTCAACAGGCGACTCCCTCCAACGAGGACCCTTCGGACACGGAGTCCGTCAAGCAATCACCGGTTGAAATGATGAATCCCACTCCGGTCGCTCAGACAGCACCGAAAGAAAAAGAATTTAAAATGGTCATTCTTGGCCAGTCGGGTGCTCAGACCTACAAATGGCGAAAAGGCGAGGTCCCAACACTCGATAATCCGATGGCTCAGGGGATGCCACAAAACGGTCCGACCTCACCTCCCCCATCAGAACCCCCCGCAGGGTTTACCGAAATTGGCCCGCCTCAGTCAAAAGATTCCGATCAGGGAGACTCTGAGGCAGATTCTGGTAATAAGCCCAAAGTCTCTCCGGATGAATTTGACGAAGGCAAATAACGATTATTCACAATGACAGACATGCGAGTGTTTGTCGGAATCTAACAGAAACGCTGTGCGACGATCAGGATGAGAAGGCGCACAGCGATTATTTATTGGACGGCGCACCGAATCGGTTGCTCCCTCGCGATATTCCCGCCGATTCACTACCGGAAAAGGACTTCAAGGATGAAGACTTCTCACTTCACGTCATGCGTGATTGCTTTGACATTTGCATTGGGTGCGTTCGTTGAAACGACACTTGCGCAAACCAGCGGAAAATTCTCAGAAGGTCGATTCAAAGTCAGTCGTTCCGTGGACGAACTTGAATTGATCTCCGGCGAAACAAAGCGACTTGAGTTCGATTACGACATTCCGGATATCCACGTCGAGAATGACACCATCGTTCGCGTTCGGCCTGTTGCCGCGAACGCAATCTTGATTGTTGGTGTTCGTACCGGCGTCACCGCGATCACTGTTTCCGATGCGGATGGCAAACTGCAACACGTGCAGATCCAGGTCGTTGGTGACGCACGGGAGTTGCAGCGAACGTTGTCGAAAGAATTTCCTTCGTCAAACGTTCGAGCGATTCCAATGAAGCAAGGCGTCATGTTGACCGGAACCATTGGCAACCCGGACGATATTGCACCGATCATGGAATTGGCTGCTGATTACTTTCCCGCTCGCGTGATCAACCGAACCGTCATCGACGGCTCGCAAATGGTCGCGATCGAAGTCAAGGTTTACGAAGTTTCCCGCACCAAGCTACGAAGAATGGGTGTCGATTGGGCCGCCATCTCTCACGACGTCAATCTTCGTAGCAGCATCGCGGGTGTGATTTCTCAGCTTTCGGCAAGTCCTGGTACGATCCCAACCGCGGGCGCCGCTAATATCACCTTTGGTGTCCTTTCCGGAAACAATCAGTTCCAGTCTTTCATCGATACCCTGGAACAACGTGACATCGCGAAATTGATGGACCAGCCCACTTTGGTTGCCATCAACGGCCGTGCGGCCGAGTTCCTTTCCGGTGGTGAAATTCCAATCCAAGTTGCAAGTGGTCTCGGTACCAACTCGGTCGAGTTCCGACCCTTCGGTACTCGCTTGGACCTGGTTCCGAAAATTCTCGGCAACGGTCGAATCCGATTGGAAATTCGTGCTGAAGTTTCAGAAGTCGCGAACGACTTGAGTAATGGTAGTGGTGTCCCCGGTTTCCGTGTTCGCCGTGTGAACACAGCGGTCGCGATGAGTGCTGGCCATACGTTGGCACTCGCCGGTGACTATCGAGAAGAGGAAGAAGCCCAAGTTCGCGGAATCCCCTACTTGCTGAATCTGCCTGCAATCGGATTGGGCTTCCGCCGCGAACAAGATACTCGAAACGAAACCGAATTGGTCTTCTTGATCAAGCCACGATTCGTTGGCGAAGTCACCGACGAACAACTTCCTTCGCCTCAGCTTGGTCGACAAACCACGTCTCCCAGCAACGGTGAACTTTACCTGAAGGGTTACATCGAAGTTCCCAACTGTGGCAACGACTGCCCAACTTCGCAGTTCAACCCACAAGCGAATCTGCAAAACTTCAACAGCATGATTCACACCAAGGCGAAGAAACGACACCAGATCTCGGACCAGTTCAATCCAGCTCCTTTGCGATCAGGAACGCCGGCTCGAAACAGTGGATTTTCAACCCCGGCAAAGGCAAACTCGGGACAGTTCCAGGCTCCAAGCCAAAAGCAGGTACCAGCCAACCATCAGGGAAGCGTTCAACCGCAGCGTTTCCGAACAGGATTTGGTTATCCCAATCAGAACGCATCCTACTCGATCGGTGACAAAAAGAACGAAATCAGCTACTCGCTGCCCCGTTTCAGATCGAACAAGTGGAATAATTCGAAAAGCTGGAATTATCGTCAAGCGTCAAATCCAGTGAATGGGCAACGAAGATACTAGTTTCTTCGTCAGGTCAAACTTTTGGGCAACTGTGACCTACACTTTTGAGTTAGCATCCCCAAATATTGTCTCGGAATTCAATCGATGAGTGGAACAACACGTATTGCGGTTTGCGACCCGAACGAAGCTACGCGTGAAGTCCTTAAAAAATACCTTCTGGGTATGGACAACATCTGGCTGGAAGCGGATTGCTCGCGGTACGACTTTTTCACCGACATCGTGACTCAGACCACTCCGGATGTCGGAATCATTAATCTTGATTCCGACCCGGAAACGGCTCTTCAGATTGTTGAATCGATCAACCAAACCCACTCGTCCTGTGCGTTGATTGTGATCAGCTCGAGTTCCGAAGGTCAGCTGATTTTGCGAGCCGTCCGCGCCGGCGCTCGCGAGTTTCTCAGTTGGCCTTTGAAAATCGAAGATCTGATCGCGGCCATGGACCGGGTTTCAACCGGCGGCTCCAGTGGCAAGAAAGCCAAGTCGGGATCGACGATCGCCGTCTGCGGAGCTTCCGGTGGAGTCGGGACGACCTCGATTGCCGTCAATATGGCCTGTGCTTTGGCCAGCGCCCAGGAACGGAATGTGGTCTTGGTCGATCTCGATGTTTCCTTGGGGGATGCCGACGTTTTCCTGGATACCATTCCCGAGTACACCTTGCTCGATGTGGCACAAAACATTTCAAGACTTGACCTTTCGCTTTTGCGGAAGTCGCTGACCAAACACGAGACCGGAACCTACTTGCTTCCTCGTCCCGTGCAGCTTCAGGATGTTGAAACGATTACGCACGAGAATTTCAACCGCGTCCTCAGCCTGCTGAAGGCTTCGTTTTCGCACCTCGTGATTGACTTGTCCAAGTCCTATAACAAGCTCGACATGACCGCTTTGGATTCGGCGGATCATATTGTTCTTGTCACACAGCTCGACTTGCCTTGCTTGCGAAATGTCGTGCGACTGTTGATGTCGTTTGAGAACTACGAGGGCCTTGTCGACAAAGTCAAGATCGTTGTAAATCGATCGGGACTCGACAAAACCCAAATTGGTTTGAAGAAGGCCGAAGAGACCATTGGACGCGAAGTCTTTTGGCAGATCCCCAACAACTACAGCGTTGTCTCCGAAGGCCGAAACAACGGTGTCCCCCTGGTCAACCTCGCGCCCAAAGCCAACGTGACATTGACCATCGCGGAATTGGCCGAGAAAATCTGCAGCGACGCTGATCCTGCCGAGCCAAAGCCTGAAGCCGAGAAAAGCAAGAAAGGCCTATTCAGCTTCCTCAGCAAGTAGCCATTTCGATCCTCGAAAAAAGGATGCCGCTGGGAATTTGATTTCGCATTCGTTATCGTGATTGGAGCAAGTATGCTTCTGATCAGGAAAACATCGATGAAATCAACGCCACGCCTGCTTTTACTGGGCCTGATCCTGCCAATTCTTTTTCTTTTTGAATCCAACTCGGCCACGGGTCAATGTTGCCGTGCCCGGCGATTCATGCCCCTCCAAAATATTTGCCGTTTGCGAACCGCAATTCCTTTGCTTCGACGAAGCCAGTGCGAACCATGCCTGGTCTCTCCCCCATGCGAATCAGACACGTCGCCCTTGTCTCCGTCTCCCGTTTCGCCGCCCAAAACCAGACTCTTTGACGGTTCGTCTCTGAAAGGTTGGACGAAAACTCAATTTGGCGGCGAAGGCGAAATCAGCGTCGAGGATGGTGCCGTTATTTTGGACATGGGTGTTGGCCTGACTGGGATTCACTTGAAAGACGCAGACACCAAAACGGACAACTATGAATTGTTTGTCTCAGCCAAACGGGTTGAAGGCGAAGACATGGTTTGCGGTATCACCTTTCCCGTGGGCGATCAGTTTTGTTCGCTCATTGTAGGCGGCTGGGGCGGAAGTACCGTCGGGATTTCGAGCATCGACAATCGTGACGCCTCAGACAACGAAACCACCAAGATCATGAAGATCGAGCACAGTCGCTGGTATCAAATTCGAATCCAAGTAACCGGCGATCAGCTGACATGTTGGTTGGACAAGGAGAAAATTGTCGACCTCAACATTAAGGGTAAAAAGCTTTCATTGCGGGGCGACTGCGACTTGGCAAAACCGATCGGCATTTTCTCGTTTGGAACGAAGGTCGCAATCAAAGACATCTTCGTTCGGGATTTCAAAAAACCATAACCTTGAAACGCGCATGATTTTCCCTTCCAACGAAAACGAGATAGCCGATGACCTGGAACCGCATCAGCATTTCATGCGCATGGCGTTACGAGAGGCAGAGGCAGCAGCGGAAGAAGACGAGGTTCCCGTCGGAGCAGTGATCGTTCATGAAGGGCGGGTGATTGGCGCTGCGCACAATCAACGAATTCAATTGCGCGATCCAACCGCCCATGCGGAAATGCTCGCCATCACTCAGGCTGCCGAGGCGATCGGGGATTGGCGGCTTGAGAACTGTTTGTTGTTTGTCACCCTGGAGCCATGCCCGATGTGCGCGGGTGCAATTGTTCAGGCCCGAATTCCGTTTGTTGTTTTCGGCGCTTCTGACCCGAAAGCCGGTGCGGTTCACTCCCTCTATCAAATGTTGAATGACGAACGTCTCAATCACCGTTGTGAAGTGATGGGCGGAGTGCTCGCCGAAGAATGCGGTTTGATACTGACGGAGTTTTTTAAGCGGAAACGCGCCGAAGGAAAGAAATAAATGCGGTCGCGTCAACTCGAGGTTTTATGGGCATTCCGTTACCGCTAAAATGTTTACTCGGCAAGAAATCAGATTTGGCGTCGAATAAGATTCGCCTCTTGACCATCCGCTTGCCCAAGGAATGCCAAATTGTTAGGAACTCACGAACTCGTCGACTTTTGGGGATGCCGCGATCTTTCGATCGACCAATGGCGGGAACTCTTGAAGCGGGCCGTGGATGCATCCGGAACGACGCTGGTCGACTTGCGAATCGAACCTTTTCAGCCGAAAGGCTTGACGGCTTTTTGCCTGTTGGCGGAATCACATTTGGCCGTGCATACCTGGCCGGAAGAAGATTATATCGCGATCGATTTGTTTACTTGCGGAGATTCGGTTTCGCCAGATCGTGCGATTGATGTCTTGCTGGCGGAGCTGGAACCAGAAAAGATTGCCCGAGAAACGAAACAGCGGGGAGTCCTTTCCCGCGCCGGTGGCGCATCGGAACGGAACCCCAAATCGAAATCGGGGGCGGTGGGATGAGTCAGATGAAGGCCGTTTCTTGCCCGTCATGCGGGGGTGACATCGAGGTCGCAACACTCGCAACTTGTTCGGCAACCTGCCCCTACTGTGAAAGCCGGGTGATCGTCAACCAAGCGGCAATCGAGGCACGGGGCAAGATGTCATTGCTCGCCGAATTGCCCTCCTGTTTGTCGGTCGGATGGCCGGCGGAAGTCGACGGTCGCCAAATCGAGGTGCTGGGGCGAATTCAATACAAATACAATTCCGGCATCTGGGACGAATGGTGGATCCAGTATGTCGACGACGAATCCTACGCCTGGATTAGCCAGGACGAAGGGCGGTACATGCTTGAGACACCGCTCGAAACGTCGATCAATTCCGAGCTGTTTGATCAAGTCGATCCGGGCGAACCCGTGACGCTCGCGGGCCACAATTTTTTCGTGCAGGAAGTCGGTGAAGCGGTCATGGTTGGTATGCAGGGCCAACTCCCCTTCAATGTCGACCCGGACGAGATCATGCGATTTATCGATCTCACGGACAACAAACGCAAGCTGACAATCGAACTTTTTGCCGACGGCAGCCAGGAAGTTTTCTTCGGGCAATACCTGAACAAGAACAAGTTGCGATCCTATGAAGATGGGGAAGTCGAGGCCACAAGTCCGCTCGTAAAACTCTACGGACCACCTGACTTCCAAAATCCCGAACACCCCATCATCTCCGCGAGCGAAGGCGTTCAGCTGCAAACGGTTGCTTGTCCGAGTTGCGGCGGCTCGGTCGATGTCGACAGCCAGGATGGAATCGCGATGGTGACTTGCGGTTACTGCGGGAGCGGTTTGGACGTCACGG
Organism: uncultured Pirellulaceae bacterium; assembly: GCA_964434955.1. Taxonomy (GTDB): domain Bacteria; phylum Planctomycetota; class Planctomycetia; order Pirellulales; family Pirellulaceae; genus JANQLU01. The sequence goes on from CAYSXI010000112.1 coordinate 12,628, forward strand.
TTCCCGGCACGGCGAATCTGCTTTACCGGGCACAGAAAACGGAAATCAAGATTCCCATTCCCTTGGGCGCAACCGGAACGTTGATGGGCGAAACCTATCGGGTTGCAGGAAGGGTCCGATATGTCCAGGTGGATGAAGGCGTTAAGTACTACTGGACATCGTGTCAGCTGATCAATCTTGGAAAAGGCGAAAATGCTTTTCTGGAATACGAGAATGGTCATTGGTGCCTTTTTACACCTCTGCAAAAATCTGCCGTTCAGAAGAATCCCAAATACCTCAATCGCGGCGGATCGTTTTCTCACTTCGGGCAGTCGTACAAAGTATTCGAAAATGACAAATGCACGATCGATTGCATTGACGGTGAACTAACCTGGGTCGCGCGGGTCGGTGATTTCTTGCGATTCATGGACGCTGTGCGACCTCCGCAGATGTTAAGTGCGGAATGGAACAACCAGGAAATTGAATGGTCCATGGGCCGATACCTGAAGCGCGAACAAGTCATCGATGCATTTCAACTTGACGCATCCAAGGTGCCAAATTCCACGGGCGTCCATCCTGCCCAGCCTTTTGAGTCGAACTTCAATCAGAAATTCAAAGCCGGAATCGGCGCCGCGGTTGGTGTTTTCATGGCCCTGATGTTCCTGTTCGCCTGGACCAAATCGGGCACCGTGGTTCTCAAAAATACGCGGGTTCAATCGTCACGCTACACGGCGGACGCGGGGTACATCAGCCCGGAATTCGAAATTCCTTCGGGTACCCATATTTGCAAACTTACGGCATCCTCCAACGGCCTGAACAATCAGTGGGTCTCGTATTCGGTCGCCTTCATTGATGAAGACGAAAAAGTCCTGACCGATGCCGAATCAACGGTCGAATATTATTCAGGAACGGAAGGTGGTGAAAGTTGGTCAGAAGGGTCCAAGTCGAAGTATGTCATGGTTCGGCTCGTCGGCCCCAAAAAATATCGCGTCAATATCTTTGGCGAAGCGGGTTCCTGGTCGAGGGCCGGAGGGGACCGCAAAATTTCCGGCGGTCCCGATTTGAATATTGAAATTAGAAGAAATGTTGGCGTGGCTCGATACTATTTCATTGGGATGATCCTCGCGTTCATTTACCCGGTGTACCGGTTAGTGCGCTGGATCTCATTCCGTTCGACGAAATGGAATGACGGCTAAAACGAGTTCACGATGTCAAACCAAAAACCAAACGAGTGAGTAGACAAAATGAAATCAATTTCATGGTCTTCGATTGTTTTCGTTTCGACCTTGCTGCTGATGTCCGGCGTCATTTGCATGATGTCGGCACGGGGCGCGTTTCTGCCACGAGCGGACGAAAACAGTGAATTGTCGTTGCGGAACGTCAAAAACCGACGGACGCATTTCTTTACTTACCATTCGTTTGGAAAGTAGCAGCGTCGGCCAAAGGGCTGGTGGTAGTCGAGACCATCCATCAACCATGGAAGTTCGGCCAACGAAATCAATATTAGTGGAGAATCAAAGTGGAATTTTTACCTATGATCGGGGAATCGCTTTTTGAATTGAGGGACCTTCACGATCTGATCATGACGTTCGTGTATAGCACGATTGGGCTGATTGTCTTCGGAATGTTCTTTCTGTTCATCGTCAAGTTCTCACCTTTTCCTGTGATCAAGGAAATTGAAGAGGATCAAAATGTTGCCCTGGCAATTCTGATTGGCGCCGTCGTCATCGGACTCTCGATCATCATTGCTGCTGCCGTGCATGGATGAACGACGAATCCCAATTGGACAAAGCGAAGACATCAGCAGATTCTGGGCCTGCGGAGTCAGACGCCGATAGCCGGTTTCGACGAATCGTTCTGCTGGCCAGCGTTTTCGTGGTCGGCGCCTGCGGTTTGTTATACGAGTTGGTGGCTGGGGCAGCCGCAAGCTACTTGATGGGAAACACGGTTACGCAGTATTCGCTGGTGATTGGTGTTTTCCTGGCGTCCATGGGGATTGGTGCATTCTTCACCCAATGGATTCGGGTTCGCCTTCTCGACTACTTTCTTTTGATCCAGCTTGTGATCGCAATCCTCGGCGGATTCTCGTCGCTGGTTTTATTTGCGACCTTTGCTTTTTTTGCCGACATCACGGCATTTGTGATCGCCATCACCGGCTGCTGTGGCGCTTTGGCCGGCATGGAGATTCCGCTGGTGCTTCGGATTCTCAAACAGAGCACATCGTCATTACGCGTAAGCGTGGCCCAGGTTCTGACGCTTGATTACATCGGCGCACTTGCCGCGAGCATTGCATTCCCTCTGGTTTTGATTCCCTTGCTGGGTCTGGTCCACGCCGCTTTGGCCACGGGAGCCTTCAACGCCGCGGTTGGACTTTTTGGCACCTTTGCTTTTTGGAACGAAATCACCAACAAAACCGTGCTGCTCGCATTCCATGTGATCACCTGGTGCTGCCTTCTCATCGGTTGGATCTGGGCCGGACAGGCAATGACGCTTTTGGAGAATCGTCTTTACCCCGATGAAATTGTGTTTGCAGAATCCACCGCTTACCAGCGAATCATTGTGACACGACGAAGTGAAAACAACGACATCCGCCTGCACCTGGACGGGCATCTGCAATTCTCGTCCATCGATGAATATCGATACCATGAGACCCTCGTTCAGCCTGCCTTGAGCCTATGCGAGGCCCCCCGCAAGATTTTAATCCTGGGTGGTGGCGATGGACTGGCCATTCGGCAGGTACTCCGCTTCGATTCCGTCGAATCGATTGAACTTGTTGATATTGATCCTCGCGTCGTGGAAATATTCCGCCAACAGGAAATGTTGAGTCGGCTCAATGAGGGATGTCTTGACCACCAAAAAGTTTCCGTGATTCACGAAGACGCTTTTTCCTTTCTGCGGAAGTCGAAAAAAAACTACGACGTGATCATTGCCGACCTCCCCGATCCTTCCGACGTGCGAATCAACAAACTTTATTCGGAAACCTTTTACGCGATGGCCCTTGCAAGGCTTAATCAGGGCGGTGTATTTGTCACCCAGGCCACCAGTCCCTACTACGCCAGAGATGCCTTTTGGTGCATCAATCGGACCTTGAATTCAGCCGCTGAGAAAATTCCAACCCAGCGATTTCAATCGATTCCCTACCACGTTAATGTGCCAAGTTTCGGTGGCGAATGGGGATTTGCGATGGTGGTATCCAACCCCAATGCAAGCCTGGAATTGTTATTCCCGGCTGACAATCGTTTTCTTACACGCGAGTCGTTCCGGACCTCCAGGCGTTTCCCTCCCGATATGAGCGAAACAGAAACGAAAATCAATAAGTTGCTGGACCCGGTATTGGTTCGTTATCACACCAGGGGTTGGTCCTACTTCAACGATTAGCGTTTCGTTGGCAGCCTGCTTCGATCATCGGGTCGCAAAAAACCAGAACAACATGGCAACCGCAAGAACCACCACGATCACCGTGGTGATCAGCCCTTTTTTTCCCAGGCCGCCGTTATAATCGGGGTCGAAATCATAGGCTTCTCCCTGGAAATGAACTCCGCATTTGGGACATTGCGTTTCCGTTGCCCGAATTCGTTTCTTGCAACGCGCACATCGGACCCAATCCGGATCATGCTTGGCCGCCTCAAAACTCAAGATATTTTCGTCTCGTTCCATTCGATGCATATTCCCACTGAAAACAGAACGAGACGAACCAAACCGCGGACTACTTGATCCCGAGAACGGACTTGCCTTGCTCGAAAACGATGTCGGTCGGAATCCCGGCTTGGTTGACGCGGCCAAGATCGGCTTTCAGCTGATCTCCGACAAACGCCATATCGTCAAGGAATTTTCGCGCCGCCTTGTAATCACCATCGCCCTGAAGTGTCAGGATTTTCGAGGTAAGCTTTTCCATTGCGACCTTCATCTTGTCCATGTTCACTCGATACTGCCCGTTGGATTCACGGGTGAAAGCGCCTTCCTTCTCAAAGAAGTTGAAGCGAATCATGTTCGCTTTACCGTGAGCGCTACTTGCGCCGAACCGAACGCTTCGGAAAATACCGGCCATGAATGTCACGTAGTAATCTTCCAACTCTCCCTCGGTCAATTCGCCGCTTTTCATCAACTGGGTGATCATATAGAGCCCAAGGATATCCGCCTTGCCTTCTTCCAAAGCACTGGAAGTATCGAGAAGGGCTTCACGGACCCGCCGCCCATTGTCAATCGTGTACTTGATGCCCAATCCATGCGCGACTTCGTGAAACATCGTATTGGAAAAGAAGGCATTGAAGGTGATGTGTTTGCGCTGATCTTCGACGATCAACATCTTGGAAATCGGCACAAGGATCTTGTCGTATTTGGCTTTCATCGCATTTTTCAGCTGCAACCTTCGAGTTCCCTTTTTCAGCTGAACTTCTTCATCATTCGGCAGGTTAATCGCGATGGTTTTCGAGCCGGCATTGCAATCGCCAGCGTAGTAAACCACGTCATAGGCGTTAAGGTCGGAATTCAGCCCCGGCTTTTCCTTCTTGTATTTGGCTTCCACGGGCAACGTTTTCTGCAGCTCGGGCAGCAGTTTCGCGTACTTGCTAAGCCGCTCGCTCCAGGCCATATCCTTAACGAGGACGTAACAAGTGCAGGCTGCCTT
>CAYSXI010000113.1:0-17041 GCA_964434955.1 uncultured Pirellulaceae bacterium
ATCCAAACAGGCTTCGTCACTATCGTATTTATTATCTGTTACGCCTGAAATCTCACAATGGGTAGAAGCCCCACCAAGTGTTTCATTATCAATTACTTCCCCTAAAGCAGCTTTTACCAAATAAGATCCTGCTAAAAAAATAGACCCTGTTTTATCTACGATAAGTGCTTCATCAGACATAATAGGTAAATAAGCACCTCCTGCGACACAACTTCCCATAATAGCAGCTATTTGTATGATTCCCATAGAAGACATTTTTGCATTGTTTCGAAACTGCCTCCCAAAATGCTCTTTATCTGCAAATACTTCTGATTGCATAGGTAAAAATACGCCTGCACTATCTACCAAATAGATGACGGGAAGCCTGTTTTCCATTGCTACTTCCTGAGCTCGCAGGTTCTTTTTCGCGGTAATAGGAAACCACGCGCCTGCTTTCACTGTGGCATCATTAGCTACAATAACACATTGCCTGCCCTTAACATAGCCTATTCCTGTAACTACACCACCACTGGGACAGCCTCCATATGCTTCATACATTTTTTCTCCTGCGAAGGTTCCTATCTCAAGAAAATCAGTATCAGTGTCTGTTAAATAAGCAATTCGCTCTCTTGCTGTAAGCTTTCCTTTTTTATGATGAGCAGCTACTTTCTTTTCTCCACCTCCCAAATATACTTTTTCGCTATTTCTTTTCAATTGAAAAACCAACTGCTTGTAAGCATCTTCATTTTTATTAAATTCAATATCCATCTAATAATCAAGTATTTGTTGTTAAAATTTATGTAATAAATGTTGTTAACTCTATACAATAGTCATCCGGATCCCGAAGATAAATAGAGTGATACGTTGTATGGTCCTGAAATACAAAAGCAATCCCTTTATTATTTAAATCTTTCTGTATCTCAGAAAAATCTTCTCGGTCAACATTAAAGGCTATGTGGGGCGTAACCGTATGACGGTTTGGAGGCATAGGAAATGGATTACCCGATTGAGAAGGGAAAAGAGCAATACCCGAGTCACTTTTATAAGCTAACATCATCACAGGATAAGAGCCCCATGCATTTTCCTGAAACTCGCCAGTTAATTCCGGCTGGCGTCTGGCCGCCCACGCGCATTCCAATAAACCCAAGCGCTTCGTTACCTCCGCCAGCTTCCGCAAAGAAACCTCGTGTATCGGCCGAGCTTTTGGTGATGATGTTAATGATTCCATTGACGGCGTTGGCACCCCACATCGAGCCCCCCGGTCCGCGGATGACTTCGATTCGGTCGATGTCGTCCATCAGAACGTCGACCGAATCCCAGTAAACACCGTTGAAGGTTGGCTGGAAAACGGCGCGTCCGTCAACTTGCACCAGCAGACGTTTCGCGAAAAGATCGCCGAAGCCACGCGACGTGATCATCCACGTATTGTTCGAGTACTCGGCAACCTGGAGCCCGGGAACCATTCGCAACAAGTCGGGAATCGTCCTCGCGCCGCTCCGCCGGATTTGTTCGCTGGTCAAAACGTAAACCGCTGCCGGCGAGCGACCAATTGTACTTTTCTGTCGGGATACCGTGGTTACTTCCAGGTTGAAATCGGGCGCTGCGACTTTGGTTGTTGCCAGCGACTCGATGCTTGAGTCGAGCAGACTGTCGAGGTCGTCACCTTCTTCAGCCTTTTTTTCGGTATCGTCTTTGGAAACCGAATCCTGCGGCTCCTGGGTCGCCGGGGACTTTTGCGAGATGCCGAAACGGTTGACCACCGGTGGAACCGTATCGCTGATCAGGAACGGCCGACTGGTTTCCTTCCGGTAACTGGCCGTGTTGGCGGGAACGCGAGTCTGAGATTCTGCCTCCCGGGAAAAGAGTGTCACCAAAAAGATTGGCAATAAGAACCAAACAACGGTTTCAAGTTTATGATCCATTGAACTGTCCTGCCCGACAAATTCTCAGCACCCGGCTGATCTAATTCACCTTTCCATGGTTCCCATCAATTCATTCGGTTGACGAGTCGTCGCGCATCCCCTCTGCGCAATGATGGAAGTACCTGAACGGTATCGGAATCGACAATCGTTCTCTTGATGCTCGAATGAACGGATTCAAAATTCAGTCGTTTCGCCGGATTTGGAGAAGAATCAAAGAAGCTTGCGAAGTTTAGGCAGTTTCGATTCGTGTAAATTGGGAATATGCTATTGGAAACGTTTTCCCACTACCAGCAACACTTTGATAGCAACTGGATGGTTCGTGAAAAAGCAATTCAACTTTGGAATTCTGTGGCTCATTATTGTCGGAATGCTTCATGGCTTTGCGACTGATGGGCTGGGCGATTCGACCGCAAAAGACACAACGGATCAAGCGAAGCGCCCAAATATCTTGGTGATTCTCGCGGACGATCTCGGCTACTCGGACATCGGTTGCTACGGCAGCGAGATCAAAACACCGAACTTGGATGCGTTGGCAAAAGACGGTGTTCGTTTTTCTCAGTTTTATAACACCGGTCGGTGTTGGCCGACCCGTTCCAGTTTGTTGACCGGTTACTACGCGCAGCAAATCGGTCGCGACAAGATTCCGGGCCTGAAGAATGGCGGGGCTCGCGGGCAACGACCCCAGTGGGCGCCGCTCTTGCCCGAGCGACTCAAGCCCCAGGGCTACCGTTGTTACCACAGTGGCAAATGGCATATCGATGGCGCAGTCTTACGCGGTGGATTCGATAAGTCGTATCGACTCAACGACCACGATCGCTTCTTTTCACCGAAAAACCACCTCAAAGACGACCAAAAAATGGCGGCGATCCCTCGCGGCAAAGGTCACTATTCGACGACCTTCATTGCCGATCACGCAATTGAATGTCTGAAAGATCACGCCAGCCAACATGCGGATAAACCTTTCTTTCAATACGTCGCCTTCATCGCGCCGCATTTTCCACTCCATGCCCCTCAGGAAGATATCGATCGCTACCGTGACACCTACATCGAAGGCTGGGAAAAAATTCGGGCTAAGCGATACAAACGAATTCAGGAGCTTGGACTTATCGGCAAGTCGGAGCTGTCGGAAGTCGAGAGAGAGATTGGTCCTCCCTACCATCGCCCCAAGGACCTGGAAATTCTGGGACCGAGTGAAGTCAATCGACCGGTCCCTTGGGATTCGCTAAGTCCGGAACAAAAGAAATTTCAGGCAACAAAAATGGCAATCCACGCCGCCATGATCGATCGAATGGATCAAGAGATTGGTCGTATTTTGAAGCAAGTGGAGTCCATGGGGCAAACCGAAAATACGCTCGTTGTGTTTCTTTCCGATAATGGAGCGAGCGCGGAAATCATGGTTCGAGGTGACGGGCATAAACGCGAGGCGGCCATGGGGTCTGCTGACTCCTATCTTTGCCTCGGTCCAGGTTGGTCCAATACCTCCAACACCCCATTTCGGCGACATAAAACCTGGGTCCACGAAGGTGGAATCGCGACGCCCATGATTGTTCGTTGGCCGCAAGGCATCAAATCAAAAGATCAAATTCGGCATGCGCCAGGACATGTGGTCGACTTGGCCCCGACGTTTCTTGAACTGGCACAATTGAACGCGAGTCCCGTCTCCAATGGTTCGAAATTTCCCGGCCAAAGCCTCCTGTCAAGTTTCGAGAGCGATACAACGACCGACCGAAACGCAATCTGGTGGGCCCATGAAGGACACCGAGCCATTCGCCTGGGCGATTGGAAACTCGTTGCATCCCGCGGCGAAGAGTGGGAATTGTTCGACTTGGGCAGGGACCGAGCGGAAACTTCCGATCTTTCCAGCCAATACCCGGAAAGAGTAAAACAGTTGGCCAATCTATGGAAGAAACACGCGAATGAGTTTGCGGAAAAACTGGCTGAAGAAAGACCAGGCAAGAAGTCAAAAAACAAGCCTGGTAAAGAATCGAAAAACAAGCCGGGCAAGAAGTCAAAAAACAAGTCATGAATATTCCCACGACCGATTACAGGCTGGTCAATCCCGTTGGCCAGCCGGAGCTCCACTTCAAGCGTGGATACGTGCTGACTTATGCCATCATGCTCTTGGTTTCAACGATCATTTTGGCGATCTGTGCATCTGCAGCGACTTTCAATATTTTCATGCTGGGGTTATCCCAGTCCAACCCTGATCAAGCCGCCGTCGGTTGCTGCATCGGTTGCCTGGTGATGCTGGGCGGCTCCGTTGCTTTTGTATTCAACTTTTTGCTGGTGGCCACGATCTACCTGGTTACATTCATTTTTTGGGGAATCGCAAAGTTTCGATACGATATCTTTCCCAACGCTACGTTGATTTTGCTTGGATTTTTCAGCCTGGTTCTGTTTGTGGCCGGTGGATTTTTGACGGAACAAGCTAACTCACAAAGTTCGGAGCAGGAGGCCATGATCGGCGGTAGCCTCATGTACCTGGCCATGGCATTTTTCTTTGCCCACCTCATCCCGATTTCGTTCCTGATTAGCGGCTGGCAGAACCGGGTTCAGATCTTCGGGATCCGATATCTTGGCCCCATTGTGACCGGCTTGGCTTCGGCCAGCCTTTGCATTGGGATTGCTTTTGTTGTTTGCGTGGCCATTGGACTTTTGGAAAACCAGGAGACGGCACCCGTCATTTCCGGGATCGCGATGATTTTTGCAAGCCTCTTCTACCTGATTGCAAGCGGGATCCTGACCTATGGGTGTTTCGCCTTTTCAAGTCGCTGGAGACAGAGGCAGTTGGGGCGCATCTAGATGCCGGCAGCAAGGTGAGCTTGGACGTCTGCAGTTCTTCAAACGGCTGGCCGACGACAGCGCAAAAAAAGACCCGCACAAGGGCGGGTCTTTGGTTTCATTTTACTTGAGTGAGCCACTCGGTTTTACTTTCGTCGACGTCGGCGATCGACAAATCCAAGCATGCCAAGTGCACCGGCTACCAAGAAGCCAAAAGTCGTTGGCTCAGGAATGGTCACGGTGTTCAATTGGAAATCATCAAACCAAACCGCACCGCCGTCAAAGTTGCCGGCTGGTTGAAACACAATCGCTTTGACGCGAATGAACTGTGCTTCAACGGGAATGATCGCGTTTGGCGTTACCAGTTGGTTCCAGGTGTCTTCGGGCGAAGTCCAATCGACCAAATTGGAAACGTTGGTGCCAAAACCAAATTCTCCCAATCCGCCCGGATCGAACCAGGTGATTTCAATGAAGGCATTCATCGGAGAGCCGTCTGGGAACGTATCGCCACTTGGTGTGAATGCGAAGGCTTCCAAATTGATGGTGTCTCCAACCGAGTAATCAGTTCCATCGACGGCGATGTCCTGGAAAGCACCATTGAAGTTGTCGCCTCCGGTAAACTGACCAAAGACCTTCAACGCTTCGATTCCGTTTTGAGCGTTCTCATTGTTGTCTTGGAAACCGTTGTTGAACGTAATCCAATCCGAGCCTGGGTTGTCTTCGAACCCGGCGTCTTTCAGCACGTCTGCTCGTGCTGTTTGTGCAATTGCGAAGCAGAGCATCGCGCACATGAAAAACTTAAGTTTGCGCATCACAGATATTCCCAAATCTAAGATAAGTGACCAATCGATCACCCGAACAATTCCCACGATCTGGAAACCGGTTTCAGATCGTGTCTCCATAATGTGCAGAATCTGCCCAATTGTCAAGTTTTCTTAAAGAAAAAATGAGACCGGTTTCAGTTGTTTTTTGTCCTGTTTTGGACGTTTTTGAGGGGGCGTTTGAGCGATTTTTTGATCTCGCCTGCATTTAAAAGTTGCATTTTGAAACTTATGTACAAAGTTTCAGTCTTGGAATAACCCAGATGGAGACGCCGAAGAGGAATCAAAGGCCCCAAAGATCACGATCGAAGCATCGCAAAACCAACTTCACGTCTATTTTTCATACTGAACTTCATCGACGTAGAACGTGATTGGGTCGCCCTTGGATTCGAGCGACCAGTAGAAGCCCGTTTTGATCCGCTTCAGGTCGGCTTTATCAAGTTTGATGGTGTACTGACGCCATTCCTTGGTCAGCTTGATCAGGATCTCACGCTTTGCGGTGTCGTAATAGGTCTTCTCGCGCCCTAGCAACCCAAGGCCGAATTTCACTTCTTCATCGCCGGATTTCCCGCGTGCCCAAAACGTCAGTTTGGTTGCGCCGGTCAAATCAAGTCCACCCGGCTTGTCTCCCCAATCGTTTTCCGGACTTTGCCAGACAACACCCCCCCAGCCTTCCGCCTTGTCGAATTGAAACTCAAGGCAGTTGTTGCCGAACTTTGGATCGACCTTGCTCGCGTCGTCCATCTTGATTGCCTTCGTGTCACCCATCCATCCAGTTGGTACAAAGGGCGTTTTCAAACCGGTCTCTCCAGCAAACTTGTGTGGCAACTCGGCCTTGAATCCGGGCTCCGCGATCTTGGCACCTTTTACCAGCAGGACAACATTCGCAACGGCGGCACCTTCGCCGTCGCCAACCAGCGCGTAGACGCGATAGAGCCCGCTCTTTTCGGGCATTTTGATTTTTGCAAAATCGTTTCCGGATTCGACGATCGATTCCGCGTGTTCTTTCGGCTTGTTTTGAAAATCGCCGCCAGTGATATAGTTGCCAGGATCTTCGATCAGTTGCCATTTCACCTGGATCGGTTTGTTCTCCGGGTCATTGGCTTTCAGTTTGAGTTCAATCGTCTGGCCTTTGTCGAGAAGCGGTGAACCAACCAGCTCGAGAGACTCGATGACGGGGCACAGGTTTGCCGGAGCTTTGCCGGTCCATTCTTCAATCATTGCGTCAACGGCGGCAGTTTTCCGACCATCTTCCAGGAACATTCCAAACCAGGTTGCTGTCGCTTCCTGTTTGTTGCCCCAAAGAAAAGCAAAGCAGCCGAGGCAATACTCTTCATCTTCTTTGAGGGTGCGGTAGGCCAGCCGATAGTTTTCAGCTTTTGCAGAACTCGTTAGTTCATCCACGCTGCCAATCGAGTTCTTATTCAGTTCCCAGGGGCCTTTGGGACCGAACTCGGTGACCATGTAGGGTTTGGTCGCTTTGAGCTTTCGATAGCGGCGTGGAATCGACCTCACGCCGCCGTAAGAATTGATACCGACAATATCGATGCTGGGGGCCAACCGATGCAAGGCTTCGATTTTTCGTCCACCAATTTCTGCGATCACCGTCATCGTCGGATGATTGGGATCTTCGCGCTTGATCAACTGGCAAAGGTGTTCGACGTGCGACCAAACGGCCGGGCTGCTTCCGTCTTCGTAACCTTCCATCTCGTTTCCGACACCCCACATCAACAAGGCTGGGTGGTCTTTGTATTTCTTGACGGCTTTCAAGGTGTCATCGATTTGCTTGACGACTTGATCGTAGTCCGAGTAATTGAATCCATGCCGTTCGTGCCCGAGCCAGAGGCCAACGCAAACGGCAATTCCATGTTTGTGGGCTTCGTCCAGCAACTTGCCCGTGTTTTCGTCGACGCCCCAGGTGCGAATGGTGTTGGCGCCTGCCTTGGCCAGTTTTTCCAACGAGGCGGTTCCACCAGCACCTTTGACGAAATAGGGTTTGCCGTCACGAAGCAACTCGAATTGGCCGTTTTCATTTTTGACGACCCGAACCTTGGCGTTTTCGTTGCTGATTGGTGTCAACGGCGTTGATTTCCAAGTTGCTTCGGAAGCGACCTTGGGTTCGTCTTTGCCGCCGGATTCGTTGGGCGAGTTTTTGGCAAAGGGAGATTCGGATTTCGCGGCATCGCAGCCACAAGACCCGAACACGAAACTCAGGAGCAAAAGAAATGCTGTTCGCCCCAACCCAGAAGACATTAAAGGCATTCGACTACGTTGCACCATTTTGACCATTTTGCATTCCTGCGCCATTTGTGGAAAAGCCGGCCTGTGAAGGCTTGCTGATAGAGATTCGAATTAGGCGAATGGCTCCGGAGCGAGCAAAAAGCTCCTGCGATTCCTCTTTGGGAAGTCCGCATCCGGGATGGTCCGTACACCGACCATCCGTCCATTCGATGACGGTTTTGTTTTCTCCGCCGCCATGATAAATGACCGGCGTTTGACAGAGCAGGAACGAGAACTCGCCCGCAGCCAAATCGATGGTCTGTGGGGTTTGATTCACGTCGAAGTAGGCCATCGTGGATGGACTTTCCAGGAAGTCCTGAGTCTCAATGAACTCGGGGTCAAACCGTACGCATCCCCCTTCGAATCGCAGCCCGATTTCACCCATTCGGGAAAGCACATCTTCTTTGACCTGCCCGGTCAAACCCGGTTGTTGATTTGTGTCATGGCGAGGCGTATGCGAATACGGCTCACTCGGAAAAGCGCCATAGTCTCCGGGGGTTTTGGTCGCCCCGATTCCGTCACGGATTTCCCGGTAGTGTTCACGAATTCGGTTCTGAATATTTGCCGGTTGCTGTTCTTGTTTGGCGCGAACCATGATTTCCTGAACGGCTAACGCCAGCTTTGAAACCATGTGCCAATAAACGCTGCCGAGTCCTTCGTAACCAAAGAAAGTTCCGGATCGCCCGGTAAACTCTTTGTGCCCGAACAGTTCTTCAAAGGCCTCGACCGCGGCATCTGTTTCGTCCAATGAGAACGGGACTTCGCCTTTTTCAACCTTCGCGCGGATGGCTTCGCGAAGCTCGCTGCTGTTGCGGAGCGAGCCATTGAAATGGAGATCCCCAGAGGCATCACGACGAACAATCGCATCATCCGACTCACCAATCAAAGCTTCCAGCGAAGCTACGTTGAGCATCGTCGACGCAGGAATCTGGTTCTTGTCGACGAATCGAGAGAGGACCTTGTCCGGGTACAAGGTGTATGATCGCAAGTCGCGACGGTACATGGAACTTTCGCGAAGGGCGTCCAGCAAGTCAGCGGACTCGCAGGCCGACAAAATGCCCGAACTAAGAACCGCGACCTGCCCCTCAAGCATCTCTTGAAGTCGGTCGATCTGAATCTTTTCGGTGTCAAGTTGCATCAGGTTATATGCATGATACAAACCGTCGTCGCGCAGATTCGATCGAATCGTCGCGGCAACCCATTTTCGGCAGGTCTCGAAGAATTCGATCAGCGTTTCCCGTTTGACCTGAACGCTTTCGCAATTCATGCCTTCCGCGTATAAACCGTCTCGATACAGGGATGCAATCTCGCCAAGTGCGAAACAAAACTCGCGCCGCAACAACGGATCATGCGTCGTTTTTTCGATATCACTTGCCTGGTAAGTTTCAATCACTCGATGGAGCCAATCGGCAACCTCGGCATTGAGCGAGAACTCTTCCGGGTTCAGTTCGCCAAACCACTCGACCAAAAGGCTGAAATAACGATGCAGATAACACGTTGTTACAACCGACAGGCCGTGACCGACAAGCGCGTTGTTCGCGTCATTCCATTCAGGTCGTTGGGTATTGAGCCAAATTCCACCACCGGGAATCAGGTTCGACATTTTGGCAAGAATGGGAACCAAGAGTTTTTCAGCCATCGAGGCGCGAACCGCTTGGCCTTTTTCCGAGCCCAGAAGCTTGGCGAACTCGCCCTCTTCAGGTATCCGATCTTCCATGGACTTGCTCAAGGCAAAGTCATAATCGATCGTGTTTTTTGAATCCTCAACAATCGCTTTGAAATTGCGAATTCGGTATGGCAGATTGGCGTAGACGAAGGACGGTTGTTCCAACCAATGTTCAAGCAGCCCGGGATTCGTCTGCCGACAAAGCTCAATCAGTTTGACCAGGTAGATGATTTGGTGATCACCCCAGTAACCAAAGTTGGCCCAGGGATCCTCCGGTTCCGGTTTCTCCCAATCGATTCCATGATGTGAAATGCGATAGGGATTGTATCCATCGGCGGTAGAAGCATTCAGGAATCGGCAGATCATGCCGGGCAAAAGCAGCGGAAACGAAACGGCCAGCGCTTCCCAGTTTTGAAACAGGTCCCGCCAATTTCCCTGGTAGTGGATGACAAACGACTGATCGGCATCACGTAGCCGAATGTCAAACTGGTTCCAGGGTCTGGATGGGTCGCCGTGACGTCGACCAAACGTCAATGGCAGGAACTCGACGGCCAGTCGTTGAAGTTCCGCATCGCCCGATTCGTTGGCGAGTCGATGCAACTCCAGCATTTCCAATTGATCCGGAAGCTGATTGAAAAAATTCGTCTTTGAATCGATCAACTTCGGGTTTGTAACTTGCACAAAGGCGATGAACTCCTTTTTGCAAATCTGGTAGTTACTGACCGGAATGCCGCCACGCATCAAGTTGTACTTCGAGTTGTTCAAGTGGCGGCAAGTGGTTGCTTGAGTACCTCCGCGTTGAATCGCGTCGGCACTACTTAAGAAGCGCTTTAGAATGTTTTCGGTTTGATCAATGTCGCGATCGAGGGCCTCGTTGACTTCGTCGTTCTTCCGAGCCAACCGGACGACCTCTTGCAGTTTCGAATGATCGACGTCGACGTTTGCGATAAGTCGCCATTGCTTCTTGTCGCCAGCCGCCAATTCGCTGGAATTGACAGCGTAAAAGGAGCCGCGTCGGCCTCGAATGTCGTATTCGGTCGAGACCCGATGTCCGCCCTCAAAAGCCCGAACCTGGTTGTCGCAAAGCAAAAACTGGGAATCATCTAGTCCGGTTTGCCAAACGATTGTGGCCTTCAAGCCCTCGCTCGGCTCGGCGCGATCGCTTGGAATGGAGCTGACGTAAAAGATTCCGAGCGGAATTTCATCGTGAAGTTCGTTTTTCTTGTAGGCGTCACCCAGGTTACTGAAACGCAGCTGGAAGTCGCTGTTGACTCCATAAGGCATCAAGTTTTGAAGCCCATCCAGGATTCGAACCGTGCAAGGTTCATCGCCGATGTTTTCGAGTTCGCAGCGGCGAACAAAGCCAAACTTGCGACTGAGTTCCCACCGGTACCGAAACCGCAGAGAATGCTTCTCGTTGATCTCTTCAAAGATCAACTTGGAGCCCAGTTCGTTCCGGTACAAATTGACTCGCCGCCAAGGCTGAGGCTGCCCGCGAAACGGCGTCCAGTTGAAAACCGCTGGCTCCTGCTCATTCTGATGGCCGGTGGATCGCAGGTCGGCCGTTTGAATGATGGTGTGACATCCAATGGATTCAGCGAGGTCGCTGATTTTGTCCGCCGAATAGTAAGGGAACAACGACGAGTCCGCGTTTCGTCGGCCAGCGGTCAAGGCACCGCGACTCGAAACGAACATCCAATGGTTGTCGCCACCCGTGACACTCATGAAAAATTCTCTCATGAGGTGGGCATCTTTTATTTGATAAAACGATTCGCCTTCAATCTGAACGAATCCACCTTGCGGTGAATCGTGCTGCTGGCGATCTCGTTGAAAATCTAACATGGTTATTCGGTCGGAGATGAATCCGAGTTCTGTTCCTGTGATTTCTTGCGCTTGGCAAGGTCTTCTTCAATTTGCTTCAGGAGGGTGTCGTTAATGCTGTAGAAGCAAAGGCAAATGGCGGCGAGGACGAGAAAGGCGGATGGGATGAAGCTCATCATCATCACGATTCCGTTTAGCGTTCGCTCCGACTGTTCAACTTTTTCGCCGTCGACGGGAGCCTGGTAACCGTAATATCGCAACAGCCATCCGGGAATCGCGGCGCCCAAGGCTCCACCCAACTTCTGGGAAAATGTCGCGGCCGAGAAAACGAGCCCGGTTGCCCGTCGGTTGTTCTTCCACTCCGAGTAGTCCGCCACGTCGGCGTACATCGACCACAGCAAAACGGGGACCGGCCCCGTGACAAAGGCTGCGGTGGTATTGAGAACGTACATCAACACCACCTGGTCTTTTCCGAGAAAGAAAAAGGAGGCGGTGAGCAAGGCGTTGATGACGTTCATCATGATCATCAACGTTCTTCGGCCGAAAACCTTGGTTAAAGGTTTGGTCAGAATCATCCCGGCAATCCCGGCAACGGTCGCCAGAACCAGGAAATTCCCGAATGGTTGGTTGACGTAGTTGTCAAAGTAAAACGCGGTAATGCTTCCACGCGTCCAGCCGGCGAGAATCTGGAAAAGGCCGACCAGCATCAAAACAATCCACGGACCATTTCCAATCAGGTCCTTGACGTCCGCCCGAAAACTCGACTTTTGATCGGGATCCGGCAGAACCCGTTCTTTCGTCGTCAGAAACGTGATCACGAAGAGGATCACCGCGACGACGCCATAGCAAACCGCGACCCAAAAGAACCCGGTCTGCGGATCGAGATATTCCGTTGTTTTTACCCCGTCGACATCGACTTCACGCGATCCGCCGAAAAACCCCACAAGGGGCATCGTGAACTTCTGAACGATGATCGCGCCAACAAACGCCAATACGAATCGAAACGTCGAGATGACGGTTCGCTCATCGGGGTTCGACGAGATGACCCCCATCAAGGCCCCATAGGGAATGTTGATGGCGGTATAGGCCATGAATATGGCCGTGTAGGTAATGTAGGCGTAGATCAGTTTGCCACGCGGCGACAAATCCGGGGTGTAAAAAGTGAACACTCCTGTGATCGCAAGGGGCAAAGCCATCCAAAGGAGATAAGGTCGAAATCGTCCCCAGGCAGTCCGCGTGCGGTCGGAAACGAATCCGACCATTGGGTCGTTGATCGCGTCCCAAAGCTTGGTGACAAAGAACATCGTCCCTGCAGCTGCCGCCGAGATACCGAAAACATCGACATAGAACTTGAGCTGGAAAAACTCAAAAAGCTTCCAGTAGAGATTCGACGCAGTATCGCCAAGGCCGTAACCAACCTTTTCCTTGATCGTCGTTTTGTCGTTTTCTGGTTTTGACATTCTTTGAGACAACTTGGCCGTCGCGCTTGGTTAGCGGGACGATTGGACTTTGGATAACAATGGACTGACCGACTGGCAAATGCGAACGTGTTCCGCGTCGCCGACTCGGAAGAACTGAGAACTAGCGATCGATCGGGGCACTAAATCCGGGGCCTGCTTTATCGCCTTCCCCGCGCCAAAGCGATTCGTACTCATCCTGATCAACCTCTTTCTCGACCATCGAGGTAAACGCCACCATGTACATTCCGTTTTCCTGAGGAGTCGATTCGAAGATGACTGCCGAGACCGAACCGCGTGTGCTTCCGGGAACCCCGTAGCGAATCTTGAATGGGCGCCCGTCGCGTTCGCTGACGAAGAGGGAATCGAGATCGTTCTTGTCGACGCCCATTCGTTGAATCTGGCCATCGCTGGCGTTCCGAATAAACTCTTTGAACGACTCTTCGTCTTCGGGCCCAGCCAGACGATTCTTCGCTTGATACATCACGTAAAGATTGGCCAGTCGTTCGATGTTCGTTTTGTTTGCTTCCTGAATCGCTTTGTCCGGCGAGTTTCCCCCGCAGCCGACCATGCTGATCATGGTGATGCCACCAACAATCACTGCGGTCGCGGCCAAGCTAATGATGATTTTGGCATTCCAACTCATCTGATTTTCCCTTGATAAAGCGCGCAATGGCAGCCAGAGGAAACAGGCGGATCAAATTCAGGGAGCAATTCTACAGATTTTCAAAGTCGACAACTGAACCATCGTCCCGATGCCCAAGTTGTTCAACCAGTCTCAGGTCGGCCGATTTTGAAATCGCATGGGTCGAGCAATCGCCAAAGATCGCGTTGACCACGCCGCCGTGAGCCGAGCCAAAACCGTATTCCGGCGTTCGGCCATCGCCATTGGTTCCAACCGCGGGGTTTCGAGCTGCACCGTCATCCAGCAATCCGATTTCCGGATTACCAATCGCGGAATCCGCTTTTGCGATCATTCGCATCGTCGGCCAATCCGCTCCCGTGTAGTAGCCCATCAATTCCCAGTAATCCCAGGAACCAACATTGATTGAGTAGGAATCGGCGTTGACTGCCTTTTCCATAAACATGATCGTGTTAGAAGATCCATCACGAATGGAATGGAATCCGATTCGTTTGAATTTGTAGATTTGTCCGGTGTTCAAGTTGACGTGTCCACCGCGTGCGATAATGCCAGTCCAAACGTAATCTCGTTCGGTTGGAGTTGGATCAACACCGACTTGCCAGGCAAATCCCCAGCCTGCAACCGAGTTCCAGCTGCCCATGACACCGGCATAATCGCCCAATGCAAAGGTCGTCCAACCCAAGTTCGCAAATCGCTCGGGGCGAGATGGGCAGTTGAACATTTCGAGCGGAGTCGACGCAAGCGCGGGGTCACCGTCAAACCACCCATTCGCCAATCGATGATCGTAAGCGGGCTGCTGCTCGATAAACGGCAGGATTTGATACATCCAGCTCGCGTTTTCGTAGCCATTCTCGGCTCGATTGGTTTCGATCCAATATTGCTCGACTGCGCCCCCAGCAGAAGGAAACCGCTTGTAGCCTGACTCAAAGTTGTGGCAGGCGACACCGATCTGACGAAGACGGTTCATGCACTGCGTTCGTCGAGCCGCGGCACGAACTTGCTGAACAGCAGGCATCAGAAGCGCGATCAAGATGCCGATAATGGCGATAACTACAAGAAGCTCGACCAACGTAAAAGCCGATCGAGACGGTCGTTTTTGTGTGCACATGAGCTTATAATCCGAGTATGACATTAATTAACTATATGATTTTGGGAGCGGTTTCATAGCTGTTTTCGGCTATTTTTAATCAATTTCTGTTTCTGTCAATATTAATTTTGGGCAAATAGTCGTATTGAACGTTTTGAAACCGTTCTGATTGCCATATTCGTACGAGATGACACAAAAAAAAATCACCATTCAAGATATCGCTAAAACAGCCAATGTCTCGAAAAGCACGGTCTCAAGGGTCCTCAACGACACAACCGCCGTCAAGGAAGACAAAAAACAGGCCGTTCTGGAAGCGATGAAAAAACTCGATTTCCAGCCAAATATCTTTGCTCGCGGTCTGGCGGGCGGAAGCACGATGGCTTTGGGGATTGTGACTCAAAACATCGGTAGTCCGTTTTACGATTCGGTCACCCAAGGCATCGTCTCCGAACTGGTTGGAACCAACTACTCTCCGATCTTTGTCGATGGCCAATGGGATCAAGACGTGACTCGGGCCGGGATACGTACCCTGATTGCGAGACAAGTTGACGGCCTGATTGTTGTTGGTGGATATCTGTCCGAAGATACGCTCAAGGAAATCCGCGATGACAAGCCCATTGTCGTTGTCGCTCGAAATATGGAATCCTGGGAAGGGAGCTGCATTTATGTCGACAACGAAAAAGGCGGATACGAAGCAACCAAGTATCTGATCGATTGTGGGCACAAACAGATTGCTCATATCACCGGAATTGTCGATCACCAGGACTCAATTGACCGCCTCAACGGCTACAAGCGTGCGTTGGACGAAGCCGATATCGCGTTTGACGAAAACTTGATTTATGAAGGCGACTTCAACGGACAGTCGGGAGTCCTCGCCATCGAATCGTTTCTGATGCAGAAACGACAGTTCTCGGCACTTTTTGCCGCCAATGACGAAATGGCGTTTGGAGCCAGGCTCGCACTTTATCGAAAAGGCATTCGAGTCCCCGAAGATGTGTCAATCATTGGGTTCGACAATCAACCGGACTCGGCTTACATGACGCCGCCGCTGACGACGATGGCGCAACCGTCATCGGAAATGGGGCGTTGCGCCGCAAGGGCCCTAATTAGCGTTCTGAAAAACGAGAGCTTCGATATCCCCAAGTTCAACGCTGACATGGTGATTCGGGAATCGGTCAAGCAGGTCCGTTAGAAACGGTTGACGCTCCCACTCGTTATCGCCTTCAAAAAGAGTCGCGTCATCTTGGGTCGCGAATCCCTTTGCTATTTCTTCGAATGCGCGGTCCGGCTCAGGCCTGATTTTTGCCCAAGGCGTTCAACTCATTGGGTGCATCGACGGGTTGTTTCTCAAAGCCGGGTTTTTCCCAGCAAAGGACCCACAGCAGGGCCATCATCAACAAGGTGGTCAATTGCAGGCCATACAGGGCGGCCACCACGTGACTAAATCCCGACACGACGAACAACGCGACAAGGAGCGTTGCGATTTTGATCGTTTGAAACCGACTGAATACCTGCTGACCCATCAAGCCGACCAGCAAGTACATCGGCAACAGCAAGAGCGTGAGGTCGTAGGAAAAAAGGTGCGGCGTCGCCAACAAGGTCGCCAAGACCAGGCAACTGAATTCGATTGTCCGGCGCGTGGACCTGGGCAAATCGCGGATCTGGAAATTCAGTCGAACCAGCAGCACGCCAATCAACCCAACCGAAATCAACCAACTGATTTTCGTATGCCAAGTCGATTCTCCCCCACCCAGCATCGAAAGAAACCCAAACAGGCAGTGCGATTTGTAGAGGTCGTATCCACTTGTTTCAACATAGTCCCCTGCCCCGAGACAAAACTGCGTGTAACGAACACATGTTTCGCCGCCAAGCGAAAAGCACATGCCGACAAACACACCCACGACCAATAACGATCCGATCACAAACCCCCATTGGCGGCGGGCCAACATGGAAATGCCGATCGGCAACGCCAACTGAGGTTTGAACGCCATCAATCCAAACGTCAAGCCAGATGCGAATCGTCTGGAGTTCAGATAAAGAAAAAACGCGACGGCCAAGACAAACAAGCAGAAAGTGCCCTTCTGACCTGTTGTGATGCTTCGGATCACCGGAACGTAAATTGCGCCTGCGACCAGCAGCCACGGCAAGTAATGGTTGAGATCGGTTGATCGTCTTCGACCCCCCCCGTTTTCTTCGATCGATCTCAAACAGCGGAGCATCAAGAAGTGTGAGCCCAGGAAGAAAGCGATCATCGAGAAAATGAAGAGCCAAGCCGCAATCGCGTAGGGCAAAAACGAGAATGGTACCCAGAACATGTAATAGAACGGCGGGTACACCATGGCGAAGTATTCATTCTCCGTCCAGCGAAAACCCAGCAAGCTTTCGTCGTGCTGAAGCTGTTTCAAGTGATGGTGGTCGAATAGTGCGTCGGGCCCTCCGGTTCTCAACGCATAGCCACCAATCCATTCCTGCAGGAAATCACCCGCGATCGGCGAGCCAACCTGATTGTTGTGCTGCCCAAAGTTGGGTGACTGCCAGAGTACCAGGCCGAGGATGCCAAGACATACTGCGAGCGGAAGCCAGA
>CAYSXI010000114.1:0-16880 GCA_964434955.1 uncultured Pirellulaceae bacterium
AACCGTC
Organism: uncultured Pirellulaceae bacterium; assembly: GCA_964434955.1. Classification (GTDB taxonomy): domain Bacteria; phylum Planctomycetota; class Planctomycetia; order Pirellulales; family Pirellulaceae; genus JANQLU01. The sequence goes on from CAYSXI010000114.1 coordinate 8, forward strand.
ACTGGCGATGGTCCTGGTGATGGACAAGTCAGGCTCCATGGAAGGCGTTCCGATCGAATTGGCTCGGCAAGCTGCGATCGCGGCCGTCGAGTTGCTTGGTCCCCGCGATCAGATTGGCGTCGTCGGTTTTGACAGCTCACCCTATATCGTGAGTGAGATGAAAAGCGCCATCCAGGCCGACGCCATTGAGTCGGCGATACGAACGATGGATGCGGGTGGCGGCACCAACATGTATCCCGGCATGGTTGCCGGCAAAGAAATGCTGGAAAACACCAACGCCAAGATTCGGCACATGATTTGTTTGAGCGATGGCCACACAACGGCTGCCGATCATGAATCACTGGTTCAAGCCATGACCGATGTAGGGATCACCGTCAGTACGGTGGCGCTCGGTGATGCCGATCGGCAACTTCTTTCCAACTTGGCGGAGATTGGTCGCGGCAGATATTACGAGACAAACGATCCGGCCAACGTGCCGCAGATATTTACCAAGGAAACCATGCAGGCATCAAAATCGGCGATCAAGGAAGATCTGTTTGGCTCCGTTCAAACCGGCGATCATCGAGCGCTAGCGGGATTCACCAAAGCCGAACTTCCATTCACGCTTGGTTATGTCATGACCCAGCAAAAACCAACGGCGCAAGTACTCCTGGTGACCGAAACGGGCGACCCGCTGCTTGCGGTTGGGCGATTTGGTTTGGGAACCACGATGGCCTACACGAGTGACTTGACCGAACGCTGGGGTGGCGAATGGCTGGTTTGGGATAAAGTCGGCTCCTTTTGGGGCCAGATTTTTCGTACGATCGCGCGCAACTCAAACAGCCAGGGAATCGAAGTTCAACAACAGATGGTCAATGACCGTTGGATCCTCGACATCCAGGCGCGAGACCAGAATGGGCGACTTCAATCCAAAGTGGCCTGGGAATTGGATTCGCTGGATAGCCAGGGAACCATGACCAAGTATTCGGTCGATGAAGTGGGTCTGGGTAGATATCGTGCCGAAATTCCGATTGCGAAGAAAGACAAGCTAACCGTTCGCCTGCGAGATCCGGCAAGCAACAAAATCAAGGTTCTGCATTACTTGCGGCCCTACCCGGCGGAATACGGACTCTTGCAAACACTTTCACCCGAAATTGAAACACTGGATTCGTTTTCGGCGACGACCGTGGCCAAGGATTTGAAATCAGAAAACATTCGCCAACCGATCACACACTGGTTTTACCTTGCCAGCTTGCTCGCAATTCTTGGAAGCATTTTGTTTCGCCGAATATGATCGATTCGGTTTTCGGAATCTATCGGTTTTGTCCTTCCCGAAGTTCCACGATTTCCTTACCGATACGCAAGACCTCGGGATCGGGTTTTCCGAGTGCTTGTTCGGCACGATAAAAGTCAATGGCTATCTTGAACCACTTGTCCGCCTCGGATGAAGATCGCAATTCGAGCTGGGCTTCAATCAGTTGTTGAATCGAAACCAGGTACTGATAACGAAATCGCGAGTGTTCTGGTACGTCGTCAATTTTCTTTTTGCAATAGTTGATCGCGTACTCGTACTGTTCGATCGCTTTGTTTGCCTTGTCCATCTGGCGATAAATTTGCCCGAGTTGGTAGCGGCTGATGAGCATTTCCAAACTGTGATCGAAACGATTCGGATTCTTTGCTTCATTTCTTTCCCGAAGCGCAAGCGCTTCGAGAGAATGTTGTTCCGCTGCCGCGCTATCCTTTTGTCGAAGCTTTTGTTCGCTCAATTCATGGAGTGAAATCGCCAAATGTCGATGATATTCTTCGAATTCGGGGACTTCCTTGACCAATTGGCGATGAATTTCTATCGCACGAACGAATAGCTTTTCGGAAACGTCGTATTTCTCCGCGTTCCTCCGAAAAATTCCCTGCAGCCGAAGACATTTACCCAGTTTGTGTCGTATTCGCGATTGCTCGGGCGAATCAGTGGCAAGTCTCTCTGCCAGGTCGATTGCCTTTTGAGCCCACTCAGGACCTTCGCGGTTCTGTGGCTGGGTCTTCAGGATCGTCGTCCCAGTTAGAAAGGCGAGTTCCGAAAGATCAACCTGGTAGGAAGTGACTTCTGGTGCCTGATCGACAAGTTCCTGCATCATTCCATAAGCCTTCGCGAACGGTTCAATCGCTTCCTGTGGACGACCGTCATTTAGGTAATGCACGGCAAGTCGACGAACACAATGGGCACCTTCAAAACGAAACTTGCGAACCTCGGGGGAATCCTTGATCAACGTTTCGATGATTTTCACCGCCCGCTCAAACTCTTTTTCGGCCGCTTTGTTTTCCCCCGATATGGCATGCGCAATTGCCAAACCATTCAAACAGACGCAAGCGTCCAAACGATAATTGGGAATTTGCGGAAAGTCACTAGCTAACTTCATCAACACATCAACCGCGCGCTCGAAATGTTTCTGCGCATCAACCAACTTTCCGGTTTTCAAAGCGAGGCTCCCCATCTGGTTGATGCAATCCGCTAAGGATTCGCGATAGTTCCTTTCTTCTTCAAACTGCGCGATCAGCGTCTCGAGTGTCGCGCGAGAAGACTCCAACTGCTCCATGGCTTTCTGGGGTCGCCGCGTTGAGAGAAGAAAGTGCGCGAAACCGACACGTGTTCTCGCGAACTCGAAGAGACCATGTCTTCCCTGTTCGTCTTGGATGTCGAGCGTTGTCGCCGCGAACTGCCGAATTGACTCTTCGTAATTCTCATTTGCCTCGGGAATCTTGCCGACTTTGAATCGACAAACCGCCAGCAGCGATTGACTCACTGCGAGTCCAGTTCGGTATCGAACGATTTCGGGGGACTCCCGGAAAAGACGGTCGTATTCGCTGGTGGCCTCAAGAACCAAAACCGCTGCGCTATCGAACTTGCTTAACTTCAAGCGATGGCGGGCAAAATCGATGGTTGTCTCGGCATAGAGTTCTCGCGCGAACATTTCTTCCGGGTCGGAGTCGCAGATTTCTTTGAACAGCTCTCGACTTTTGGAATACTCGCTTTCAACCTGCTCATTTTTCTCGAGCATCGAATAAATTTCTGCAAGTCGACGATGTGCGGCCGCCGCTTCGTGTCGATCTTCCTTGGATTCGCTGGACTTCAAGAATGCCTGATTGAATTCCAAAGCCTCTTCGAGGAGCTTCTTCCGGAGTCCGTCCATCATGGGAATATTTCTAAGGCGAACATCGGCGACGGAGGTCAACATCTTCTTGACCGCATCCCGAGCCCGCTTGGCTTCCCGATTTGCCTCGATGGCGTTTCCGTCGGCTCGTTTTTTCTGTTTCTCCGATTCGACAAAATTGGTTTGCGCAACGTTCCTTTGCTGGATAACAAGAATGCTACTGACCACCAGGATGAGGATCGCGGCCGCCATTGAGAACATGGCAGCTGTTTGCGCCTTGTGCCGTTTCATCCAGCGAACGACGCGTTCAACAAGCGTTGCCCGTCGCGCGTGAATGGGTTGATCATCAACGAATCGTCGAAGATCGGCCGACATTTCAGCGGCGCTCTGGTACCGTCGTTTCGGCTCCTTCTCCATGGCTTTGAGGACAATCGTTTCCAAATCAATGGGTAGATGTCGGTTGATTTCAATGGGACGGCGAGGATCGACATTGGCAATTTGATCCATCAGCTGCAGTCGATTCTCGGCGGTGAAGGCCTTCTTCAACGTCGCCAGCTCATAAAGTGTGACCCCGAGCCCGTAAATGTCACCGAGATGATCCGCCGTTCCTTGGAAACGCTCGGGTGACATATACCGTGCCGTACCGACAAAATCTCCTGTCTCGGTAAGTTCGCTATCTGTCGTTTTCGCCAAACCAAAGTCGGCCAACCAGATGACGCCATCGGTATCCAACAAGAGGTTCGATGGTTTGACATCACGGTGAATGATGGATCGCTCATGGGCATATCCTAGTGCGTCTGCCACGGAAGCTGCGATCGTAGCGATCGACTTGAAGTACGCCATTCTTTTGGCTTGTGAACCGCTCGAATTACTTCCTGAAATGAGCTTGGAAATCTTTGAACTGGCGGTTGAAGATTTATCTTCGTGAATTGCGATCAGTTCCCTTTGTACATCGTCGAGAGGTTGGCCCTCGATGAACTGCATGGCATAGTAAAACGTGTTACCTTCCTGTCCAACGTCGAAGACGGGAACGATGTTGGTGTGGTGAAGCTTGGCTGCCGCCCTGGCTTCCCGTTTGAATCGCTCAATAAACTTCTTGTCGTTGGCAATATGGTGAGGAAGGACCTTGAGAGCGACACGGCGATTGAGCGACTCTTGTTCCGCTTCATAGACAACTCCCATTCCTCCCTGTCCAACTTTCCGGACAACTCGATAGTCTCCAATCTGGGATTGCGGCAGAAGGCCTGATCGGCTGCCCAACCCCCGCTCATGGGTTGCTTCCGGCTGGGCCTGTTCCATCATCAACAAAGCAGGAAATACATCGCGAATCTCGTTCGCAAGATTGGGATATCGCAAGGCGTAGTCTTCGACTGTGGGACTTTCACCATTTCGAACACGATCCGTAAATTCTTCCACCAACACGTCGATCAAGCGATCAAGGAACTTGAGTTATCCGCGTTTCCACTCATGTGATTCGGACTATGAGACAAGAAAATTCGAAAAAAACACTACCAAACGATGTTAATCGAAAAAGGGCTTTGATGATCCGCGCGCTGAGGCAATCCATTTGATTTCCCGTTCGGAGAGTCCTTCGATCAAAAAACGGGGCGGTCCATCGACTCGCGAGGGTGCAAATCGACTACAATCGGGTTTTCAACCCTGTCGCCCAAATGAGCCATCACGAAAAGCCTCCCGTTCTCCAAGCCCCGCCGCCTGTTGCGATTGGATTCGACTCCAAGCCGGTGACGATATTTTCTGCGCCGAGGAAGTTCGATACGGCGACGATTTTGATCGTGACGTTTTGCTACGCGGCTACCTTTGGCTTTCTGATTGCCATCGGGATTCCCAAACTGGAGGTCTCGGCGGCAATTCTGTATGTGACCATCGTGGCCGCCTGCCAGCCCGTCCTTTTTCGTGGCAAGATGCCTCGAGTTGCTTCCGTGGTTGGCGGCGTTATCGCGTCGTTCGTGGTTTTTGTGATGATGCTTTTTTTCAATTGGGATCACGTCGAGCCAGCCGTTTTTACCCTCGTGTTGCCGACGCTGATTGGTGGGGGCATCTTCGGCTATTTGGCAGGTGCTCTTGTCGGAGGCGTATTCCTGGTGACTCATTATTGGCGCGAATACTTGGAATCGAGAAAAAAGAAGGTGGTCGATGATGATTCCGAGTTCATCATGGAAGACGACAACGTCGAAACGGAAACTTCGAAACTCCGCTGAAGTTCCTTAGCACGAATAATTCCAGAATCGTTCTTGGTAAAAATCATGAGACAAATCTACGGTTATCCGATCGCCCTGCTACTTGTCACTGCCTGCATGCTCATGCCAACCGGCGCTTGCGGCCAAAACAAGAAACAAAACAAAAAACAGATTGAATCCAGCGATCCTGAAACGTTTGGTGCCGATTTTCATGTCGTTTACAAAAAAAATGAAAAGCGGGATCTTCGACTCTACTTCTTCGATCCGGATGGCGAATCCCAATCCAATCGTCCCGCCGTCGTATTTTTCTTTGGTGGCGGCTGGGTCGGTGGTACGCCTCGCCAGTTTGTACCCCACGCGGAATACCTGAAATCCCGTGGCGTCGTCGCCGTCCTGGCAGATTATCGAACCAAACGCTCACACGGGACTTCGCCAAAAGAGTGCGTCTATGATGCGAAATCGGCCGTCCGGTTTCTGCGAACCAATGCAAAAAAGTTTCGCATCGACGCAAGCAGAATTGCGGCAGCCGGTGGTTCGGCCGGAGGGCATGTGGCGGCCGCGACGGCAACGCTCAAAGAACTCAACCAACCCAACGAAGACACGAGTGTCTCATGCGTTCCCAACGCGATGGTCTTATTCAATCCGGTCTACAACAATGGTCCGGGGCAATGGGGCCACAAGACCGTCAAGAATTACTGGAAGACGATTTCTCCGCACCATAACATTCGCCAAGGCATCCCGCCGGGAATCGTTTTCCTGGGAGATCAAGACAAACTGATTTCCGTAGAAACGGCGAAGGCGTTTCAAGCCAAAATGAAAGAAGCTGGCTCCGATTCACAGCTTCATGTTTACGACAACATGGGTCACGGGTTTTTTAACTTTGGGAGGAACAAAAACGAACCCTTTGCTGACACCGTCAAAAAAATGGACGCGTTTCTGGTGCAACACGGCTTCATGGAAGGCAAGGATCAGGTCGATACTTTTTTGAAGCACTACCAACCCGCAACCAAAAAGAACTCCGGCAAAAAGAACTCCGGCAAAAAGAAAAAGAGAGACAAGACGCGCGAATCAACTCGTCCCGCCAATGAGCGGGTTTAGTCTTGCAGTCTTCGTCGGGTCAATTCAATGGCCGAACAAAGCCCCCGGGCCTTGTTAAGTGTTTCCGTGTATTCGCTGGTTGGATCACTATCGGCCACGATTCCTGCACCGGCTTGAACGTAGGCGACTCCATCAACAATGACGATGGTACGAAGTGCGATGCAGGTATCCATATTGCCAGTCACATCAACGTACCCGACCGCGCCCGCATAGGGTCCGCGGCGGTGCGGTTCCATTTCATCGATGATTTCCATCGCGCGAACCTTTGGGGCGCCGGAAACGGTTCCCGCAGGGAGACTTGCCATCAGCGCGTCAAAAGCATCCAGGTCATCTCGCAACTGACCAATCACCGTGGAGGAAATATGCATCACGTGACTGTAGCGTTCAACAACCATCAGGTCAGGTAGCTCGATCGTGCCGATCGTGGCAACTCGGCCCACATCGTTACGTCCCAAGTCGACCAGCATGACATGTTCAGCGCGTTCCTTGGGATCGTCAAGCAGCTCCGTTTCGAGTTGCCTGTCTTCCGCATCCGTTTTGCCCCTTGGCCGGGTTCCAGCCAATGGTCGAACCGTGACTTCTCGCTCTTCGACGCGACACATGATTTCCGGTGAACTGCCAACCAACGTGCATTCCTCGGTGCGGAGGAAGAACATGAACGGACTGGGATTTAATACACGAAGGCTTCGATAGATCTCCAAGGGATCGCAAGCAATATCCATTTGAAGACGCTGGCTTATGACGACCTGGAAGACATCGCCTGCCTGGATGTACTCGACGCACTTTCGCACCGAGTCCTCAAATTGTTCCTGGCTCAAATTCGATTGGAATTCAAAATCCGTCGCGCGGGCGGTTGGGTCAATATCGACACACTGAAGCTCGTTTTGACTTTCATTCAGTTCGCGAACCCAGTCATCGACTCGTGCGGTTGCTGATTCAAAAGCCGCTTCGGGCGTTTCGTAGTCACCCACCCGGCACAAAACCAAAGCCGTCAAGGTTTTCTTGATATGATCCAGGACCAGCATTTGGTCATAAAATGAAAAACACAGATCGGGCAATTCACGGTCATCATCCGGAGCATTCGGCAAGCGCTCAACGTATCGAACGACGTCATAACCGGCGTATCCGACGGCACCGCCATTGAACGGCGGCATCCCAGGAAGCTGTGGGACTTTCAGTTCGCCCAGTTTCTCCCGAAGAAATTCGAGCGGGTTGTCGACCGTCTTCTCTTCGGTGCTACCATTTCTCGTGAACTTGATCTCATTGGCCCAAGCCTTGAGTGTCCAAATCGGTTTGGAAGCAAGAAATGAAAAGCGGCCGACTCGTTCTCCACCGACAACGCTTTCGAAAAGACAAGCCGTTTTGCCATCGTCAATTCGCTGAAAGGCACTGACCGGCGTCAAACTATCCGACAGAAGTGTCCGGCAAACGGGGATCGCGTCAAACTGGCGAGCAAGCTTGCAAAAAGTTGTCAAGTCAAGATTATACGATTTCATCGCGCGGCGATCCGAATATCAAAGGCAGTAAGCAGCTTAACAACGTGGGGAAATCGTCACAACGGCGGAACAATCTTGAATCGTTATGACACCACCGATAGAATTCGGACGTCCCAACAGCTTTTATGAACGCCGTCGCATGAATTGCCAGAAGTGTCACAAACCGGCAACTTTCCACATCACCGATTTGACCGGTGATGAACTTCTTGCGTTGCACCTGTGTCCAGAATGTGCCAAGGAGTATTTGAATCCGCCGGAAGAGACCGCGGCGCCGACGCCAACGCTTTCGCATTTGCTCGAGCATCAATTGAAGCTGGGGCAAACCGCGGAGGAACTTGCAGCCCTCGATACGAAGGAATGTCCGATTTGCGGAATCACCTTTTACGAGTTCCGCCAGGAAGGCCGGCTGGGGTGCCCTTACGACTACACCTATTTTGGCGACGATTTGGAAAACCTGTTGGTCAATGTTCACTCGAAATTGGAGCACATTGGAAAGCGCCCGGCTCAGGGGGCTTACGACGCCGAGAGTCAGAATGAACTAATTCGTGTCCGTCGGGAAATGAAAGAAGCGATAGAAACGGAAGACTACGAAAAGGCTTCCGAGTTGAGAGACCGCATTCGTCAGATTGAGGAAAAAGGCTAGTGTTGATCCTGGATGATTTGGCGGGTCGGTGTGGCGAGTGGCTTCGCGGTGTCGGTCCCGAATCGGACATCGTAATGAGCAGCCGGATCCGGCTGGCCAGGAACCTCGCGGACTTCCCCTTTATCCGGCGGTGCACGGACATCGACCGCGCGAATATTGCTGCCACCGTCGACCAACGTCTCCGCGATGAAATGGACGGTGTCACGTTTTTTGACGTGAACGATCTGGAATCCATCGACAAACAGTTTCTGGTAGAGCGGCAACTCATTAGCCGCGAGCATGCGGACTCGGAAGGCGCTCGCATCGTCGCCATTGACCAATTCGAAAATCTCAGCCTCATGGTCAACGAAGAGGACCACCTTCGAATTCAGGTCATGAAGAGCGGGCTGGCGCTGGAAGACGCCTGGCAACAGATCAACGCGATCGACGATGCCATCGAAGAGAATTTGACCTATGCCTTTCACGAGAAACTTGGCTACTTGACCGCCTGCCCAACGAATGTGGGAACCGGTATGCGGGTGAGCGTCCTGGTTCATTTGCCGGCGCTTGTTTACACGCAACAAATCGAAAAGGTTTTTCGCAGTCTGCAAAAGATTAACCTGGCTGTTCGCGGTTTGTACGGTGAAGGCTCCCAAGCCATGGGCGACTTTTATCAGGTCAGCAATCAGATCACGCTAGGAAAATCGGAAGAAGAACTAATCCGCCAGGTCAAGGATGTGGTCCCGGTGCTTCTTCAGTACGAACGAAAAGCGCGCGATTACCTGGTCAAAGAAGGTCACAACGATTTGTTTGATCGTGTATGCCGCGCCTTCGGGACTTTGCAGAACGCCAAACAGATCAGCAGTGAAGAAACCATGCATTTGCTGTCGCAGGTAAGACTGGGCATCAACCTGGGACTGATCAGCGACCTTGAGATCCCAACGATCAACAAGCTATTCATTCACACGCAGCCGGCCCATCTGCAGAAACTTAGCGGCATGCCTTTGGACTCGATGGATCGAAACCGCGAGCGAGCGAATTACTTGCACACACAACTTCGCTCAAGTTCAGACAACTAGCATGACGGGCTTGTGGTTGCCCGCATGGCTCTTTTGCTTGTCATCACTTCCCCTCCTTCTCACGCCCGTTGCTTTCGCTATTCGCTTTGGCTCGACGGATAACTTTGGCGGCGATTTCCCGCAGCTCTTTTTGCTTGTTGACGTCGACGCGCTCAAACTTGGAATCGGGTTGAAACGCGACAACTTTGTCGGAATCTGTTTTCAAGAATTCGTCAAGGAAACACTTCTCGAAAACGGCCGCAGTTAGAAACGCGCCCAACTCGTTGGCGTGATTGCCATCGGAATGGAAATGCCAGTCCGGGTGACGGGTGAGGGCTTCGTTCCAACAAAGTCCGACCGGCGCAATCGCGGCACCGGATTTCTTGACGATCGATTCGTAGAGTTGGTGGACGTAGCGGGCTTCATCGATACAGGATTCCACGCCGGCTTCGCCTCGTTTCTGTCGCTGTCCAAATTCCGGGTACATGACAACCTTGGCGCCGCTTTTCTCCGCCATTTTGGTCAACGCCAAAGCGGCGTCGATCGGGTAATCGCGGGACCTCGATACGCTGTACTTTTGGGCCTGGAGGACCACGACATCCCACTTGCCATTCTTAATCAGGTTGGTGGTTTTCTCGCGGCTCAGGTGGTCGGACAGAAAGGATCCTGCACAAATGGCGCAATAAACTTTTTTCTCGGATTGTCGATCGTTTAACAAAGTTTCGACCGTTTTCGGCATCAAGCAGGTGGAGGTGTGGCTGTTGCCGATAAAAAGCACGCGGAAATCGGCCTTGAGGTATTCCTCTCGCTCGAGGATCGAAGGCAAAGAACGGGGCGTTTTGAAATTCGAATCCGCCTGGCGATTCTCCGGTTTCTCGTTTGGAATACAGCCTGCGACACTGAAGGCCAACATTCCTAGACAGAGGCTCAAAAATAAGGCGAAATGATGATGAATGGTCTTAGAAGTGAACATGTGCCTTGCTTTGCGGTTGGATGAATCTGTGGCGTCAGGGCGGAACGGCAGACCGTCGCGGGAACCGACATTGCCGAACACCGAATTTGGCCAATCTGGCTTGAGTTTACCGACGTTTTCCGTCGGAAGGCGTGAAATTTGACTCGTTGACTTGAGACGGGTCAATGATTCTCATGATAGATTCGTCCTGACCTCCATCGAAAGATTGAATTTGGAGAAACAGCAATGTCTACAATCGATACTGACCTTGAACAGCAGGTCCAACAAGCCCGCCAACGCCTGGACGAACACACCGTCGAGATGGTCCGCTGGCACTTTGACGAGGCAACCGGCTGCCCATTTTGGCTCGGAAAGAAGGCCGAACTGGGCTTTGACCCTTTGACTGAAATTCGCAGTTTCGATGACTTGAAGAAGTTTCCCCTCTTCGAAGACGATTGGCTTCGTGGTGGACCGGTCGAACGATGGCGCCCGAAGGCGTACGAGAATGATCCGACTTATGTTTTCGAGACCGGGGGAACCACGGGGGTTCCCAAGAGTCGCGTCGTCGTACATGACTTTCGAATCGACTACGAAATGTTCAGCGACACATTGCCGGAAGAGTACTTTCCCAAGCGAAGCAACTGGTTGATGCTCGGCCCGTCGGGACCACGACGCTTGCGATTGGCTGTGGAACACCTTTGTCAGCATCGCGGCGGCATCTGCTTCTGCATTGACTTGGACCCACGGTGGGTCGTCAAGTTGATCAAGAAGGGCTGGATGGAACACCTCGAGGAATACAAGAAGCATTGCATTGACCAGGCGATCACGATTCTAACCGCCAATCATGACGTCAAGTGCATGTTCGCCACGCCGAAATTGTTGGAGTCGCTTTGCCTCGGTCTGGAAGAAAAAGGCATGACCTTGGCAGATACCGGGATCACCGGAATCTTTTCGGGGGGTACTGAGTTCACGCCCCAGTGGACACGCTACTGTGTGGAGGAACTTTTCGGCGGCCCGCCCGAGGAAAGCGGAATCTTCATGACGCCGACCTATGGCAATACCTTGATGGGTTTGGCCTGCAGCAAGCCGGTCACCGCGGAAGACAAGTTCAAAATCAGCTATTACGCTCCGCAACCCAGAGCGGTTACGGAGGTTGTATCTTTTGACGACCACACTCAAATCGTCGGTTATGGCGAAACAGGGCGTGTCAAACTTTACACGTTGACCAAGGAATTCTTCATTCCGGGATTCCTGGAGCGAGATGAAGGTGAACACGAGGCACCCTTCGACACGTATCCTTGGAGTGGAGTTAGTGGCGTTCGTCCATTCCACGAGTTGGCATCCGCAACGACCGTAGGCGTTTACTAAACGAACACGACGGCACTTATCGATTGTTGAAATATTTGGGAGAAGGCAGTGCTCAACATACCTGTATTGCGTTGGGGAAAAGCTTACGAGTCGCTTGAGATCGCGGACGTCGTTCATTTTGCTACCGGCGAACCAATCGCCAAAGTCAGCCAGGCAAATGACGGACTGATCCGTCGCGACATGCGAACAGCGCACAAGGCACGTGAGATCCTGCGGGATATCCCCTGTGCTGACCTGATTGAAAAGATGAAAACCGCCGCCGATCTTTACGAGACGGCCACCCTTCCTTTGGGTGACGGCACCCAGTCGCCGGACGATTTCGTCCATCAACAGTCGGCGAGCACAGGTTTGCCCGAGCACATGTGCCGAGGCAACATGTCCAAGAATTCTTTCGTGCTTCGGAACATGGAGCAAATTCTTGATTGCCTCACTCGCGGATTGCCCTTGGACATCCTGACCGAAGGCTATGGACTGGAAGATCGCGGAGTGGTGGTTAGTTATCAGGCTCAGACTCCGGTGCTCGCCGCCGTTCTTCCTTCGAACTCGCCGGGGGTTCACACACTTTGGCTGCCGGCAATTCCCCTGCAAATGGGCTTGGTACTTAAACCCGGTCCGCAAGAGCCTTGGACCCCTTATCGAATGATTTCAGCCTTCATCGAGGCCGGAGTTCCTGCGGATGTCTTCTCGCTTTATCCGGGGGAAGCAGCTGCCGGCGCTGCCGTCTTGGCAGCCTGTGATCGCTCGATGATCTTTGGTGGGCTGCCAACGGTTGAACGTTACAAAGGAAATCCCAAAGTCCAGGCACATGGTCCTGGTTTTTCCAAGATCCTGATTGCCGACGATGTGGTCGACAACTGGGAAGAGTATATCGATGTGATTGCCGAAAGCATTTACATCAATAGTGGTCGAGGTTGCATCAACTGTTCGGGGGTTTGGGCTTCCCGCCACACCATGGAAATTGCCGAAGCGCTTGCCGAGCGACTCGGCCCAATTGAAGCGAAACCGCCGACCGATCCCGATGCCGGTCTTGCCGCCTTCACGGTCCCAGGAATGGGCAAAGCCGTTTGGGACATGATTTCACAGGACCTCAAGGAGGATGGCGTTACGGACATGACCTCCAAGTATGGTGAGCGTTTGATTGACCATGAACGCTATTCTTACTTGCGTCCAACGATCGTGCATTGCAAATCGCCCGACAACGAAATTGCCAAGAAGGAATTCATGTATCCCTTCAGCACGGTGGTTGAATGTCCCCAGGATCAGTTCCTGAAGCAGATTGGCTACACCCTGGTTGGAACCGTGATCACGAACGACGATTCGTTGATTCAAGCGGCCACCGATGCGACGCACATCGATCGTTTGAACATTGGTCCGATTCCAACGAGCAAGTTGAATTGGCTCCAACCCCACGAAGGCAATATCATCGACTTCCTGTTCCGTTCCCGGGCTTACCAGACCACTCGGGAAATGGCGAACGTCTCTTAATGACAACTTGATCGTATCTCCTGGAACAGAGATTCATGACATCGCCGAATGATTTTGATTTTTTCTTGCGGACCCGTATGGTTCGTGGTGAAGGCGCAATCAATCGACTGGGCGAACTCGCCAGCGAATTGGGCGCGCGGCGCGTATTGGTGGTTTCCGATCCCGGAATTGTGGAAGCGGGACATGTAGCGCGGGGAATCGATTCGTTGGAAGCCGCTGGAATCGAAACGACGCTTTTTGATGGCGCTCAAGAAAATCCAACGACGGCCAATGTCGACTCTGGCCTGAAAATTGCCCGGCGGATCGAACCCGAGATGCTGGTCGGCCTGGGTGGCGGCAGCGCCATGGATTGCGCCAAAGGAATCAACTTCCTGTATTCTAACGGCGGGGAAATGAAAGATTACTGGGGGGTCGGCAAAGCGTTGCGGCCGATGCTTCCCATGATTGCCGTTCCAACCACTTCCGGAACCGGAAGCGAAATGCAATCGTTTGCATTGATCTCCGATTCCAAAACGCATGCGAAAATGGCTTGCGGCGATGTGAAAGCGTCTTGCCGGATCGCGATTCTTGATCCAAACCTGACCATGACCCAACCGCATTGGGTAACGGCCCTAACGGGGATCGATGCGCTTTCCCACGCTTTGGAAACCTATGTCACGAAAAAGCGAAACCCGATTTCAGTTTTGTTTTCCAGGCAGTCCTGGCGATTGATCGCGGGTAACTTTCAGAAAGTCCTTGAGTTTCCAGACGACCTGGAAGCCCGCTCCGCAATGCAACTCGGCGCGGCCTATGCCGGCATCGCGATTGAAAATTCGATGCTGGGTGCAAGCCATGCGTTAGCCAACCCAATTACCGCGACCTATGGCACGGCCCATGGCCAGGCGGTTGGCGTGATGCTACCCCATGTGATCCGATACAACGGGCAGGAACATGGCCAATGGTATCGGGAACTCCTCGAAGAGACCTCGGATTTGCCAGGCTGTCCCGATCCTTCGGGTGGTTTTGAAGCCCTGGCCGATTTCGTCACGGGCATGGTGGACGCTGCCGGACTCGAAACTCGATTGACCCAATGTGGTGTCGCTAACGACCAACTTCACCAAATGTCCGAAAATGCAGCGACGCAATGGACAGGGCAATTCAACCCGCGTTCGGTGGATCAGCGAAACTTGCTGCAACTTTACGAACAGGCGCTGTAAAATAAGCGTAAGATGTAGGAACGCCCGCCCCTCATTACCCTTCATGCTTGGGATGATCATGGCTTCATTCAAACTCGCTCGATGGCAAAAGTTGCTCGGACTTGGAATATTGTCGGTTTGTTTTTTGGCTCCTTCCCTCATGGCTTTCGAGGGAGCTCGCGAGAAAGTTCCTCAGAAGGGTCAGCCCAATTCAGCTTCGGCGGACAAACCAGCTGCGGCGGACAAAGCGAACGTCAAGAATTGGACCATGTTCCGAGGCAATCCCGCCGCCACGGGTGTCACCAAAGCCAAGCTCGGCGACAAGCTGAAAGTCGCCTGGAAATTCAAAGTCAAAAACGGGATGTTTGACGGCTCGCCCATTGTCCATAAAGGAGTCGTCTATATCGGCGAAGGAAATGGAACCTTATTGGCGTTGAGCCTCGAATCGGGCGAGAAGCTTTGGCAGTTCCCGAAGGAAAAACCCACGCTTGGATTCGTCGGTTCAGCCGCTTTCAAAAATGGCTTGATCTACATCGGCGACTTGGACGGGAACTTGTATTGCGTCAACGAAAAAGGCGAGCAGCAATGGAAGTTCCAGGCAGAAGCCGCCATCACCTCAAGTGTTAACTTTTACAAAGACACCGTGATCGTCGGCGCCGAAGACGCGATGCTTTATTGCCTCGATGCAAAGTCGGGCGACGAAAAATGGAAGTTCGAGACGGCGGATGAAATTCGTTGCATGCCAACCGTGATTGAAAACCGTGCGTTTGTCACGGGATGCGACGGTGCCTTGCACATCGTCGACCTGGATGCGGGCAAGGAAGTCGTGAGTGTCGAACTGGAGGCCCAAACGATTGCTTCACCGGCCGTCCTTGGAAACCGAACTTTTTACGGCACCGCACAAAACGGATTTTATGCGGTTGATTGGAAGAAAGAAAAACTCGCATGGTCCTACCCCGATGGCGACCAGATCCATTCCAGTCCTGCGGTCATCGATGCGGACGGAACCAAGCATGTGATTTACGGTTCCAAACAGCGGAAGGTCGTGTCGCTGGATGCAGAAACGGGCAAATCGAACTGGGAGTTCAAGGCCAAACGAAGCGTGGATGCCTCGCCGGTTGTTGCGGGTGATCGCGTGGTGGCGCTTTCGACCGATGGACGGCTCTACCTGATCAATCTCAAGGATGGCAAGAAAATTTTCGAGAAACAGTTTACCGGCGGATTTGCGGCAACACCGGCTGTCGTCGATGGCAAAGTTATTGTTGCCACAATGCGCGGGACTGTTTATTGTCTAGAGAACGAATAGTCCAAACACGTTCTCGCATGCCTCATTGGGAATTCGCGATTCATGGCAACTGATTCAACCAAAACGGAAGTAGGCAGCTACTTCATTTCCAACTATCCACCATTTTCACAATGGACCGAGGATAGTCTCGATGTTGTCAAAAATGTGATGAATCAGCCGCCAGCCGAGGTTCCGCTGGGACTCTACTTGCACATCCCCTTCTGTCGCAAACGATGCAAGTTTTGCTATTTCAAGGTCTTCACCGACAAAAACGCCCCTGAGATCGAGCGTTACGTTTCAGCGCTTTCGCGTGAGATCGAACTGGTCAGCAAACTTGATGTCATGGGGGGACGCCCGTTCCGCTTTGTCTATTTTGGCGGCGGCACTCCTTCGTTTCTCAGCTCGCGGCAGCTCACGTCGCTCGTCGATCGACTGCGAGAAAACATCAATTGGGATCAAGCAGAAGAAGTCACCTTTGAATGCGAGCCCGGAACGCTGCAACAACCCAAAGTTGAGACACTGAAGGAACTTGGGGTTACGCGACTCAGCTTGGGGGTCGAGAATTACAACGACAAGCTGCTGGAAGAAAACGGTCGGGCCCACCTTTCCAAGCAGGTTTACAACGCTTGGGAGTGGATTCAGGACGCCGGATTCCCCAACGTCAACATCGACTTGATTGCGGGGATGGTCGGTGAGACCTGGGACAATTGGAAAGACAACATTCGACGCGCAATCGAAATGTCTCCTGACAGCGTGACGATTTACCAAATGGAGTTGCCTTTCAACACCGTTTACTCCAAAGACATTCTTGGTAACAAGATCGAGACGCCCGTCGCTGACTGGCCGATGAAGCGCGATTGGGTCAGTTATGCCTTTGACGAATTCCTGGCCGCCGGATATCACGTCAGCAGCGCTTATACCGTTTGCAAAGACAAATCGAAAGTCAACTTTAGCTATCGCGATAACTTGTGGCGAGGTTCCGATCTCCTTGCCACGGGCATTGCCAGCTTT
>CAYSXI010000115.1:0-16833 GCA_964434955.1 uncultured Pirellulaceae bacterium
TGATTCGTCACGAATTGCTCTCAAGGATCATCAATCCGGGCAAACGCGTTCCGTCGAATTCGATTTCCTGATTGGTGCCGACGGCGGTGGCTCACGTGTTCGGGCGGAGATCATTGCCAGGACAGGCGGGCATTGTGATGCGGATATGCTGGATCATGACTACAAGGAATTGGAAATTCCGGCTGGGCCCGATGGAGCGTTCCTGATCGAAAAGGAAGCCTTGCACATTTGGCCGCGGGGCGGATACATGTTGATCGCCTTGCCCAATTTGGATGGCAGCTTCACGGTCACCCTGTTTTTGCCTTCGCAAGGCGAACCATCGTTTCAACAACTAATGGATCGTGAGAACGTCACGAAATTCTTCCAGGAGCAGTTTCCGAGTGCCGTGGAGCACATCCCCGAATTGGCCGATGATTTCTTTGCAAATCCCACCGGAGAGTTGGGCACCATTCGTTGTTTCCCCTGGCTTTCTGATCGAGCCATGTTGATCGGCGACGCGGCCCACGCCATCGTCCCCTTCCACGGGCAAGGGATGAATTGCGGCTTCGAAGACTGTGCGAAATTCAATCAATTGCTGGATCATCATAACGATGATTGGCCGGCCGCTTGTGACGCGTTTCAGCATCAGCGAAAACCAAATGCCGATGCGATCGCCGATATGGCAATCGACAATTACACGATCATGCGAGACTCGGTCAGCGACCCCGTGTTCCAACAGAAGAAGGAATGGGGCTTCGAGTTTGAAAAGCAATTCCCCAAGCAGTTTATTCCGCGCTATTCGATGGTCATGTTCCACGACATCCCCTATGCCGAGGCACTGCATCGTGGAAATATCCAGGACTCGATCCTGACCGATTTTTTAAAGGCCCGTCTGGAGGACGAACAGGCGGCCGAGGAAATGGCCATCCGGCGAATTCATGCGGAGCTTTCGCCTCTGGAATTTGCATTTTGACCGGAAAAGTGAAAGCCCAACGAACGCTTGAGCTCATCCGGTAGCTGCGGCAGATCCGAACGCGGAATCAAGAAAGTCGCCAAATTGTAAAAGTCGAGGAAGACGCGATTCTGCTGGGTGGTCTGATTGAGATATTCGTGGCCGGAAGAACCTCCCGTTCCAATCTTGGTGCCCAACATCCGTTGTACCATCAATGCGTGCCGCGATCGCCAGCGAGTAAGCGACTCGTCGATTTCGACCAGCAACGTCAAAAAACGAAATGGTAGATGGAGCATGGGTTCGTCCCGATAAAGGTGGATGAACAATGCCGCTTGAAAGGAACGATGTTCAAGCCGGAAACTGCCCTGCTCTTTCAGTTTCTGAAACTTGGATTCGTCAAAAAGTGAGTCGAAGCGTACTCGAGTTGCTTCCAGATCCATCAACTGAAAGTTTCGTTCACGTTCAGAAACAGCCGGATTGTTGGCAATGATTTTCTCATCGGAGGCCAACATTTTGTCGACACATTTTTCAAACTGTTTCCAGAAATCAAACTCGCCAAAATTCAGGAATGGCATTCGGGCCAACCATTTGTCAGTTAGCTCCAGGAGCGTAGGCGCCTGCTCAATTTCGGCCAGGTAATTCTGATCCTCTTCGGAAAGTCGTGACTTGATGAACTCTTTGTCAGCCGGAATCCGGTTGTTGCGTTTGACACCCAGGCGAATTTCGATTTCCTTGAACTGAATACTTTGAAATCCAGAAGCAGGTACCAGCAGGTCGCGAAATTCCAGGAAATCGAGTGGCGTCATGGTTTCCATCACATCGATTTGCCCCAGAAGTAGCTGTTGAATCGTGAGGATTCGATCCAGCCTCGAGTTGACCATCGCCATGCTTTTGTCGTCGACTTGAGGCCGATTAAACGTGGCCAACACCGACGACAACTCATGGATGATTTGCTTGAACCAGAGTTCGTAGGCCTGGTGCGTGATCACGAAAAGCATCTCATCGTGGGCCAATTTGCCGTGCTCAAAACTTTTCAGGTTTTGCGCCGACAGAATCTTGTCGAGTTCAAGATAATCCTTGTAGTAGACGTTTCCCGGCCCGCTGCTCATGAGATCCCTCGGTCAAAACAGGCAGACCGGGCCGGTAAAAATCGGATGATCCCCAAACGTTGGGCCGGACCTTGAATTCGCCACGCGAGACTGCCTTCGGGCTCAATATAGCCCCCAGGATTCGTAGGCGAAACCGCATCCCAACGGTATGCGGAATAACAAACGGTCGGGAAAAACCGATTATGAGGGCTCCAATTCGGTCATCAGATTCGGAATCCCCCCGAATTCCTTGAATCGTTTCACCTCCCTAAATAGTCTGGGATTTGACCCTTTACTTTTCGCCTGATCCGAACTGTCTGTCGCAAAGTTTCCGCGCGCAGCATATCCATTCAATGAACACGGCTGTAAAGCAATCTGAATCACCCTTCCTCGAGGAGCGTCAACGCGCCAATAAATCTTCTGAGGAATCCAGGGTTTCGATTGTCATCCCCTGCTTCAACGAAAGCGAAAGCGTTGAGAATCTGGCCAAACGACTGGAAGTTGCGATCGTCGACTTTCCGCAAACCGCAATCGAATTTGTATTGGTCGACGATGGGAGCACGGATGACACACGCGAACGACTGAAAGAAGCCTTCGCTGATTTCGAATCGGTGCAAATACTTTCCGATGGAATCAATCGAGGTGTGATGGGCGCGATCTTGCATGGAATTGCCCACGCTCAATTCCCGATCGTTTGTTCGATGGACTCCGACTGCACCTATGCCCCCGAAGACATCCAAAAATTGCTGGACCAATTGGATGAAGAAACGTCGATGGTGATTGGCTCGCCCTATCATCGGCTCGCAAAGGTTTTCAATATTCCGGCTTGGCGTATTCAGCTTTCCAAGTTTGCAAATCGACTTTATCGATTCCTCCTCAAGCCAAAACTCACTTGTTACACCAGTTGTTTCCGCGCCTATCGAAGGGAGCACGTTGTCCCGATCGAGTTGAATGAAAACGGATATGCCGGAACGGTGGAAATGGTTTGGGCGCTCGAATCGTTGCCCAAGAAAATTGTTGAATGCCCGGTCGACTTGAACGTACGAAAGTTCGGCGAATCAAAACTGAAACTGATTCCGGTGGTTCGCAAGCATCTCACATTGATGTTCGCCATCGCGATTCGAAAAATTCTCAACCAAAAACACTCCAAACGATAACCTACTGCAGCGAGATTTCACCATGAATGTTCAACCCGAAGTGCAGATTAAGCTTCCTTCTGATCAAGACGCATCCGGTCGTACGCTGGGTGACGAAGAGATCAAGTTGGTCGCCGAGTCAATTGAAAGTGGTACCCTTACAAGCACCAAAGGCAAGTTCGTCAAACAATTTGAACAAGAATTTGCCGAGTTGGTCGGCGTGAAGAAGAGTTACGCGTGCACGAGCGGAACTGCAGCTCTCCACACGGCGTATGCCGCCATCGACCCAGAGCCGGGCGATGAGTTTATCACCACGTCCATCACCGACATGGGAGCGCTGACGCCGATCCTTTACCAGGGCGCGATTCCTGTGTTCGCGGATGTCGATCCGAAGTCGCTCAACGTGACGGCCGAGACCATCGAGAAAGCAATCACCGAACGCACGAAAGCGATTGTCGTGACGCACTTGTTCGGTTGCCCTTGCAACATGCATGAAATCATGGAGGTGGCAAAAGCGAAACAGATTCCCGTGATTGAAGATTGTGCGCAGGCCTTTCTAGCCGAACACCAAGGGCAGCAGATTGGGACGATCGGCGACATCGGTTGTTTCAGCCTGCAACAGGGAAAACATATCACAACCGGGGAAGGCGGCGTCGTGACGTCGAATGATGAACACTTTGCTCGCCGCATGTTTCTGTTTATCAACAAGGCTTGGGGATATGGTGACGAGAAACCGGATCACTATTTCCTCGCTCTGAACTACCGAATGAACGAGATCACAGGCGCGGTCGCGCTTGCACAACTCCACAAACTCAATCACTCGGTATCCGATCGCGTGGCCAACGCAGACAAGCTTTCCGAAATGTTGGCTGGCATCGAGGGAATCGAAACGCCCAAGCCGCTGGCAGGAGACGTCCATACTTATTGGAAGTATTGTCTCAACGTCGATGGCAACAAGATCAAAGGCGGATCAGACGCCTTGGCGAAGTACATGCGGGAAGAGCACGGTGTATTCTCTGCGCCACGCTACATTCGCAAGCCAGCGTTCGAATGCGAGATTTTCCGTGACCAACGAACCTTCGGAAACAGCCGTTTCCCCTTTACGCATGCGAGTGACTCGGCCGTCGACTACGCAGCCGAAAAGTTTGAAGGTACTTACCAAGGCCTCGAGTCCATTTTGGTGCTGCCTTGGAATGAAGGTTACAACGCCGAACACGTCAACTACATCGCGGCAGCCATCAAAAACGGCGTCGCGAGTCTATCCCAATAAGGTCCTTTCAACGATTCAGCGAGACGAACATCATGACTACTTCACCAAAAAAAATCGGGATCGTCGGAACAGGAGCGATTGCCGGTGCCTACTCCCTGGCGTTTGAGAATACCGATAAAGCCGTTTTGGTCGCGGCGGCCGACATCGATCCTGCTGCCGCACACGCATACGCCAGCAAGCACGATGCGAAAGCTTTTGAGAGCTTGGAAGACATGATCGACCAAGCGGAATTGGACGGGGTGATCATCAGCACACCCCCCGTGCTGCACAATCAGCATGTCTTGGCCTGCGCGGAAAAAGGTCTGCACATTATGTGCGAAAAACCCGTTTCCGTTGATTCGGAAAACGCCATGCAGATGATTGAATCGGCCAAGCAAAACCAGGTCCTCTTTACGATGGCCTCGAAGTTTCGATTCGTCGAAGACATCGCCAAAGCCAAGAAACTGGTTGAGCAAGGCGTTATTGGTGACCTTGTGTTGTTCGAAAATGCTTTCACGTCAAACGTGGACATGACGAAACGCTGGAATTCGAACCCGGCCATCAGTGGTGGTGGGGTGCTGATTGACAATGGCACTCATTCGCTTGACATCATGCGGTACTTCCTGGGAACCCTAGTCCGCGTCAAAGCCGTCGAGTGTCAAAGGATTCAGGATATCGTCGTTGATGACACGGTTCGCGTCTTCGTTGAAACCGAATGTGGCGTTGTTGGCAATATCGATCTTTCGTGGAGCATCAACAAGGAGTTGCCGACGTTTGTTAGCCTGTTTGGCTCCGAGGGAACCTTGCATGTCGGCTGGCAGCAGTCGAAATACAAACGAACGGGTGACAAAGATTGGACCGTGTTTGGAACCGGCTACGACAAGGTAGCGGCGTTCAAAAACCAGATCGAAAACTTTGTTGACGCGATGGACGGAAAGGCCAAGCTGGTTGTTCAGCCGGAAGACGCGCTGGCGTCGGTTCACGCCGTCGAAGCAGCTTATGAATCAATGCGTACATCGAATTGGCAGATGATTGGAAAGACTTCCGAAACCAGTCCAGTGTTGTAGGCAACACCATGTCGACCATCGGAAACGAATCGGTATTTATCCACGATACAGCAATTGTTGAAGACGGTGTCCGCCTGGGCGAAGGAACACGTGTATTCGACAACGTTCACATCCGGCACGACGCGGTGCTCGGCGAAAGTTGTATCGTCGGCGGGAAATCACTGATTGCCTACGAAGTGAACATCGGAAACCGAGTCAAAATCAATTCCAATGTTTACATTTGCTACGGCGTTAACATTGAAGATGGAGTGATGGTAAGTGCGGGAACGATTTTCACCAACGATCACTTTCCTCGCGCAACAACACCCGACCTCAAGCAACTTCGCAGTTCGGATCCGGACGAAGAAACTCGTTTTACCAATGTGCGTTGTGGAGCGACCATCGGAGCCGGTTGTCTTGTTGGAAGCAATCTGGAAATCGGTCGCTTTGCGATGGTAGGAATGGGCAGCATTGTGACCCGTTCCGTTCCCGACTTTCACCTGGCCCTTGGCTCGCCCGCCAAAAGTGTCGGCGTCGTTTGCCGTTGCGGTCCGCTCCTAAGCCGATTTTCCGATATCAAGGACTATCCAGCCGAATTCAGTTGCGACGGGTGTGAAAAGGCATATCACGTTGATGAAAAATGGAACGTGACGGAAACGGAAATTTGACCTGACCAATGGTTTCGATTTGGCCTGGCAGAGTCACGAAAACTCGGAAGTGCCTTCCTCAATGAATACCGCAACCAAAAAAAATATCGCCAGTGTTTCGCTCGACCTCGACAATAAATGGTCTTACTTGAAAACCCATGGCGACGCTGGTTGGGACCAGTTTCCCTCCTACCTCGACATTGTCGTGCCCCGATTCCTGGAAATCTTCGACGAAAGGCAATTCAAGATTACCGTGTTCGTGGTGGGCCAGGACGCCGCCATTGAATCCAATTGGTCCCCATTGAGATCGATTGCAACGGCCGGTCATGAAATCGGTAATCATTCCTTTCATCACGAGCCGTGGCTGCACCTGTATTCGCGCGACCAATTGGTCGAAGAATTCGAGCGGAGCGAAGTCGCCATACGGGAAGCCACCGGAGAAACAACGCGAGGGTTTCGCGGTCCGGGTTTCAGCTTATCCGACGATGTTCTTGGCGTGTTGACCGAACGCGGCTACGAATATGACGGAACCATTTTCCCGACTTACCTTGGGCCGTTGGCGAGAGCTTACTATTTTCTTCGCTCAAACATGTCGAAAGAAGAAAGGCAGAAACGGAAGGCGTTGTTTGGGCGCCTCAGTGATGGCCTGCGGCCAAACCGACCCTTTCAATGGAAATCCGAAGGCGCGAAGGGGCTGATCGAAATTCCGGTGACGACCATGCCGATTCTCAAGTTGCCAATTCACACAAGTTACATTCTGTACTTGGCCAAGTTTTCTCGAATGGCAGCCAAGATGTACTTTTGGAAAGCCATTTCGCTTTGCCGGCTATTTCGTTTGGAGCCTTCGCTGTTGTTGCATCCCTTGGATTTCTTGGGAAAAGAGGATGACGCCGATTTGAGCTTCTTTCCAGCGATGGATCTCCGCGTCGATTACAAGCTATCGATTGTGAACGAGGTTCTTGGGCTAATGCAGAAACACTATCAACTCGTGCCAATGCGTGAACATGCAAAACTCGCCGGGCAACGAAGCCTGGGCGAGCGTGATGTGTCGATGGTTCGGCCGGCCGTTTCATAAGGGAACGCGCCGAGCGGGATGGCTATTTTCCCCGCGGGATGTAACGCGGGTAGGGCGGATCAAGTTTGATCGGGGCTGTCAAACCGTGCAGATCTTCCCACTCTTCGCGTTCTTCCTCGGATGCATAAAACTGCAGCCATGCGTCTTCTTCCAAACGGCTATCGATACACTGCCAATTCAAAAAGTTTCCGGGCAGCTGAATCTTCTTCTCTTCGGCCGACATGATGTCGCGAACAATCAGGCAGTAAAGCTCACGGTCCGAAAGGTGTTCCGTGAATTGAAGCGCGATTCCTTTTTCGAAAAGCATCAGGATGACCGTGTTCAGGATCTCGGATAGTTGGAGATCCGTCAGCTCCTGAGGCGCCGGAAGCTGCAACTCCGGTTCGAACCAGTTTCGAATCGGTAGCACAGGTGCTTTTTCCCAGGCCAGCATGGCCGTCAGGAATGCGTTCTCGACGCGAGTCGGCATCCTTCGTGTATCGATGAGCGCGACCGATTCGTCGACGTAGGGTTCCATCTCCTGACGCAATTGGGCATTCAGCAACAGGTGTTCGACTTCGGTCATGTTTTGGTATTCGTCTGTAAACATTGTTCGTCTGGCGATCGAGTTCGGGGCCAAGGATTGAGGGTAACGAAACGAAGAGGCGAATCACGGTTGGGCTTGGGTGGTCCGCACCCGGTGGCCGCTCCCCGTTTGTTCCGCAAAAGTCTATCGAGGAAGCCGAGAACGAAAAGGAGATTCTTTAGCAGAAACCAAGGAAAAAAATTCCAAATTCAATCCGGATTCGTATCTTTTGGAATAAGCGCCAGAGTTTGAAGTCACGGACTTCCCAATCGTTAAACTCAGTGATTCGAAAATCACCGAGTAACAGCTTGGCCAAAAGAATCTGCAGCGGGCAGCCACAAGGCTCTTCCCGGGGCAGCTGTTTTCCAAGGCGAAATTCCCGGAGCTACATTGCTGCGCGGCGCGAAGAGAGCGTGAACAATTGGGTGGCGCCAAGCCGCGCCACTTCCGCTGCCACCGCGAAACGGAATCGGCAGGCGATTTTTGACTACTTGGAAAACTCAAGTTTCAACTGCGAGTCAACTTCCGCCGCCGGGTTCAATTCCTTGAAGAGCAGGCTTGGTTGGATGTCACGATTGTTTTGATATTTGTCGCTTTGGTATTCCTGAATCTCACCGCAGATCTGGTGATAGAAGATCTGGCAGATTGGAATGTTCGGGTAGATTCGGATCGGCTGGACGGCAAACATTTCAAGCGTCCAGTAGCCGGCAAATCCAACATCACCAAAGCCGGCGGTCACGTGCACGAAGAGGCCCAGCCGACCGATCGAAGAACGACCTTCAATCATGGGAACGAAATTGTGGGTTTCCGTTCGTTCCACGGTTCGTGCCAAATAAAGCTGATGCGGCTGGAGAATCAAGCCATTCTCGGGAATGACAATTCGCCGCGTTCGGTTTTGCTTCTTCATGTCGAGGACGACTTCTTCGTAGACAAGAAGTTCGTCGTGCAGCGACAAGTTGTAGCTGTTTGGATTCAGCTTTTCCGGGTCAAAAGGGTCAATCAGTATGTTGGTGCCAAGATTTTGTTGGATTTCGTCACCCGAAAGAATCATCCTGCGCTCCCCATGGCAGTTAATGCAATTCGTTCGCAATCACTCGAAGAAAATCGCTCCGATCCGTCGCCATTCCTTGATTTTCGAGTGTCCCGAATCCCGGGAAGTACCTCGCATCCTTGGGCACGCACGGATTGTCTGACCCGAATCGAATCGTGTCAAGTATTTGAAGAAATGAAAAAGACGCGGTGAAGGAATCAAGCGACAACGGCGCGTCGATTCGCCGGAAATCGTCAACTCCAAGGGAAAAAGTGCCGCCAAAAAAAATATTTCAATTGGCGAGCGGCCCGCCCCGTTTCAATTTGGTGAATCGGGCTGAATGGCTACGCCGCTTCGTACCAGAAGTCATTGATCCACGTGGACGCTTTCCAGCATTTTCGCGGACTGATGAACCCGGGCTGAGCAGCTTCCGGCGGATTGGGATCTCCGTGAAAAATGACGACTCGCGTTCCATCCGGATAGGTGGGTTCTTGGAAGTAACGGAAGGGAATCTTGGGCATGCAATGGGCTTTGAAACTGCAGCACCAATTGTCGGGCCAATAGTTGAGGCAGCCCTTCTCGTGCATTTTCAGCGACAGGAATTCCTGTTCATTTCGTATCGTTTTTCGAACCGTTTCCTGATTGGCTTTGAAGTCGTCGATGATGTCCTGATGTTTTCCAATTTCGAATCGGATACAGGACGAATTGCCGGTGATTTTTTGCGGGCCGTACCACTTCCAATCATGGCTGATAAAGAACTCGCCTTCGACATCGAAAAAAGGTTCCAGCCGTCCAACAATGACCACGTCCAAATCCAAAAACAGCGTGGTCCCTTCCAGGTCAGCCAACCGATCTTCGAAAAGAGACAGCTTTCTCCAACAGCGTTCGGGAATTCCGTTGGGCAATGACAACTCGGGGAGCGGAAAGATCTCGACGTCTTCGCGTATTCCTTCGGAATGCTCAGTAAAGCAGACGAAGCGATGATCGATGTCCAGATTGCGCTCAACCATACTTCGCAAAATATTGACATACTTTGCGTCGTACTTGTTGCCCCATTTCATGCAGACAACGTTTACCATGCTTCACTCCCTTGAAACGATATTGCGTAAACGCTTTGATTGCGTGGAAGCCTCGTTTTCACCGCGAACTCCACGCACTTTGGGCGGCGATTCTAGTTTTTTTCCGGCAGATCAACAACGTCGCTTCTGCTAGCGATAAGTGGGAGTGTCTTGAGCCCTC
Source organism: uncultured Pirellulaceae bacterium (assembly GCA_964434955.1). Taxonomy (GTDB): domain Bacteria; phylum Planctomycetota; class Planctomycetia; order Pirellulales; family Pirellulaceae; genus JANQLU01. The sequence continues at coordinate 10,007 of CAYSXI010000115.1, forward strand.
TAAAACCGATCCGCCCAAAATTCGAACTCACCCATCCAATTTTTCTTTCCAACGTCGACCGCAAGCGAGCACATCATGTCCGCCACCGCCCATACAAGCACGAATCGCGAGCGAGTGGTTCGACCGAAATACGAGCACGAAGCGCGAGCGAGTGGTTCGACCGAGCAAGCATACCGCTTGGTACTTTCCCAATCCCCCACGCCATTGGGAAAAATTTTTCAATTTGGCCGATAACGGAAAACCAACATGAGCGGGATCAAATCGGCCCGCCTTAACTTGGCACAAACTCTTCGGCCAACTCGTAAAACTGCATCCGCAAAGGCGGCGTGTAAAGATGGAGTGTGATCAGATCCTGGCTTGGCTGTTCGTTCGTGATCAAATGAATATCGGTGTCGCTGGTCACGATCACTTCGCCCTTACTCATGCAATGTGTCTGAACCGGACGTACTTTGCCTGGCGAAACTTCTTCGAAGATGGTTTCGGTTGCGATCCCGTCGACCACGCGAACCCCACAAGCGGATCCGATATGGTCATGGATCGGCGAGCACTGGCCTTCACGCCAGCAAATGACCAGAAGTTGGTACCAGGGAGACTTGGCCAGCAAGTTACGTGCGTAGGTAACTTCGTTGAACTTACAGGCTTGGACCATGTCTTCACGATCGACATTGGCGTTTTCCAGCAAGTCATGAATTTTGTCGAGATCGCCCGGCTCACTCAGGCCATCCATGTACCGAATCAGTTCGACCAAACCCTTTAGCACAAAATTACTCCCAAAAAACAGTTTCTACTCTTAGTTTATCGTGGATCGGCGTTTTTTCCAGTTTGAATTCCGGATCGGTACTTGGAGCGATCCGTCAAGTCACTTTGTCGCGAGGAGGCATGACAAAAACCGACTGAATTTTTACACTGAAACCGAAGGCGGCGAGGCGTGTAGGGTGACGGAGTTGCCGAGCGAAATCGAATTTGACCGACGCGGTGATGGCGCGAGCTTGCCGGTTGGAAACAGAGGTACCGGAATGCTTTACTTTAACAATGCGGCGACGACCTGGCCGAAACCCGAGATCGTTTACTTGTCTGTCGACGATTCGTTTCGCAACCTGAACAGCCCCGATCGAACCGCTGGCTCCGACGGCCGTCGGAGTTCGCAAATGTTGGAAACTTGCAGAAACGAGATTGCCGAGTTTTTTGGAATCGGCAATTGTTCGCGGCTTGTATTCACGCCATCGTGTACCTATTCGCTGAACAATGCGATCCTTTGTCAGAAATACGAAGTTGGAGACGTGATCGTCACAAGTGGCTTGGAGCATCACGCGGTTTCACGACCGGTTTGCAAACTAGCGCGGGAACAGAAAGTCGAAGTCAAAGTTGCCCCTTATCGTTCGGGAAGTCCGTTCGACCTCGAGTTTCTCGAATCCGAATTGAAATCTGGCAAAGTCAAATTGGTTTGTTCCACGATGGCAAGCAATGTGACCGGAGAAATCATGCCGGTCGCTGAAATCGGGAAGCTTTGCCGCGAACACGGCGCGAGGTTTCTCGTCGACGCGGCTCAATCCGCAGGCGTCTTGCCGATCGATGTTGAAAAAATGAACATCGATTTCCTGGCATTCGCCGGGCACAAAAGTCTTTTTGGGCCTCCCGGCGTGGGCGGGCTTTTTGTCCGCGATGGCATCGAGCTTACCGCCTTGGCCGAAGGCGGAACCGGCGGCAACACGGGAAACCATATCGGTAACCTCCGGTTCCCAACGAGCTTCGAAGTTGGAACACACAATTTACTGGGGATCGTTGGGGTCAACGCAGGAATTCGCTGGGTCCAACAAGTTGGGATGAGCGAAATTCTGAAACACGAACGGCTTTTGACCCAGAAATTTATCGAAGGTATCCAGGATATTCCTGGCATCCGAATTTTCGGCGACGGTGAAAAGCTGTCTGTGGTTTCGTTGGTGTTCGAAAATATCTCACCCAACAAGATTGCCACTTGGTTGGCGGATGAAAAACAGGTAGTCACCCGGGCCGGGTATCATTGTGCGACAATGGCTCACGAAACGATCGGAACCCTTCCGGGCGAGGGAACGGTGCGATTCAGCTTTGGGTTTTCAAATACTCAAGCCGACATCTCGCAAGTCGTTGAGTGCATGCAACAGATTCCTCAACTGAGCCTGAACTAACGCGGTAACTTTACGAGCTCAATTTTTCTTCTGCGGCGCTTTGGCGATAATATTTTGGCCGAAGGTGCCAATGGTCGATAATGTTTCCTTGCGTCCATTCCTGCCAGCCAAGTTCGAGAAGGCTTCCCGCGTCAGGTTGCCAGGCGTCTTTGTTTCCGAACTTCACGGCTTCGTCCAGGGACAGCTTGGACAGTCCCGGCCCCGTCACGAGGGAATCCGCCGCGATGGAGGCTTGGAATGATTCGTTGTTCTGAATCTGAATTTCGGAAAGTGCCTGAAGTTGGTGGTCGCAGCTGAAATGGCCAACGAACAGCTGTTTTCGCTGGGCATCCATCACGGCTGAAATTTGCCGAGGAGTTGGCTGCGGATCCGCATTTGCAAGCTCTTGGAAGGCTTGAAAGGCCAGCAGCCGAAGCGAATTGACTGGGATGATGGGGCAATCCGCCAGGTAGCCCAAGGTCTTGGCGACCGTGACCCCAACACGCAGCCCCGTGAATGATCCAGGGCCCTCAGCGATCGAAATTGAACGAATTTCAGGGACGGCAACGCCGTGATTCTTGAGCAGTGACTGAATCGTTGGGACCAGGTTTTTTGCAGAATCCGTTTCACAACGGTGTTGTTCGACGACACGACCTGCTTTGCCAATGGCCAGTGAGGCCTGTTTGCTGGTGGTTTCCAGAGCGAGGGACCAAGCGTCGGGAGCCGGTTGGGAGAAGTCAGAGGAAGTCATGGGTGTCTTGGAATCCGGTGAATCTGCACAACCGGAATAATTGCGGTCCTTGAAGGCGTCGAATTGGACAATTCGGAAACCGTATCTTAGGATTTCAAAGCAAAAGCGGGGATCGGGCTGGGCCCATTCGATTGCAAGGAGGTATCTTTCCCCGTAAACTTATCGCACGAAAATGAAACTAAAATCAAACCGGTTAAGTGTTTTTGGGCCGCTTTTCGACGAATATCTCGTTCGAGTCACCCAGGCTTCGCATTCTGAAACGCTAATTAGAAATCCGGCCCCACCCCTGAATTGACAGAAAAATCGTGAAGCGAGCGATCATCAGTGACATCCATGGCAACTTCGAAGCCTTGACGGCTGTGCTTGCCGACATCGAACAACAGGAACTCAGCGAAATCTATTGCTTGGGTGATGTGATCGGTTATGGACCTGATCCGATCAAGTGTCTCGATTTGGTCATGGATCGATGTGCGATCACGATTCTGGGCAATCACGACCAAGCGGTACTATTCGATCCCGATGGATTCAATCCAGTCGCGCTGCGAGCCATCTATTGGACGCGAGATCAACTGGAGATCGGTTCGGGTGATGCCGAGCAGAATGATCGGCGTTGGGATTTCGTCGGGGAATTGCCCCGCAAACGGGACGAGGGCAATTTGCTTTTTGTCCATGGCTCACCGCGGGATGCAACCAACGAGTACGTTTTTCCGGAACACGCGTACGAATCTGAGAAAATGAACAACATGATGGGCAGATTCGAAGGAATCTGTTTTCAAGGACATACGCACATCCCGGGCGTTTTCGCCATGGTCGAGGACGATGAAGAACCTGCCCATCGAGAGTATGCTTTTTTTGCTCCGGAAGACCGCGATCACTTTTTCCGCCTCTCCAATGTGAAGGCCATGATCAACGTCGGAAGTGTCGGCCAACCGCGCGACGAAAACCCCAATGCCTGCTACGTCATTTTGGACGTTGAAGAGCGGACCGTCGAATATCGTCGAATTCCTTACGATGTTCAGACAACACGTGCCAAGATCCACGCGATCGATGAACTCGACAATATGCTTGGCGACCGACTGGTTGCTGGACGCTAAAAAGTTCCGCTTCCTTCCGTTTCCGCGTTTTCTGAATCGCGGCTCGCTGATATCATTAAACGATTCTCATCGAGCCCCATCTTCAAAGAAGCACGTTGGAACCTTACGCGATCATCAGTGATATTCACGGCAATCTGGAAGCATTGCGAGCCGTGAACGAAGACATTCGAGCAAACGGAGTCGAGACCGTATTCTGTCTGGGTGACATTATCGGTTACGGCCCGAACCCTTGTGAATGCATCGATGCGAGCATGGAGTTCGAGTTTTGCTTGTTGGGCAACCACGACAACGGCGCACTATTTGATCCCGAAGGATTCAGCACGGGAGCGGAAAAGGCCATCTTTTGGACCCGGGCGCAATTGGAATCCGCGACGGACGAAAACGCAAAAGCACGCTGGGATTTCCTGGCTCGTCTGCCAAGAACAAGACGCGACGAGAACATGATGTACGTTCATGGAACTCCGCGTAGCCCGCTGAGCGAATACGTGTTTCCCGAAGACATTTACAACGCCCGCAAGATCGAACGAATCTTCGCCTTCATTCAAAAATACTGTTTTCAAGGGCACACCCACGTACCAGGCGTATTCACCGAAAGCTGCCGCTACATGTCGCCTCGAGAACTCGGCGGGCGATATGAACTCAATAGCGAGAAAGTCATGGTCAACGTGGGAAGTGTGGGCCAGCCACGAGACAATGATCCACGCAGTTGCTATGTCATGGGGCGCGGCAAGGAAATCGAATTTCGGCGGATTGAATATCCGGTCGCGGTAACCCGGGACAAGATTTACGAGATTCCCGAATTGGACAACTTTCTCGGCGATCGACTTCTCGAAGGCCGTTAACGAATTGTGCGGCCGCTCCAGCCCGAAATTTCGAAACAATTCGCAGGGCCGTTCATCTTTTCCAACTTGGTTGAATAGCCGTTTTTTTGAGTTTTTTCTCGGCAGTTTTGGATCTCCCCTTTCCAAGAATTGGCGATATTCCGAGAATAACGCTATTAGAAGTCGAAGAAGGTAACCGGCCTGACCTTCGAAAGGTCAATTCTATGCCGGGTGTGACGTTATCGATTCATCGTTGGCGCGCTTGCAGGACCTCGAAGGGACGGGTTCGAAAATCGGCCCACCCCAAAGGGTATCTTTGAAGGGCAATCGCGATATGCGACTTCGATGCTCCAATTGGTTTTCTAGCAAAGCGGAATTCAAGTGCAAAATCGCGGTCAACGCTTCTTGTTCACGGTCATGATCGTCTTTGGCGGGATGTTGATCCTGCAGCCTTGGTTGTTTCCCAAAAAGAAACAGGATGACGACCAACAAAACGTCGCACAGAATCTAGACGAACAAGACAAAGACGCCTCGGACGACAAAAAATCGGACGACAAAAAATCAGGCTCCCAAGATTCCGACAAGGATAATGAGTCCAAAAACCAGGATGACGGAAAGGACTCAATGAAGTCGGAGAAGCAGCCCGATTCTTCGGACAAGAAAACCGACAGCAAGAAAAACACTCAAGGCGACGATCAAAAAGGCGATTCCAGCGACGCCGATGAAAACCTGGCAAACGTGCCTCCTCCAACGGGCTTCGTCAAAGACCAACTGATTCCCATCGGATCGATGGATCCCGATTCAGCATGTCGCATGCTGGTCACGATCAACCGCCGCGGTGGCACCGTTCGCCGAATCCAATTGAATTCCCGAACGAAAAACGGAAGACTCCGTTACCGCGATGTCGAACCCAAACCGGGGAACCCCTTCAATCCCGGATACATGGGGCACCTCGAATTGACGCCAGCAACTGGGGGAGGCTGCACCGTCAACTTTGTTGGCTACGGAACCCCGGCGGGAGCCATGGTCGACGGTCAAGCCTTGATTCGTCCGGGCGATGCGATCCTTTCGATTGACGAAGTAGAAATCAATACGCCCGACGAATTCGACGCCTTCATCGCGAAGACAAAACGTGGGCAGGTGGTCGAAGTCACTTTGCGCCGTAGTGGTGCGACCTCGACAGTATCGGTTGAACTTGCTGACAAACCCTTGGAAACGATTCGGCCTGAACCCTATCTCGAATACCTGGACGAAGCGGAGCAGATCTTAATGCCTCGCTCGCCCGAGTCGCTTTTGCTTTCGTTGCGTCATCCCGTGGGGCAGAATTGGCCCGAGATTGCCCCGGCGATGCGAACCGGGATTTGGGATGTTGAACCGGGTAGCACCGAAACAACGGTCACGCTTTCCAAAAAAATTGATTTGTCCAAATCACCGGTCAAAGGTCTGACCGGAACGATCACGGTCTACAAGAAATTCACGGTGAGCGAAGGCGAAGCAAGTTTTCGAAGTAATCAGCTGGATCGGAATTATCACCTCAACGTCGAGTTCGAACTGGAATATGAAGGAACAGGAAGCCCGCAAGTCTCGTTTGAACTTTACGGGCCCAGTGGAACGCCCGTCGACGGTTGGTGGTTCCAGAACAAGATCCACGGTGAGTCGCTGGCGTTGTTCAAGGCGGCAGGATCCCGTGACATTGTCGGCCGCAGTCGCGGGGTTGGCTTTAATTTTATCGGCGGTCCAAAAATTGTAAGTGATCAGCTGAAAGAAAAACCGGCCGAATACATGTTTGATCCCAAGGACCCGGAAAATGGGATCATGCAATTTTTGGCGGTCGATTGCCAGTATTTTGCCGCTGCTCTATTGCCGGACGAACGCTACGAAAACGACAATGGCGAGCGAGAATTCGAATGTTATAGCGCCTACGCGGTTCTGTGCACAAAACAGATTCCGAAAACCAAGTCACAGCGTCGCGCGGTCGACATGTCATTCCGCATGTTTTCAAAGCCGGTGACTTTGG
>CAYSXI010000116.1:0-16692 GCA_964434955.1 uncultured Pirellulaceae bacterium
ACGAGTAGCCGGCGAAAATGCAAGTCACTCCGGCTTTCTCGTTAGCCGGGATGGCCATCAGCAAATTCAAATGCTTGGCTGTGGCCGGGGCATCCCTCTGCACCGAAAGTAGCTGGATCGTGGTTGCCGGATCGGGGACCATTTGATCCTTCCCTTTGATTTTTTGCTTGACCTGTTTGACTTTCTGGTTCGTTGACATCTCGATTCGAATCGAATTCGGGTATTTTGCCTTTCGATTGATTTGGATTTTGGTGGTCGCGATTCCAGGGAAAAGCGGAACGCTGACTGGATTCTGCGGCTTCAACGTAAAAGGGGGCGGCGATGACATCCCGATCGACATCTGCGAACGCATCCAGGAGGCGCTACGGTTTCCCACCGGCTTGTTCGCTTGTTTTGCGACAACCGACCACCGTCTACCTGTCGTCTGATCAATACAAGTTCCGACAATTCGCACGGCCGCCACTGAGAATTTCTTAGACGCAGAAATCGCCGCGAAGCTGGAGTCTTGTCCTGCTGAAATCACGTTTGGTTCCAGGCGAATCGAATCACCTGGTGGTTCCATTGCCAATTGAATTGGCCCCGCATATCCGTTGCGTTGAACTTTGATGGCCATTCGAGCCGGGGCGCCCGGATAAAGTTTGAAATGATCTTGCTCCACGGTGAGTTCGGGAATTCCTTTTCCGGGGCAGCCGACATAAATCCGGTAAACGAAAGATTCACCTCCCCGCCCCAACAAGTCACTGATTCTCAATCGGATGGACTTCGTGTTCTTGGGAACATTGGCTTGGAACCGGGCGTCGACGGTTCCATTGGAATCGTCATTCTGAGCGAGCACCTTTGCCATTTCGTTAACCAACGTGACGGTGGAATCCAATGGCGAGTTGATCGCGGCGGCTTCCACTCGAACAAATAGTCGGTCCGATTTGGGCAGGATAAACTCGTCGACCTCGCCCGGCTTCGAAATGCAACCATGGATGCAAAACGGAAATGACTTGGGTTGCAGATCGATACTATTTTCCTCGAGGCAGTTCTCAATCGTCGAGTTCGCGGACTCAAATCGCGTACCTGAAAACGGAGATTTGGAACTGATTTTTATCGGCCAACCGAATGCCTGCGTTGCGTTGGATTCCAGCCCGTTTCCAATCAATTTTGGGCCGCTTTTATCCATCTTGATTTGATCCGCAAAACTGAATTCGCCTGCTTTGACGCGGAAAACGCTGTTGCCGGGTGCTTTGCGAATTTGATCATTGAGCTCAAGCAAGTAATTGCCCGCTTCGCTGAACTCAAAGAAGAGGCGCGAGTCTCCCATCAGTTCTTGACGGGGCTGAGCGTAGGCAACCTGACGCCCCTTGGCATTTCTCAATCGTAGTTCCGGTCTCATTTGCGAATTCAAGCGCCGAGACTCGACTTCCATCCAAACCTTTTGTCCGGCCTTCGCGACGATCAAAAATTTCGCCTGTTGTTGTCCGGAAAGCACGCCGGAAATCGAAATCGGTCCGTTTTCCAAATCCAACCGTTGAGGGCTACCGGGCTTGTAAACTTGATTGGGAATGGCGTCCACGGCAATCGGAAAAAATCCGGAAACCGCTTCGGCTCCGACGAGGCGAAGCGTGTTAATCCCCGACTCATTTGCCGAAATGTCCGTTATGCGAACTTTCAAAAGGCGACCGCTGGCGGGCTTCTCCAGGACGGTGATTTTTGCAGAAAATGAGGCTAGAACGTCGCGGACTTGTTGGAGATTTTGCCCCTGAATTGTGACGACGTTGTCCGCGTCCGTGGAAAGGGCCGGTGGCGTGACCGAGGTTATCTGGATTTGGGCGTTTGCGAGATTTACAAATCCCAGAAACACCCAACTAACGACGAAGATCCAACAGTTGATTCTTGGGAGCATGTTTACCAACAAAAAAAGCACCGCCAAAAAGACGGTGCTATTATGAATGGTCCTCTACGAAAATCCAATCAGTTGCCACTGGCGACTACTTCTTGAATGGATTTTCTTTCTTCTTGGCGAACGGATTATCTTTCCTGTCGTCCGTCTTTTTCTCGACCTTTTCAGGAGCCGCCTTGGCCTCGGTTTTTTTAGCAGCCGTGTTGACCGGCTTGGTTGAATCGACTTTCAAACGATCCTTTTTGCCAAAAACATCTTTCGGCTCAGCTTTTTTGTCTCGCAGAGCAACTTTTTGCTTGGGCTTCAGGCCGGGAAACGGCGAAGTCGGATCATTGAGTTTGCTGGAGTCAACCAGATTTGGGTTTCCCTGTCCCAGTTCCGCTGAGCCGATTTCGAGTGAATCGAAAGGCGAGCCGGTCTTGGCATTCATTTTGCGAATCTGCATCTTTTTCAACTTGGCAAGTTGCGATGCTCGCACGACTTCCAGTTGCAATCGCATTTTCCCCTGCACACGCTCGAGCGAGTCATTGATTTCTGACCGCAAGTTCGGACGAGCATGTTCCAATGCCGCACCCTTTTCAAAATCCGCCTTGGCTTTTTCTTTTTGAACGAGGCCTACGTTGGCGAGACCACGAAAATAAAACACGCGGGGATCGTCGGTGCCCAGCTTCTCGACGCGATCAAAGAAACCAACCGCGTTATCAAAATTTCCGGCAAAATATTCATGAACTCCTTTGCCGAAAAATTTGTTTGCTTCGGTGTTCTGAGCGGTGGCCAACGAAGCCGAAATTCCAACACATACAACGATCAATACAACGTACGATAGACGTAACATCTGCAGTATTCCTAACTGTCTGAACGGGACCAACTGACGCTTGCGATGGAAATGATTTCGCTGGAAGGAGATTGAACGCCCGACGATTCGGCGCCAATCGATTGATCCTATAAACCCCCGGGCTGCTTTGAGGATGGCAGCCCAGTTGATAAGCTTACCCCCGCCGCATTCGCTCTGCAACTAGCGAAAAATGAGAACCAATTGAGGTGAAAATAGTCTCCCCAACTGTATCGATCATGAGGGTTAGTTCACGTTCGACGCCTTGGTTTTACGGTCCCCAAGCAAGCCCGCCATCGCGGGACTAATAGTTAGAATATTCGTAGTCGGGGTTGGCAGGGTCGAATTCGATGTCTTTGAAACCGCAATTCGTTTTCAAGTCGTTGTAGAAATAAGATTCCAGCAATGGCGGCTCGTCACCGTCTTTTTCCGGCCAAAGGTAAGCTGCATAACCAACCGGCATGTTGAGCTCGTCGTCGATGTAAACTTTGGCCAAGTGAAATTCCAATCCCTGTTTCTTCTCGGGATGTTTTAGCACGATCAACGTCGCGGAATGTCCATTGAATTCAATGTTCCGGTCGATGGTCACTTCGACACCGGGGACCTCCCGATTGGCCTCCGCTTTCTCAACCATCCGAGCGACCAGGTTGCGCAATCCAATTTCGGTAATCGGGTAGCGATTGTTGATCATGGCGATTCGGCCTTTGGGATCCAGTTTCACCGCAGGTGCATGTTTCAACAGACCACCGCCGTGACCAATAATCTTGCTGCCATATTTTCCATCGACATAAATGGCTTCTTGTTCGGCCAATCGTTGAGGTTTGATGAACCGAAGATAAACCGAGAACTTCTGGTCGGGTTTCGGGTTCCGGATTTTACAACTGATAAACTCTTCGTCCAGCAACTTGCCGTCGACGCGTTCTCTTTTGACAATCGTCGCGCTGTAGTCGTTGACATTTTCGTCGATGTGTTTCAGGCCCTCTTTCGCGATCATCAGGATCGGATCCATCCGGTTTTCGGCTTCTTCGAGGGGATGGTCCAGAATGATGTCGGTGATCGAGTTTTTGCGTTCCGCCGAATCGTTGTCCGTCTTCTTGATCTTCGGGCCCTTCGCTTGGCCGTCATCGACATCGGGAAGCATCGCGTAATAAGCGATGACTGAACCGGTAATCAAAATAAACGTAAGTGCCAGGGCAACGATCAGGCAACTTTTCCACGATTTCAGCATGCGATCATCTCAAGTTGAAATTGCTTTGATTCCGGACACGGCATTGGCTGAATGATTGACTCGCGAATCCCGGCGATTGCTGGACGAGCTCGACAAGGGTTGTCGGATCGGCAATTCGTTTGTGTGTCCGAAATTTCAAACGGCGGCAAAGCGTTCCGCATATTGTAAGACCCAGCTATCGATCTTTTCTTCCAGGGAATTGATCGAAGCATCCTGGATATCTTCGTGATAATTCTTCGCAAGGACTTCCTTGTTATGGATGGTCCCTTTGACTGCGATATCGACGATATTGTACTCGCCTCGTGGCCGAACCGTGATTTCGAGGCGGCTGTAAAAGGAGCCCCCCCGTCCGGTCGACTTCTCCGTCGTCAAATCATCCCGAAAAAGAGCGCCGCCCCACCCCCGGTCACCGTAAAGCGTCTCAAACGTGAAGCCCGGAAAGTGTTCCGGAAGTTTTTTCAGCGAAGACTCGATGTGCTCGGACAACTTCAGGCGAAAATCATTGTGTCGCTGCCGTAGTTCCTGCTCCGAAAGTTGTTGCTTCTTTTGCTGGCTGTCTTCGGCCTGAGCTTTTCGTTGTCCACGAGAGATCGCGTTTTTTAGTTGCTCGTCGAATTCCACGGAATTGCCTCAATCACTTTTCGTCTGACTCGTCATCTTTCAGTTTATAGAACTGGGCCAAGTCCGAAAATGATCGCATCGGCTCTTCACCTTCCACCATGCCCTTGGTGATCGGCTTGGGAGGTGCTTTGGGACGCTTGGGACGATCAACACGCTTTGAATACTCAGAACGCTTGCCGCCCTTTGCCCCGTCATTGCGACGACGTTGGCCTCGACCTTTGGGGCCATCGGATCGCTGTCCACCTGATTTTGGACGACCTCGGCTCGGTTTCCCCGAATCTGGGCGAATCGCCGTAAGTGAGACCCGCCTCCGATCCAGGTCAACTTCGTTGACCCAAACGTTGAGGATGTCACCGATCGAGAAAAAGCGATAGGGGTCCCGAACAAATTTGCGGGACAGTTGGCTGATATGAATCAGGCTACTTTCGCCCAGGCCAATGTCGACGAAGACGCCAAAATCAACAACATTGAGAACCTGGGCCTTAAGCTGCATGCCGGCTTTCAGGTCTTCCAGTTTGATGATACCCCGGCGGAAAATTGGCTTGGGTAAGTCAAATCGAGGGTCGCGACCGGGTCGCATCAGAGAAAAGATCAAATCCTTGATCAATAGCTCTCCGACGTTTAGTTCTTTTGCCAACTCCGCGGTATTCAATGCTTTGAGTTTGTCACGCAATTCTCGATTGCGTGCCGCAACTTCCGGGTCAACTCGGTTCCGGTCGTCACCGGATGCGTCGTCATTTTTATTGCCGCCCTCCGAACCAGCCTCCAACGCAGGGGTTGGCTCTGGACTTGCCGTTCCGGATTCCGGCAACTCGACCGATGTCGTTTCCGCGACAGGTTCTTGCTCGGCAATCTCCGTCACTGGCTCCGGGACGGTTTCGGCCGATGCTTCCGCGCCAGTCGTTTCTGCTGCAGGCGAACCATTAACCGCGCTTTCCGCCGGCGGGTTTCCGCCTTCCGCCGGCGGGTTTCCGCCTTCCGCCGGCGCGCTTCCGCCATCCGTGGGTGCGCTTCCGCCATCTGCGGGTGCGCTTCCGCCATCTGCGGGTGCGCTGTCGGTTACCGTGTCGCCAAGGTTCGATTCTCCATTGGTTTTCGCCGAGTCGTCGACAGATGATTCGAGCGACTCCGCTTGAGGCTGGCCTTCGACCGCTGCCTTTTCGGCTTCGGTATCGTTGGCAGGCTTTGGCTGGGGAACAAAGGATGGTGTTCTGCGAATCTGCAAGTCGTCGACGCCAAAGCCAACCTTGTCCAGAATTTTGGATACCAGTTCATAACTCTCCGGATGGATGGAAGAACCATCCAGCAATTGGTCGCCTCCATAGACCCGCAAGAAACCAGCTGATTGCACAAATGTGGCGTCACCAAAGCCGGAGATGTTTTTCAACTCCTGCCGGTTTTTGAAGGGGCCGTTTTCCTGTCGATACTCTACCAGGCGTCTTGCAGTCAGTTGGCCAAGACCCGAGATGTAACGCAAAAGCGAGGGACTTGCCGTGTTGACGTCGACACCCACAAAGTTAACGCAGCCTTCGACCGACTCGTCGAGGGCTTGCGATAAATGTTTCGCTTTTACGTCGTGCTGGTAAAGCCCCACACCCAGGTTCGCGGGATTGACTTTGACCAACTCGGAAAGCGGATCAAGCAATCGACGTCCAATGGATATGGCACTGCGAACGACCGGTTCACTGTTCGCCAATTCTTCTCGTCCCGTGTCGCTTGTTGAGTAGACACTTGTTCCTGCTTCATTCACGATGACGAAACGAAGGTTACCACTCGAGAAATGCTCCTGGATGATGTCCGAAATCAGTTGCTCGGTCGCGCGGCAGCCCGTGCCGTTCCCGATCGCAATCAAATCGACGCCATGGTCGTTGATCAACTTCACAAGCAGCTCCTTGCCGGCTGCCAGTTTTTGTTGATTGCCCACAATGTGAAAGCGATCATTCGCAATCAATTGCCCGAACTGATCCAGGATCGCAACATGACATCCACTACGAAAACCGGGATCAATCGCCATCAATTTATTGGCTCGAACCGGCGGCTGGAGCAAAAGCATCCGCAAATTTCGCTCAAAGACTTGCAACGCATGTTGTTCGGCATTTTCCGTTAACTCGCGTCGAATTTCCCGCTCAATTGCCGGAATGATCAAGCGATTGAGCGAATCCGTTGCACATTTCTCCAAGAAAGTTTGAAAGGGATGGTCCGCAGGAACGAGCAATTCGTTGACGGTTTGCTTGGTCTTTTCCGAATCACGTTCGATGCGAACGCGAATCTTTTTCGCCCGCTCACCTCGATTGATCGCCAGTACTCGATGGGGTGGAATCTTCTTGAGGTTTTCTGAGAAGGAAAAATAGTCCTGGAACTGCGTGTCTTCTTTGGTTTTCTTCTTCTTCTTCTTCTTCTTCTTGGGTTTTTTCGCGGGCTTTTCCGCAGTCGTAGCCGTCTCTTCTTTGGCCGGTTCCGATTTCGGTCCAGCTGACGACTCTTGGACGGTTTGTTCCTCGGCGACGGTTTCCGATTCCGAGTCGTTCGAACCCTCCGCCGCCGGCAAACTCACCGGTTCGTTGCTTTCCGAAGTCTCGGCTTCGGGCGAATCGGTCGCAGCCGCGCTCGACACGGGAACTTCGACTTGGGATTCCGACTCACCGGTTTCCGGGGCAGACGCTTCCGAGTTGGCTGGTTCATTCACCTCTTGAGCCGCTGCATCGGAGGCATTCGTATTTTCGCCAGCGGGCTCCTGCTTCTCGTCCGACTCCGTTTGATTTGTTTCGGTTGGTTGCGATTCGACCGGTTCCGCCGAACCTGTTGGCTCTTTTGCGGATTCCGAGTCGCTTTCCGATTCCTGCTGACTCAAGTTTGCCGAGGTATTTGAAGCATCATTGGCTTGCTCGTTTTCGACTTTCGACGTCACAAGCTTTCCGGATTCCCAGAGAATGGAGCGAAGTTTGGAACGAAGTTCAATGCTTTCCGAAAATCGCTCGGCGATGATATGCGACACGCCTTCAATGACTTCGTCGATCGACGTCAAGCCTTTATCGACGCGAACAAAATCGGTGGATCGAGTTGCCAAGTCAATTTCAGGTGAGACCCCTTCGAGAATATCCCGGGCCAGAGGTTCCAGTCCCTTCTGTTTCGCGGTCGTCGCCAGCGATTGTTTTTTGGGCTTGAAGGGCAAGAACAGGTCTTCAAGATCTTTCGGAGTATTAGCTGACTCAATCTTTTGTTTGAATTCGTCGTCCAGTTTGCCCTGTGACTCGATGGACTTGACGATATAGTTCTTTCGCTCAGCCAGTCCCCGCTTTTGATTCAAGCAGTGACGAATGTCGCGCAATTGGCGTCCGTCCAGGTTCCCCGTTTTGTCTTTTCGAAAACGAGTAATAAAGGGAATCGTATTTCCTTCATCCAACAATTGAACGGCAACGGAAATACTTTCGACAGGTAGCTGAAGGTCCTTCGCGATTTCCGCGAGGACAGATTGTTGAGTTTGATCCACGTTGATGGGGGTGCCGGGTAGGCTGCAAGGACTGCGAAGATTACATGTGAGATTGGCCGCGCCAATACGGTGTCGTTAGAAATGATGATACCAAAGTTATGGTTGGTAGGCCAAAAGGTTTGTCGGAAGGCTCGTTGGAAAGATTGTTTAACGACTTGCCAACCGGGATCACTCGGATCCTCGTTTTCCGCCCTCAGCCTGTTCCTGGATCAGCCAAATTCCATTCTGGTGACCGACCCATCTCGATGACACCGATTTCTAACCGACGAATCTAGGAATTACCACCAAAATTGTCAACCAATTGAGGCTCCTCTCAGTCGGCGTAACCGTTACAAGCGGGGCGCGAATCCGCAGAGTTTTTGAATGCAATCGACATCCTCGATTCCGATTTGATTCAGCCATCCAGTAACCAACAATTTCACGGAAGTTCCACACGAGAAGGACCCCGCTCATTGCCAAGGGTTCACTCGCCTTCCTTTGCCATTTTGAAATTGCCGTTCATTCGAAAGCGGTTCGAAGCAAACCCATGAATTCAGACAAGCAAGACCAACCGATCGAACCAACAGGGAATGCTTCGGCTCCTGATCGGATTGTCGGCGATTCCATCGCAATCGGGATCGTTTTTGCGCTTCTGATGACCGTCGTCCAAAGGCTCGTTGGCTTCGGGCGAGGGATCATGTTTTGTCGAATGATGCCGGACGACCAGTTGGGCCAATGGTCCATGATATACAGCTTCCTGATGTTGCTCGCGCCGCTTGCCGTCCTGGGGCTTCCCGGGACCTTTGGACGCTATGTCGAGCACTATCGACAGCAAGGCGCACTCGGATATTTTCTCGCCAAGATCACCCGGATTTGCATCGCGACCGCCGTTTCCGTTTCAGTACTCATGGCCCTGTTCCCAGAGTTTTTCTCCTGGTTGATCTTTCGAGAAACCCACGCCAGTTCGACGATTTACATGATGGCATCGGCGATGCTTTCGGTTGCGATCTTCAATTACGTTACGTCGCTCCTTGAAGCGCTTTGCCAGGTGCGGTTGGTAAGCCTGATGCGGTTTATTTCCGGAATCGGTTTCGCCATATTCGGATTGTCGCTGGCCGTCGTTTGGCATAACCAGGTCGAAGGAGTGATCCTGGGCTTCGCGTTGGGCTGCGGCGCTGGTACGTTGCCGGGCATTGTTTACCTGATCAAATATCGCTCCAGCTTTCGAGCTTCCAACGACGCAACGGCGAAACCTCTATCGCCGATCTGGAAAAAAATCATTCCTTTCGCAAGCTGGATGTGGATCATCAATCTTGTTTCCAATGTTTATGAAGTCGCGGATCGGAGCATGCTATTGCATCTTTCGCGCGGAACCGATCAAGAGGTTCAGTCTTTCGTTGGCCAATACCATAGTGGTCGCGTTTTGCCCCTGATGTTGGTCGGCGTGGCCGTTGTGTTGTACGGATTCCTGATGCCCTACATGACCGCATTCTGGGAGAAGCAGCAATTTGAAAAGGCAAGGCAGCAATTGCGTTGGACCATCAAGGCCGTTGGCGTCGGTTTCACCGGGATTGGATTGATGATGCTCCTGGCCTCGCCATTTCTTTTTGACGTCGTGTTGCAGGGCAGATACCAAGACGGTTTGGCGGTATTGCCGCTAACGCTTGTCTACTGCATTTGGTACAGCCTGGTCACGGTCGGCCAGGATTATCTTTGGTGTGCGGAGAAAGGAAAACTGGCCGTTCTTGCGGTTGCGTTTGGGCTGGTGGTGAATATCGCATTCAACTTTGTCCTGATTCCGTTTTACGGACTCTACGGTGCCGTGACAGCAACGGCCATCTCCAACCTGGTTTGTCTCGTTGCGCTTTTTCGCTTCAATCAGTCCCAGGGATTTCGAATGGATCTCGGAACCTGGTTAACCATCTTGATGCCTTTGGTGCTTTTGCTTCCCGGCTGGTCAAGCGGCTACGCGATGATTTTGCTTTTGATCATCATCTGGCGTACCGAATGGATTTTCAGCGCCGAAGAAAAATACGAACTGGCCAACTTTGTTGGTAAAGGATTGGCCAGGTTTTCGAGGCGGACTGAGCGACAAGTATCCGCGTAAGCTGGGGCCGTGTTCGCTTAGTCCGGGTATCGGCTCAAATCGAAATTTGCCTGGTTGCCTGTTCCCTGTTTGACCGTGAATTCCAGTTTGGTCTTGGAATTGTATTGCGACAGAATCGCCTCTTCCTTTTTGACGATTCTGCGATTTTTGGGACGCGGGGGAACGGGACCCAAAAAGGGCACGCGGTCAAGCAACAAGGGCCGTTCCGATTCCTTGGATTCTGTTTTCGATTTCTGCTTTGCTGGATCCTGATTGCTGTCCGCCGGTTGCGCCGATGGGGCAACGGGTTGGTCCGACTTTTTAGGAGACTTGTTGCGTTCCTCGGCTTTTGAGGTAGTCCCCTTCTGGCCTTCGTTTTTTTTCTTCCCGAGACCCTTCTTTGCTTTTTCGGCTTCGCGTTTCAGTTTCTCAAGGTCGACAAATTCATATTCGGCACTGGAGATAAAGACGAAATGCTCACCGACGACGGCACCACCTTTCCCTCCGTCGGCCCGCAGCTTGTAGTTCCCATCCTCGTCAGTTGTTGCGTAGGAGTAGGGGACCACTTCGTTGGCGCCGCCACGATAGTTCTTGGGAACGAATACGACTTTGACACCGACAAGTGGTTCGCCATCAAGCGTGATCTTGCCGCTGACCGGGGCAAATCGAGACGAAGTATCTTTGCCGCAACTAGCTGAAAGGCCGAGAAGCAATAGCAAAGTCGTACAAATGGCGTGTCGCATCATGAGAATTCTATTTGAAGGATCACCCTGATTCGAACGGTGAATTCACTTTTTAGCAAGACCGTCCGTCCGCGATCGATTTGTTTTTCGCCAGCGGTGGCAATGGGTCCTCCAATTTTCCTCGAGCGGAAGTCCAAACCATGAGGGCTTCGACAATCATCCAGATTTGTAGACCCAAAGTGACGGCAGCGACGATTCCCAGCAGCGGGTTTTTTTTCTGTCCCGTGAACCAGCCGGTATCGGCATTGAATAATTGCCACCCCAAAGCAAAAAACGGAAGGCACACCATGGCGACCATGGGTATCGCGACGAACCAGATGGGCTTCTTTCTTCGCCAAAGATAAAACGTCGTGACCATCAAAGCCAATCCGGCCAGCAGTTGGTTGGTGGCGCCGAAAAGCGGCCACAGGTGCAATCCGCCGCTTCCCATTTTTGCACCTTCACCGGGACCCGGGAGCATCGCAATGGCCCCGCCCAAGACGACGGCCACTAAAGTTGCAATGTACATGTTGGATAGGGGCTTCAAGTTGAGCGTATTTCCAATCTCCTGAATCACGTACCTCTGAAGTCGGGTTGCCGTGTCCAATGTGGTTGCCGCGAAACAGGCCACCAACACCGCAATCACACCAATCGCCAATGCGAGCGGAATCCCCAAGGCGGTCAAGAAATTGGCGCCGCCTTCGACGAATGCGCCGACTTTCTTGCCCAAGCTGAATTGGGCCCATGATTGATACGGATTGTAATGTGCTTTCCAAGCCCGGCTGCCCGAAATGGGTTCCTTTGTCAATGAATCGGTAATCGGCGTGTACACCGCGGCCGCAGATCCGTCGGTAGCTGCTTGTCGAGTGAACTTGCCCATCCCGGTTCCAGCGCAACAGGCAAGAATCACAATCACCGCCAACGCGCCTTCCAGCAGCATCGCTCCGTAGCCAATGCTCTTGGCGTCCTTTTCGTTCGAAATTTGTTTGCTGCTCGTTCCGCTACTCACCAGGCAGTGAAAACCGGAAATCGCACCGCAGGCAATCGTGATAAACAGGAATGGAAATATCGGAGGCGCATCCGTTGGGACCGTCGTTTGAATTGCCGGGGCCGTCGAAACCAGGTCGGCCCGGTTGCCAAGCAAAACGGAAGCCGCAAGCAGCCCCGCTACCAACAGGATCAACGCAACAATCAACTGTTGGCTGTTAATATAATCTCGTGGCTGGAGTAACAACCAAACTGGTAATACCGATGCGACTCCGCAGTACACAAGGAGAATCAGCGTCCAGACAATCACCGGGTTTTCGACGTTCAACTTGATCGGAAAATGGTAAGCACCCAGATAGACGCAAACGTAGACGATGCCCAGGGCAACCAGCGAAGTCGGCAACAACAGCGCGGGATTTTTGCGTACCAAGAGTCCCACAATGATTGCCAGCGGCAGAGAAACCCAAACAGGTAAAACACTTTCCGGGTAAATGCTGAAGATCGCGGCGATGACCAGGCCGAAAATGGCCAACACGATCGTCAACGCGAAAAAAAGGACGAACAGAAATAGAAGTTTGGCTCGCGGAGCGATCATTCGCCCAGCAATCTCACCGACGGTCTGACCACGATTGCGAAGCGACACCACGAGTGCACCAAAATCATGGACGGCTCCGATGAAAATACTTCCAAACACGACCCATAGCAGCGCCGGTAGCCAACCCCAGAAAACGGCGATCGCCGGACCGACAATCGGTCCGGTTCCGGCAATGCTGGTGAAATGGTGGCCGAACACCAGCGATTTCCGACTCGGGCAATAGTCGACGTCGTCCTGAAGCTCCTTGCTGGGCACTTGGGCGTCTGCATCCAATCGAAAAATCTTTCGGGACAACCAGCGTCCATAGGTGTTGTAGGCAACGATGAAACCGGCAAATGCCAGGATAGCGACTAACAGAGTACTCATTGACGACTCTCAAAACAGCAAAATTCGCAAGCCATTATATCGATATCCGCCAAAGGAGTGCATCGCTGACCGGCAAATCGATTGTTGTTGTCTCGCTTCATTTTCTCTCCAGTTGAAGTTCCGAGGCCGTTCTCAAAGTGTCCAAAAGTGGGTTCAAGCTGTAAGACTTTGTCTCCACTGCCGTCCCAAGTCGAAGCGGATATAATTTGCACTTTGCTATTTCAAGAAATCGGAGATCCAAGTGGCAGAAAAAGTCGTCATCATCGGGAGTGGACCGGCAGGTTGGTCATCGGCAATTTACGCAGCCCGGGCAAATCTTAACCCCTTGGTATTTGAAGGGACGGTCAAGCCGGAGATGATCCCGCTGGGGCAACTGGCGTTTACGACGGAAGTTGAAAACTATCCGGGGTTTCCTTTCGGAAATGTTCGCGCCTTTGTCGAAAGTGCGGTCGACAACAGCCGACACTGGAATCTGCCCCCGGCTCCAGACCACAAACGCGATGGCGAATACCACTATGCCGTCCAAGGCGTGGAACTAATGGAGTTAATGAAACAGCAAGCCCTCAACTTCGATACTCGCGTCATCGGGGATGATGTTGTTGATGTGGAGTTTGGCGAAGAGGTCCATCGTGTGATTCCGGCCAACGGCGAGCCGGTCGAAGCCCAAACGGTGATCGTGGCTACCGGCGCCCGGGCAAACTACCTTGGACTGGAGTCCGAGGAAGAGTACAAGAATAAAGGGGTGAGTGCCTGTGCGGTTTGCGATGGAGCCCTTCCCATTTTTCGACGCAAGCCGCTTGCGGTGATCGGCGGAGGTGACTCGGCGGTCGAGGAAGCCAGCTATCTTGCGAATCTGAAAGACGCGGCAACGATTTACCTGATTCACCGTCGCGATGAGCTTCGGGCGTCCAAGATCATGCAGGATCGCGCATTGAATCATCCAAATATCGAGATGGTCTGGAACAGCGTGGTCGACGAAGTCGTTGGCAATGGCGAAATGGTCACCGGGCTTAAATTGAAAAGTACGGTTGACGATTCGACGCGCGATTTGGAAGTCGGCGGAATGTTTGTCGCCATCGGACACACGCCAAATACGGCCTTTTTACAAAATAAGCTTGATATGAATGACAAAGGCTATATTAAATGGACTAAGGCTTTTCGTACGAACACAAGCGTCCCCGGTGTCTTTGCCGCGGGCGATGTTGCCGACGACTATTATCGGCAAGCCATCACGTCAGCCGGCACCGGCTGCATGGCGGCGTTGGATGCGGAGCGCTACTTGGCTGAAAAAGAATAGCCGGGCCGAAAGAGTAAAAGCCGGGCAAATGAAAATGGCTGGGCTGAAAGTATGGCCGGGCTGAAAGTATTGCCGGGCAAAAGAGAATAGCCGCCCTGAGACGACTCCATCTATAGTCAAAAGATCAAAAAGGCACACGATGTCTGATTCGAACTTGCAGCGAAATCGCGATACGTTGACAACAGCTCAATCCCAGGGAGCGGTCGCGACCTTTCTCGCCTATTTCAAGCTTTCGGGGCCTGGATGGCTTCAAAGCGCCATTACGTTGGGCGGCGGTTCGCTTGGTTCGGCTCTATACCTCGGCATGCTGGGTGGAACGGATGTCCTCTGGGTTCAATTGCTGGGGGTCATTGTCGGCGTCGTGATGCTCTCCGCCATTGCTTACGTCACCCTCTCAACAGGTCGTCGGCCTTACGAGGCCATCAATGAATACGTGAATCCGGTATTGGGGGTCGGTTGGGTTGTTGCCGTCATCCTGGCGAACATGATTTGGATTCTTCCACAATTTGGATTGTGCTGGGACTCGCTTGCGACCACTCAACTGGGAAGCTTCGCGAACCTGGCCGAGTTGGAAGAGTCAGCTGTTTTCAAGACCAAGGTCACAATATCCGTCGTGATCGGCGTGGCTGCGTTCATTATTGTTCTGCTCGGACTTAAACCGGGTTGGCCATCCAAAATTTTTGACTGGGTGCTGCGGATCCTGGTCGGCTTTGTCGTGATCTGTTTCGTGGCGGCCGTTGTGGTGCTGGCCAGCAAAGGCGAGATCGACTGGCAGGCCATTGGCAGTGGGATGATTCCGAATATTGAACACTGGACTTCGAATTCCGGAGCTCTCAAGGAAGTCGGTGCCGAGCTATCTCCCGGTGTGAATCAATTTTGGGAATCAAAAATTGTCGCCAACAAACAAAACAGCATGGTTGCCGCATTGGCGACCGTGGTCGGTATCAACATGACCTTTCTGTTACCCTATTCGATGATTGCACGTGGCTGGGACAGACCCTTCCGGGGACTCGCTCGTTTCGATTTGATTATGGGACTGGCAATCCCCTTCTTTTTGGTGACCAGTTGTATTGTGATCGCGTCCTCTCATGCGTTTCATGCAAAGGCCGATGCGGAACTGCTCGATGATGACGTCGAAGTCGTCGCCAAGAGTCCGATTTTTGGCTCGCTCATGAAAAAGTCGCGAGGAGCGCTGGTCGAACGCTTCGGTTTGGCTGACGAAATTGCGGCACGAAAGAAATATGAAAAGCTTAATGACAAAGAAAAGTTGGTCGAGGCCCAGTTCTATGCCTATGAGTTGGGCGAATCAGCCAAGGACTTGTCATTGGATTCCCCTGAAGAGATTCGTGAAGCCTACCATGAATTGGTACGCGGTCGGGCAATCGAGGCATTTGAAAAGCTTTCGGAAGAAGAACAGGACCAAAAGCTGACGGCGATGGTTGCGGGCTTAAGCAAAAACGAAAAGAAGCTCGCAGCGTCAATCGTCAAACCCAACGTCAAGATGTTGGCAAAGTCACTGGAGCCGGCACTGGGCGAGAAAAACGCGAATCTTGTATTTGGACTCGGTGCGTTCGCGATGGGTTTTTCAACGATCATTATCCTCATGATCATCAACAGCTACGCCTTTGCCGAGATTGCAGGCCGATTTCATAACCTGCCGATTCGAGCCCTGGGAGCCCTCGCCGCCGGTTTGGTGGGTGTTTTCTGGTGGGTAATTTGGACCAACTCGCAATCCAATACCTGGCTCGTGCTGGCGGCGTCAGTGTTCGGGGCGATGCTTTTGCCGATCGCTTATTTTTCTTTCTTTGCTTTGATGAACAATAAGCGGCTATTGGGTGTCGATAAACCGACGGGCATTCGCTGGTTGATCGGCAATATCCTGATGATCGTTGCCGTGGCCGTGGCGACGATCAACGCATTTGCCGCAATCTCACTAAAAATGCAAAATGAACAGCTGCGACCTTACATCATCGCCATCCTGGGCACGTTCCTGACCATGGCCTTGGTCGGATTTTCAGCGCGACTGAAAAAACCAGGCGGGGAAACGCAAACCAACTCGACACAGTAGAACGAAACCTCATGAAAAAAATCACCGTACACGAAGCACGGCAAGAGTCATCGATCGGACAGGAAGTCATCCTTGAAGGTTGGGTCAAATCAAAGCGGGATTCGAAAGCCGGATTCAGTTTCGTTGAATTGAACGACGGAAGTAGCCAGGGCAACATCCAGGTTATTACGCCTGCGGAACTGGAAAACTACGAAAACGAAATCAAGGCTTTGACCGCAGGCTGCAGCGTTCGAATCGAAGGCAGGATCAAGGAGTCGGGCGGTCGTGGTCAGGCGACGGAAGTGGAGGCAAGAGCCCTCAAAGTTTACGGCTGGGTCGAAGATCCGAAGACCTATCCAATTGCTCCCAAGAAGCACTCGTTTGAGCAACTCCGCAAAGTGGCTCATCTTCGCCCGCGAACCAATTCGTTTGGTGCCGTTGCCCGAATTCGAAACTGCATCTGCAATTCGATCCACCAGTTTTACCAGGAACAGGGGTTCCTTTACGTTCACACGCCAATCATTACGGCGAGCGATTGTGAGGGCGCCGGCGAG
>CAYSXI010000117.1:0-16645 GCA_964434955.1 uncultured Pirellulaceae bacterium
GCGGTGCCGCTTCTTGTTTGGCAGAATTCATCTTCGTCGTTTCACCCGATTGGGCCGGCCGGCTTTTGCCTGGCGTCAGTATTTTTGCCAGCTTCCAGGAACTGTCGTTGTAGACGCTCTTTTTCCATAGCGAATTCACTTTGGTTTGCGTACGCCAGGTACTATCGGTTGCAAAAATTTTCCATTGATCCGATCCATGCTGCTTGACCATCAGCGCCGCCGCGAAGCCGGCAGTGGTTCCACTGGTGTTGGACACCTTCACGGCCAGGATGTTCTTGCCTTCCTTGGCGGCACTACTGACATCAAACGTGCGAATTTGAGTGGACTCCCCAACCGCCGCCAGCTGTCCATTCAGGAAAACTTCATACTTGTCATTGGCGGCGACTTTGAGCAAAACGCTCCGTTTGCCCTTGAACTCGACTGACTTCCTGAAATAGCAATCGCCGACAGGAACTTGTCCTTGCGGCTGGCCCGGGTGCCAAATCCAGTTGGCTGTTTGGGCGAAACCAGGTTGCGCGAACGCAACACAACTTATAAAGGAAATCAGTAGATAACTGGAAACGTTACGAATCATGAGATTACTCGAAAATGATTTTGGGAGGATCGTTTTTCGATTCGGCGGCTTACGCTCGCCCTCCGGCTTCCGCTTGTTTTGCAAGCTGAATCAATTCCATGAGGTCGGAAGGGATGGTCACTTGATCGTCAGCAAAGTCATGGACCCACTGAAATCCGTTTTGAAACGCGTTGGCCAACGTCGGAAGTATCTCGCCGACGCTGACGCAAACCTGTGCTGAATGAGCTTGATCACCTATATTGGGCGTTTCGAATGAACTTGTTGTTTGTGCTTCAGACCAAATTTGAATCATCTTTTCCTCGTGTAATTACTTTGATGGCGCAATGAGACCGCCTGAAAATCTGATCGGCACGATCGACGATTCGGATTTGGTAAACTTTTCGGATTAACGAAGATTTTCCGACGACAATGAGGGGAGTTGCTATCAAAAATCTGATAGCATTCTTCTTCCTGCTGAAGCAGTCCCAACTTGGAAGAATCGCGAAGCACCGACATAGACCAGAGGCGAGATGAAGACACTTTTGGATGAGAAGCAACTCCATGAGGGAGTTCAGGGATTGGCCAATCAAATCAATGAGTTGTACGGTGAAAAACCGTTGACCATTATCGGTATCATGACCGGCAGCATTATCCTGATGGCCGATGTCGTCCGTTTACTGAGAATGCCTTTGCGTGTCGGTGTTGTCCAAACCAGTAGCTACCAGGGTACTCAGCGCCAGCAGATCCGGATCAACATTGACTTGATGCCTGACATCACGGGTCGCGAAGTCTTGTTGATTGACGACATCTTTGATACCGGTCACACACTGACCGAGGTCATTTCGCTGATGGGCGAACTTCGACCTGCCACGTTGAGATCAGCGGTCCTTCTGAGCAAGACCGGTCGCTGCGAAGTTGAATTGAAGCCAGACTTTTCGGTGTTCGACATCCCCGATGAATTTGTCGTTGGTTATGGACTGGACTACAACGACGAGTATCGGAATCTCCCATTTGTCGCGGCGTTGGAACCGGACGATATTGAGCATTCGTCGCATCCATGACCCAGTATTCCATCGCTTTATGTTCCCGTCATTTCTGGCCGCATGTGGGGCCAAAGTGTTGGTGGAATATGGACTTTTGCCGCAACCTGATGCGGCAAGGCCATCGCGCGATGGTATTTACCCAAAGGGCAAATGATCAAAACCCGGCCTGTTTTAATTGGAACGGGGCTCAAGTCATACGCACCTTTGTGAAACCCTGGAATCCATTTGCCATCGGCCAAAGCTTCTTGAGTTCTTCGCGGCACCTCGGGCAAGCCTTGGCACGCTGCGCGGCATGGCCCGATTGTTTACTTATCAATGACACCGTTCGCGAGTCAATGGTTGCCATTCAGTTTGCCCTTCGCCATCGAATCCCCGCGGTCGTTCGGATCGATCATGATTGGACGACCGCGCCCGGCTGGGGCAAGGCAGCTCGCCAATTGAAAAAGTTACTTCGGCGACAAAACGTGCCCATTGTATTTGCCGCAAACGACCCGGCAACAAAAAGCCAATTGAGTGAATTTCAGGATGTCGAGCTCATCGAAGATGGAATCAGCCTGGACCCGCCTGCGTTTGACTTATCGCGCGATCGGCTCGAAAGGCGAGCAATTTTTCGTGAGACGCATCCAATCCTGGAACTCCAACCCAATTCGCGTTTGGCCTTGTTCGTTGGACCGATTCCCGAGGGAACTCAGTTGGTTCGCCTGGTCCAAGCCTGGAGCCAGATTCGTCGCGACTTGCCTGATTCGCGTTTTTGGATCAGCGGGAATGGGCGAGGTGAGGCCGAAGTTTGGCAGGAGATTGTGCAGCGCGAACTCAACAACGAGGTCCTGATGATCGGCCAGTTTGAGTGCCTCGACGATTTGATACAGATCGCGGATCTGTTTGTCATTCCGGAAGTGAGTATCGGCCAACAAGCTCTAGCCCGCCGCTATGTCTCATTTGCCATTTCACGTGGAATTCGGGTCCTTTGCCTCGACCCGCATTTAAGAAAACAATTCGGGCCTTCGGAACCGGTCTCTCCGGGCAGTGAATCCGAATCAGAATCTCTGGTGACTTTGATTCGTAACGGGCTATCGGACCTTATTTCCGGTGGCCGAGACTCGTCTGAGCAGGTTGAAAGTGTGATCGATTTTCGGCAAACTGTTCGTGCCTACGAAGACTTGATGTCGAGACTGGTAGGAACAAACCGCGGGTAGGTTCCCGAATTGCAGGTAGCCGAGCGAGCCGAGGAAATTTAGTCGATGAGAACCAAGCCGCGTGTTTTGTTTGTCGTCAACTCGGTGCGCGATTTATTGCCGGGCAGTCTCTTTCGAGAGTTTCTGGATCCGGCAATTCGTCGGGGCCTGGATCCCGTCCTTGCCATTCTGGAGTCACCGCCGGGCTCACGTCTACAAAAAAAACAATTGCCAGCCGCACCCTGCAATTTTCTGGGTAGGCGATTTCACCTGGATTTTGGTAACGCATTTCAAATTCGACAACTCGGTCGCAAGCACCGAGTCCAGCTCATTCAAGGCTGGACGGGTAAAGCGAATTTGGCGGCCCGACTCGCGACGATTGGATCATCGATGATTAAGGTCGCACTTAAAACCGATTTGCGACTTGAACCTTGGCTTCACGTTTTGGATTACACAAAAGCACTTGGTGTTTTTGATCGTATCCTGGTAACGCATTCGGAAATCGCCCGGCGCCTGAAACCCTATCAACATAACGAAAGGCAAATTCAACAAGTCAAACTCGGCGCACCTTTGCCTCGATTTGAAAACGTCGCTTCGTGCGGAAGGATTCGAAACGGGATCGAAAATGAAATCCGGGAATCCTTGCGGATCCCACAGGACTATTTTTTGATTGGGATCAATGCCGACATGACGCCCGATACCCGTATGAAAGACTTGCTTTGGGCCACCGATCTGGTGCAAACCATTCGCAGTGACTTTCGCGTTTTGATTTTCGGTGACGGCCCACAAAGATGGCGGCTTCAGCGATACGCGAGGCAATGCGATGCGATCCGAAAAGTTATCTTTGTTGATCGAAATACCGACTTCTTTAAATGGCTGCCAGAGCTGGACTTATATTGGCACGCCTACTCGCACGACCCCAACCCATTTGCCCTGCTTGCTGCATTGCGGGCCGGAATCCCGGTGATGGCGCCCCGGTCTCCCGGAATTTCTGATCTAGTTCGAGACGATCTCAATGGATGCCTTTTTGACGAGGGGCAGCGAGATCAAATTGCAAGGAAAACGCACGCGCTTTTTTCTTCCCCGGAAAAACTGAAAGCCATGAAGGCGGAGGCTGCTAACACCGCAGAAGAATCTCCGATCGAGCATTTCGTTGAAGAGGTCCTTGCAAGTTATGACGAATTGCTTGAACGCAATTCGGCCGCGCTCTGAACGGCCCTCGCTGATGTCGCCGAAGAAAGATGGTGCGCCCCATGACGGTGCAACCCAAGACAGTTGCGGACGATTCACACTTGCCAAACCAAAATTTGGTATTGCGCTGGATTGGTACTTGCGCTGGAAAGTTTGCTGCTCGCGCAGCAGCGAACATCCAAATAACACTCAAGAGTTCGCACAAGCAAATTCGCAGAAAGCAAAAGCGAATTTGCTACGCTCCGCTGACTAGAAAAAGCGGAGCCCGTCCGCCGATTCTATTTCTTGCGATGGCGTATTTTTGCACGCATTCGGCGTTTCTTACGCCCGATTTTTCGACGGCCTTTTCCTGTTTTCTTCGTTCCCACTAAATGGTTCTCCCGAAATGAAAATGATAGCGGATGGGAAAACGTAACAGTGTAGCAAATCGATCGGGACTTGGGCAAGGAACAAAGCACGGGCCGGCAAATAATCAGAAAAGCCCGTGAATTCCGTCGTCCGACTCGCCAAATCGTCAAACTCGCTGAAGCGATCGCCGATTCAAAATGGCAATCCTGCCTCGCGATTGGGAAACCGCGCCGGCAGGTGTTCATTCCTTCAGCCTGGAAGACTGCTATATCTAACCATCAGTTGTCGCCTTTGAGGATCTTGACGACTTCGGTCTTTTTCTGCCCCTCCGCTTTCTGCAGTGCGGTAAAACCGATGCCATCTTTCGCCGATTTGTCCGCACCATTTTTCAGCAGGACGCGAACCACTTTGGCGTGCCCTTTGAAGGACGCTTTGTGCAGGGGCGTCACTCCGTCGGAATCGCGAGGATCCACACTCGCCTCATTCTCAAGAAGAAGTTCAACGATGGAATCGTGTCCGCGCCAACTGGCAGCATGAAGTGGCGTGTAGCCACTTTCCGTCTTCAAATTCGGACTAACTTTCTTTTCCAGCAGCAGCTTCACGACGCCGAGGTGCCCCTGCCAGGCAGCAAGGTGCAAGGCAAAATGCCCGCTGTCATCAACTTGCTTGAGATCCGCTCCGTTTTCCAAAAGGATTTTGACGACCTTCTCATTGCCGTTCCAACAAGCGACCAGCAAAGGTGTCTCGCCGTTCACGTCCTTCGTATTGATGTTCGTCTTGTAATTGAGCAATTCTTGAACGACCGCGTCATGTCCATTCATGGCCGCTAGGAAAAGCGGGGTTCGACCATTGGCGTCCTTCTTGTTCAGCGCGCTGGTTGAACTTCCGACCACTTTTTTGACCGTATTGATCAGGCCTTTTTCCGAAGCCCATTGCAGGATACTGCGACCGGTTCCGAACGAATCTGGAATCTTGTCAAGTTTCTCAATCAGGACATCAACAACAAGATAATTGTCGCGATCAATCGCCATTTCGAGAGCCGTCTTTTTCTGCTTGTTTTGAATGGAGGGATCAGCTCCCGCCTTGAGCAGACACTTGGCCATTTCCGCGTATCGTTTGCGAACTTGATCGTTCAGTTGCGGTTGCCAACTTGGGTAGCCCCCACGTGCCGCAAAATGCAAAGCCGTCTCGCCCTGGTTGTCCTTGGCGTTCGGTTTTGCGCCGTTTTCGCAGAGCAGTTTTACAAGTTCCATATTCTGATTGCCGATCGAGTATTGGAGCATCGAATTGTAGTTCTTGGGTTGAATCGCCGGATCCGCCCCTTTGTCCAGCAAATACTTGGCGACCGGAAGTGAGTTTCGAGAAACAGCATGATAAAGCGGCGTCCATCCGTTGTTATCCAACTGGTTAACGTTTTCCATGTTGACGTCAATTTTCTTGACGATGTCAACGGAGTTCGACATCGCCGCCCAATGAATCATGGTCCGTTTGTACTTGTCGACAACGTCAAGTTTTGCACCTGCCTTGACCAGGTAGTCAATCGACTTTTTGTTCTGAGTTTGCAAGGCATACATCAAAGGCGTCACACCTTGTTTGTCCGTTGAGTTGACATCGGCTTCGACATCAATCAGTGCTTTGACGGCCCAGTCTCGGCCGTATTGAGCAGCGATATGGATATACGATTGACCGTTGTAGTTTCGAATTTTTGCGTTCAGGTCTTTGGACTTGGCCAACATCGACTTCATGGGGCCAGACCGGTTCTGATAGGTTATGGAGTACAGAATCGGTGTGTACTGACTGTTGTCTTTTGCGTCAGGGTTGGCGCCCGCTTTCAACAGCGCGTCAATTACTTTCTGGTTTCCTCGCATTGCTGCGTAGTGCAGAGGCGTGCGTTTGTAATTGTCAGGCGCATCAACCTCCGCCTTCTTTTCCAACAGGTAGGTCACGACTTTGTCGCGATTGCTATTGCAGGCGTAATGAAGCGCTGTCTGCTTGTTGGAAGCTGTCGAATTCAGTTTCGAAGCGTCTTTCTCGAGAATCTTTTTGACGGCATCCAAATTGCCCTGCTGCGCCGCGGAATGAATCGTCTGTGCCGACGCGGAATTTGCGACCAGAAGCAACGCCGCCAACAACGCCAACGCTGAAAAAGCACGCTTGCCGGGGATTCCCGGGAAACAGGCGAAGCCAGATTCCAGTCGATTGAAATCGTCGTTTGCCGAGTTCAATTTTGAAGCCGGTGTTGTGGGGGAGTTTGTTCTCTGGTTCATCGCCCAAATCCTGTATATCACTATGTGCGTTCGATGCGGTCAGTATCCCTATTCCGACGTAGCTTGTCAGCAAGCAGTTCCGGCTGGGAAACCCGAATTGTCAAATTCACTCGGTTTGGGCGACCAATCTTTTGGGAACGCCAGAAAACCACGCCCAACGCCGCGAAATATTGAAAGAAAAAATCGAGTAGGGAAACCTTCGTCTATGTCAGTATTCAAGTTTGAAATAAAATCCCTTAATCCAAGTTTCAAAAGACCGTTCCCCCGGTTTGGAGTGTATTCGATGCAAAAACCACTGAAATTCACCATTATTGCCTGCCTCTTTTCCTTGCTTGTTGCCCCCATTTGCTCGGCACAAGTCGTGATGCGACTCAACAAAGGGGACCAAGAAGGCGGCGCTCCCCCGGCAGTCCAGCAACGAGCGTTGGTCGTCGAGGCCTCCGATGACGGCAACGGAAACCTTCAGTTCCATTCGTTTTCCTCCGACGGCGGCGATTTCTTCATGGCCTCGCCAATGTCCTGGGGCGGCCTTCCAGCTGATCCATCTCAGTTGATTATGAACCCCCAAGTCCGAAAAGACTTGGAGCTCGACGATGATCAAATGAAACAAATTCGCGATCTCCAGAAGGACTTCACGAAGAGAATGCAGGACCGACTGAATTTCAAAAATGGTGATCCGAATCAATACAAAGAACTTGGCAAGATCATCCAGCAAATCAACAAAGAACGTGAAGAAGCCATGGGTGCCATTCTGCTTCCGCACCAGTCAAAACGCCTGAAACAGATTGCGGCTCAAATGGACATGAAAAATCGCGGCGATGCCAATGCACTGATCGGAAAAAACATGGCCGAGGAGTTGGGCATTAACGACGAGCAAAAGAAACGCATCCAAGACAAGGCGGCAGAAATCAAAAAAGAAATGGAAGAGGAAATTGCGAAAATCAAAGAAAAGGGTCGCAAAAAACTCCTCCGTGAACTTTCATCGGATCAACGTTCCAAGCTGGAAGAAATGCTTGGCGACAAGTTCGAATACAAAAAAGTCGATTGGCGCGATCGCATCAAGAAAGCCCGCGAGCGTCGCGACTCCGAAGACGATCGATAGATCATCGACTTTCCATCCAAGTTTCCAAGCCGAGTTTCGACTCGGCTTTTTTTCACGGCACCAGAACGGAATCACCTCATTTACGTCAGTGATTCAGTAAAATTGAGGTTTCCGGAGGGCAAATTCTCGCGATCCGTCGACAATCATTCGACGCCAAACTTAAGTTTCGTTTGGGTGTCCAATTTCGCGAAGGTACTCTGAGATTCTGGCTTGCAAATCCAGCAGGTGCTGCCACTCATTGAAATTCACCTGCACAACGCGTCCATTTTTTGAAACTTCGATTCGCTTGACTAACTTGCGCAATCGCAGATGAATGTACTCAAGCATCTCCGCCATCTGAGCAGCCTGGCCTGGCGAAAGGCGCTGCGGTAGCTGAGGTGGATCTTCTTCCAGCAATGAAAGTTGATAGTGACTGTCATCAGCCATCTTTTGCGAGAGCATGTCATCGACGGCTTCCGGTTCCGCAGAATGCTCCCGCGACTCCGACTTGAATTTATTCCATCGGTCATCAATCTGCTGACGGGAACCGTATAGGATCGTACTACGGCCCATGGTGATCATGTCACCGAAACGAAGAATCCGAAGTTGAGTGTCCTCACCGTTGACCTTGGTGCCATTGGTACTTTCCAGGTCCGTCAGCACGAGTTCGTTATGGTCTTCCTGGATCTTGGCGTGATAACGACTGACGCGTTCATCGTTCAATTGAATCGAATTGCCTTCTTCTCGTCCAAGCGTGATCGGCAATCCGATATCGGAAAACACGCGGCCTTTGTCGGCTCCTTCAAGGACTCGGAGTGTGATGGGAGTCATGGACGGTTTTCAGGCTGGATCAACGAACGTGCAAGAGAATCCCAGTGGGCCCTCATCGATTGACGCACGTTCATGACGAACAAAAACGTAAGGGATTTATCGGAATGCGACCAATTCTCGATTGATGAAAAGCAATTGTGAGAAGGAAAGTGCCCGGTTGCCGGGAGGATTTCAACAGTCGAGGGACATGAATGAGTGGTTCCCTTCATCCGGTCATGGGTATTCTACTCCGTAAACCTCAAAATCACGAGCATTTGCCGACCGCAAAAGCCCGATTTTTGCCTTTTTGGCGGACTTTTGGCCGCCTTTGCGACCTCGCATTCCGGGGACGGGTTTGGCGACACTTTGTGACCTCAATTTCAAGGCGGGAAATCGAGTTCATAAGAGCACCGGAAAACTTTGCCCAAATCCCCGTATCTGGATTGAGTGAAGTTTCGTACTAACTAGAATGGGGGGCGAATTGTTTTTGCAACAAGTTGTTTTGCCCCCTCGAGCTATCTATGAAATTGCTTCGACTGAGTTCTCTCGTCGCGGTTTGCTGCTTTGCGTTGGTCGCGCAAATTTCGGCTCAGCAAACGGTCTTCCTTGATTTCGATTCAGGGACGGATGGATCCATCAACTACACGACTGCGATGCGGGATGATGTGCAGTCGCAGATGGAGGCAATCTATTCTGGCTTCAACGTTTCGTTCACTCAGTCCAATCCTGGTGGCACGTTTGCCACTGTCACTTTCAATTCGGGAAGTGCGGGCGGCGTTGCTCAACACATCGATTTTCGCAACCTGGATAAAGCTGACTCCGCCGTCGTCAATGTGGATGGCTTGGGATTCGGCTCGACGCCAGACATCGTTCGAGCGACCTCGTTCATTGGCTCGCACGAGTTGGGACACCTGTTAGGCCTTCGTCACCGCGACTCATTCGGCCCAATTGGAGGCGGAGTCATTTCGGGCGTCAGCGGGTCATTTCTACCCAGCTACCCGGGACCGACCACGGCCGACGAGTTTGACAACCATGTCATGGCGACACCGGCACTGGGCCAGCCACTCTCGGCGATCACTTCACCAGCATTTTTTAGCGAAAGATCCGCGATCAAGCTGACATTCAACGAGAGCGGTTCGGTCGTCAGCGAGCAAGCCGGAGCCCATGGTTCCATTGGAACCGCACAAGCGGTCACCTTGGATAACATGACGGTACTCAACACCATTTTGACCGGTGATAACGCCGGGATCGGCGATTTTTCGGTTGACGCTGTCGCCGTCACAGGTGCTCTCGGAGCCGGTGGCGAACTCGACTTCTACAGCTTTTCCGGAAATGCGGGAGACCTGATGAATTTTGAAGTCATGTCCAACGCGCTGAGCCACCGAATTGGAAATGTGATTGATCCGCAGATTTCAATTTTCCATTCAAACGGAACGGCCGTCGATTACTACGGCACGGCAGCTTTCAATGACGACGAAATCGAAACGCTCGACTCGGTCATCATTGACTTGATTCTGCCAAGCGACGACACGTACTTCGTGCAAATCAACGCGTTTGGGGCGGGAGATACGGGGAGTTACGAACTCTTCATGACCCGCTTCAACGGCGCTGCAGTGATTCCAGAGCCCTCATCTGCAATGATTCTGGTGCTGGTTTCCGGGCTCGTCCTGGCACGGCGACGTCGCCGATAAGGATTACCAATCACGCCAAAGCCGGATCCCTTGATTCGGCTTTTTTTATGCCAATTCGCGATCACGATTAAGAAGTTTCGCCAAAGCCTGAAAATGGCAACCAAGATCCGTCTTGCGTTCAACTTGCGCGTCGATAGAATTAGTCTTCCTGTTTGATACTCAGGTTGTTTGAAATTCAGACAGCGTGAAAATTCAGATCGGTACGCGTCCGTAGCTCAATTGGATAGAGCACTGGTCTTCGGAACCAGGGGTTGAAGGTTCGAGTCCTTCCGGGCGTGCTGAGGTAAAGCCTTAAGTGCGTTGCATTTTGGGGCTTTTTTTGTTTGCTTTACTCCTTGCCAGTACGAGAAGTTGTACGAAAAATAATTCTGGCAACGCTTGTAGCGATGTCAGAACGCGAATATTGCAGTCGCCCCTATTGGTATTTTGACTGGAGTATTTGCGATGCCACATTTTCCAAAGCCGTTTTTCAAGAAAAGCAGGGGCGTTTGGTATGTCGAAATCAAACGCAAACAAATCAATCTCGGGGCGGATCGAGATTCGGCTTTCGAACGCTACCATGAGTTGATGTCGAGCCGATCGGCTCAGCCCACCAACGACGAAGACCTGCTTGCTGTTTCGGTTGTCGATTCATTTCTAGACTGGGTGAAATACAACCGATCGCCGGATACCTTTGAATGGTATCGTTTTCGGCTTCAACGGTTCGTCGATGCCTACCCGGAAATTCGTGCAACTAAGTTGCTCCCCTATCACGTTGAGCAATGGGTAGCCACCTTTCACGACATCTCAATCACGACACGTCGAAACTATCTTCGATCTGTAAAAAGATGTTTTAGCTGGGCAAAAAAACAAGGGTATTTCGAGCAAAATCCGATAGCCGACTTGGAAATACCCTCCGGCAAAAACCGCGAGATCACAATTGAACAGGCCGAATTCGACAATTTTCTGAGCTTTGTCCGAAACGACGCATTTTGCGATTTGGTATTGGTTGCCTGGGAAACTGGCTGTCGTCCTCAAGAGATTCTCAGGGTCGAAGCGCGACACGTTGACTTGAAGAATCAACGATGGGTTTTTCCCAAATCCGAGTCCAAAATGAAGCGGACTGCTAGGGTAATTTATTTATCTGACAAAGCACTTGAAATCACCAAACGGCAGTGCCGTCGTTACGCGGCTGGCAAACTGTTTCGGAATTCCAATGGAAAGCCATGGAACAAGTCCTCAGCCAACTGCCAGTTTTCGGCTACACAGCTGCGCATGGGGAAAGTTGAAATGCGGCGACGGAACATCGAGGTGTCCGAGCATGAAATCGAACGACTGATCGGCGTACTTGAGCCAAACAAAGTAGAACGCGGGGTTACAAGGCCGAAACGTCCGGCCGAAATTCGTGAAGAGGCTAAGAGAAAGCTGGTAAATAAGGTAGCGCGCTCGTTAGCACCTCGTTATTGTTTGTATGCAATCCGACACGCATTCTGCACAAATGCGTTGAAACGAGGCGTCGATCCACTGACAGTTGCCTTGCTGCTTGGCCACTCAGATCCGAGTACTCTAGCTAAAACCTATCAACATTTAAGCTTGAGCCCCGAGCACCTTTTAGAAAAAGCGAAGGCGGCAACCTGCTAGAGGCAACCCAAACGAATAAAAACTGCTGTTGGCTTAATGCTCCGTGGAACGAAGATTCAATGGTCTAGAAGGATTCGTAAGCAACAAAAGTAATCACGGCAGATATGCGCCTAGCCGTCCACGAAAACACAATTTGGATGAATACCGATCAGCAAGTGAAAGGGTAATTGCACGTACTTTAAAGGAAAAATGGACTCCGCTTCGTATACGAGGCGGAAGTTCCGGTGTCCCGAAAATATACAGGCGGCACCCGTGATCGAACCTGGCACCCTGATTTCTTTTTGAGTGACCTGGGTTTCTTCATTGAATACGCTGGAATTTCCGGCGACGAAGCCTACGAAAAGGGAGTGGCCAGGAAAAAGAAGATCTATGAGCAGATGGGAATTCCGGTTTTGTGGCTATACCCTGAAGACTTGTGGACGCTATATGGCTCGCGAGGAAAAATGACTCTGCGCCAAGATGTTGCGAAGCACATTCTGAGGACGGTGTACGAAACGGCTACAAGCCAGGGTTTCAATAATCCCCGCTCTGACAATTCCTCCTTTTGGTAGTGTCAGGCATGCGAACACTTAAAAATCGCTTCCCATTCTTGAGGAGATGAAACACACTCCGTTTTATGAGGAACTGATTGGTCGGGGCTTGCCTAGCATCGCACAGGTTTCCAAAATTTCTCGTGAACGAAGAACGGTCGACACACATTTCTATCATGACGATGAGGAACTCTATGCATGTGGATTCGATTCTGCGACCGAACAGGTTTTTGGATTTCGCGTATTTCGATCTAAACCCATTGCACTTGGCTATTGGGGACGTGTGAGTTTGAATTGGCTTGAAAACAGCCACTCTGAACTCGGCATCAAGTTTTTGATCAACCAAGATTTTCAAAGCGGACAGTTGGCCACAAACGTTCGCCGAATTCGGGAATGTTTGAATTACGACGCTGACTAACTCTTTTCTTTCGGTTGATTGAGCACACCGCTTATACTTGATCGCAAACGAACAAACCAATTCCGCAGGACCAATCGAAACATCATTGTGATTACCGATATGCTGGCCCACTTACCCTTTGTGCGTGACAAGCCCAAAGCAAAAAACAGAACGCTTAATAGCACGAAACAAATTGCCATTCGAACATCGCCAAGACCAACAATGTTGATTCCAGCAATAAGATAGCCGGGCATTAGTGCGCCCATCCAGGAGACCAGATAGGTCAATCGCCCTAACTCGAGACTTTGAATCTCACCAGCTTCTGACAGGCGCAATTTTGTGGCAATAGGCAGTTCGGCAAAGGAAGAAGCCTGCCAGTATTGTTCAAACGACCAGTAAATGCGGATAATTCTTTTCGTGAGACAAACCAACGCGTAGATGAACAACCCAAGCAAGGCAAAATCAATTGGCAACGCAACCATGTAGTAGCCCAGATCGTCAGGGCGGTACGTTTCCCACATCAACAGTCCGAAAATCAAACCCCACATCAACGGGATTGATTCTGCGATTGCTGGTTTTTTGCCGGTCCATTCGGGATCAGCTGACTGAACGGTCCTCTCGACACTGTTCTCAAGCGCGTTGGCAGCGTTTTTGTTATCCGGGTGGGTATATTCAAATTGTCGCATGATGTCTTTTGCCAGGCCTCCATCGGCAATTGTTCTTAGAACATGACGGGCAACCAACGACCCCAAAGTGCCACCACGTTTTTGAAATGCCAACGGCGTGTCAGCGCGAAGCTTTGTCGGGCTAATGAACCGAACATTTGCCATTCCGATCGGTGCCGGGCCATCCAACAGGCTGGCTCGAATCTGATTCATTTCATTTGAATCCGTATTGAAGGGACGCCACTCAGCTAGCGCCTGCTCGCGCGCCTGGGTCGCTTCAGATTT
The DNA here is from genome assembly GCA_964434955.1 of uncultured Pirellulaceae bacterium. Lineage (GTDB taxonomy): Bacteria > Planctomycetota > Planctomycetia > Pirellulales > Pirellulaceae > JANQLU01. The sequence continues at coordinate 13,657 of CAYSXI010000117.1, forward strand.
GAAAACCATTGCATCCTTGAGCGTTGGAATCCTGTTCACAATTTCCAACCATAGACAGTCGGCCGTGTTTGGTTCCTTTCTTCTTATTTCAGCAGCCATTAGCCAATTTGCGCGCATCGTATTCGCATCGCTATCTGAAACCAAGATATTTGTGTCAGAAAAACTACAAAGCGCTTTGACGATGTCTAGATATCCTGGATGGGAATCGAATATGACAACGTCGACATTCAGACGAGCCAGCCGCTCCAAAACGCGAGAAAACACCTTACGAGTTTCCTTAGGCTTCCAATCTAGGAATATTGGCGGTGGTACAGGGTCCTCGGGTTCATAGTTTGCCTCATTGAATTCCATACGGCTATAGGCAGGGACAAAATACAAGTTCCCGCTTGGAACATGGCTTGTCGGCGGGTCGACCTTGATCGGACAAAGGTTTCTGTTGCACACTAACACATTATCGCCGAGTCCAAGCGACAAAAGGGACATAGGGCGGCTTTTCGGATCTAGAGCTCTAGCAAACCATTTCGTTGCACCAATTGTGAATAGGTCAGCATCAATGAGTGCGACATTGCATCGATTCGCAAGCTCAACGGCAAGATTGACCGATAGAGTCGTCTTGCCAACTCCGCCCTTTGAGCTAACCAACGAAATTACGAAAGGAAGTTTGTTTTGACTTGCCGATTCAAACGGATGCTGTGGGAGAACATCTGGATTTGGAATTTCACTCAGGTCTTTTAGCCTTTCAGGGTCTACTCCTCTTGTTAGGCCAATTCGTGCTCTAATTCTCGTGTCGACAAATCCGCCGCTGCGCGCCTTTTCAAATGTTGCAGGTGCCAGATCACTCTTGTCAAAATCCGTATTCGGAACGGCTTTGCGAAACCGCTCCCAATCAGCGCCGTACTCCCTTATGCAGACTTCGAACATGTGGTTGATATTGAGTCGAACACCTCGCTGGCGTTTGGACTTTGCAGTCCCCTTAGATTGGTGCTCGTGCATTTTCGAAATGTCCTATGAAACCGAAATTTATTTTCGTCGATTGAACGCTTGAGATCACAGGTTGCAAGTTCATACCAGGAAACTATTTGAGGTTTAACTTTTCAGGATGTCGATCACAAAAGTTAACTCTCTTCATTAAAAGAAAGAATTGACTATTGAAGATTGGATGCAACGAGTCGCGTTCGCTATTCGCGGTTCACTCGTTCAAACTTGGCTGCCACTCGAAATCGCCCGACTTGGCAAAAGTGAGTAGCAGTCTCAAAGCCACGATCCATACCTGCAATCAGGAAATTCAGCAGGTATGGGGCAACCAAACCAATCTGAGAGGTCACTATGTACGAACCCCTATATGTTTTGGATTCTTATGAATCTTGCGCACAATTTCGACATTCAAGCAATTGCGAATCGCAAGTGCAAAGATCGAGTACACAGCTCGATACTTTAATTAAGATTCGAGAAAACCTGGCGAGTTGTTTTGGCAACGACAAGGTTGACTTTTTTTTCCGGATTGCCAGCGGCGAGACATCTTTCGCCGATATTGCTCGGTCGCTAGGTCTCCACCGCGGAACCGTTAGTCGAAACTATCGCAAGGCTTTGGCCCATGCGAAACGCAAATACTGCGAATTGCTCTTGGATAAGATTTTTGATCGCGCCGGTGCTTTTAGTCGGCAAGTTCTCGATCCATGGGCAATTCAGCCAATAAATTCAGGGTACGCAGTGAAGTCAGGCTTCCATGATTCAACTTCTCTAGGCTCGAATCAGCAAGCGAGATGGTGCGAAATACTCGAACGAACTTTTGACGTCATATCGAGTAACTCTCGCCCGCACTTTTTGAGTTCTTTAAGGAACCCAAATGGGTATGCCCTCGACGTGGTTCGTGTTTTTCAAGACCTAGGTGACGCGGAATACTACGGAAACTTGCATCGCCAAGGATCCATCTACTGCATACATGAGTCCAAGGAGATCGAACTCGCGCCCTTTGGAGTTGCTCGAAAGTATCAAACGCCGCACCAACGTTTGAGCATGTGCGCACGCTTTAAACATCGTGACCAAAACAATTCCGAATCGTTGCGCAACAACTGAGTTAGTTACAGAGGCGTGAATCATCTGCATGTTTCTTTTTCATGCAAGCCCGCCTGCAACCGACTCAAGTTGTCTTCTTCCAGAAAAGGATAGTTAAATGAACAGTCATTCGTACAACGCTTTCGAAAAATCTCAATTGGGCGGAAATAATCTCGCGAGCCTTCAAGATCGCAAAGTCGAAGCTGATCATTCGACGACCTGCAATGCCGGTAGCACTGTGGTGCCAGAAGGCGGAGCACGCCTGGGCTCAATCTCGCTGATAAAACCGGTTGAAGTGTTTTCCCGCATGATTTGTTTGGTGATGTTTTTGTTCGATATCTCATTCAGCATGAGTTGGAACAAAAAATTCAAAAAGGCCAAATCGGGGCTCCATCGTTTTGCCAAATCGTTAACACCGCTTGGCGACCAATGTCGCGTCGGGCTGATTGAATTCAATGATCGCGTACTATTGAATTTACCGCTTTCAGACCCTGCCTACTTCGAGCGAAATATCCAGCTGAGCGAACCAGACGGAGCTACCAATATCCTTGATGCCTTGTCACTGGGTGGAGATGAATTCGCAAATCATTCAACCGAAGGGCGGCGAGAGGAGCTGTTCGTCGTACTCACTGATGGAGACGACACATGCCACTCTCGAGACGCATTGTTTGATGAGGCTGCGAAGCAAAAGGCAGCCGGCCGTTTAGTCATGTGTATTGGGTACGGAGACGATGCCGAGATCGATGTTCTAAGAACATTGGCATCACCTGGGCTTTGTTTCGAAAAAGGAGCAAATGGCAATGAGATTCAAAAATTCCTTCATCTCCTTTTTAGAATCTAACATTCCCTCATCCATATTAACATCAATAATTTGCGCTCCCCCTTCTACTTGATGTTGAGCTACGGTTAAGGCTTCTTCATAATTACCTTCTTT
>CAYSXI010000118.1:0-16540 GCA_964434955.1 uncultured Pirellulaceae bacterium
CTCCTCGTCCAAAACGATTTTGACCTCGGGAAGCGTGAGCTCGATCGCTCCGCGGTTCATCCGCCGATCACGCAGAATCATCGCCAAGGTGTGCATGCGCCTAACCAACTGGAAAACGTTGCCATCAAGCTTTTGCCGCCAGGGTCGATCATCTTCCAGGTAATCGTCAATCTCTTCATAGTTGAATCGATGGGCACTTCGAATCACGCCTCGATGCAGGTCCGTCGCCACCGGTGCCCCATCTGCCGTAAATTCGATGACCGCCGTCATGACAAATCGATTTCGATTCGGCTGCAAACTTGCGAGGTTATTTGAAATGATTTCCGGTAACATCGGAATCACTTTGTCGGGCAAGTAAACGCTGGTTGCCCGCTGATAGGCTTCGTTATCCAAGTCGGAGTTGGGACGAACAAAATGTGAAACGTCGGCGATATGCACGCCAAGTCTCCAATGTCCGTTTTCCAGCTGCTCGAGCGATATCGCGTCATCAAAATCCCGGGCCTCTTTGGGATCGATGGTGACAACGGTCGTATTCGTAAAGTCGGTTCGATCTTCGGGAACCTCCTCGTCTTCGAAAACGCTGGCTTCGTTTCGCGCTTCCTGCAAGACTTGCTCGCTGAACTCGCCTGGCAAGCCAAACTCACGGACGATGGTCAACGTGTCGACCCCGGCTTTTCCGCGCGGCCCCAGGACCTCAACGATCACGCCTTCGCCTTCGTCAAAAGCGGAAGGAAATTGAACCATCTCGATGACGACCTTGTCTCCCGCTCGGCAATTTTTTGCACCGGCATCACCAACGAGAATGTCCGTGTCGAATTGGCTTCCGTCGACTTCGACCAATCCGTATCCACCACGTTCTCGATAAGTGCCTACGAACTGGTTGGTTCGCCTCTCGACGACTTCGAGAATCCGGCCGCTGAATCGCTGCTCTGCGGAATCGGCATGACGTCGGTTTTCTTTGCGTTGCTTCGAAAGCCTCACGCGGACGCGATCACCGTCTGACGCATCCAAGGTTTTGCGCTCGGGAATAAAGACATCAGCGCCTTTGAGAATGGAGTGATCTTCACTGGAGTTCACGAATCCGTACCCGGCCTGGGCCTTACGAAAAACGCCAATGATTTCATTGTGAACCTTGGGGCGATCTGTTTTTAAAACCAGGTGCTGCGGCCCCCAGGTGAGCTGCCCATCTTTGATGAGCCTTTTTATCGTGCGTTTTATTTCCCGCTCTTCGTCTGGCAAATCCAACTGATTTGCGATCGCTTTTGGCTTGATGGGACGATAGTTTTCCTGATAAACGAGATCGAGGATAAGTTTCTGAAGTTTCTTGGTCTCTGACATAAATTAAGTCTATACCGAAAAAGATGGATGTCCTATGCCGCGGCACATTCCGCTTCCATTTCGTGTCGAGAGCAGAAATTGATCGGGGTTCGCGATCCAACCCGTGTGGGGGCGTTTTCTGCTGACAAATGCTGCGAATAGGATCGAAAGAAGAAATGCCCGATCGTCACAGGCAACGCGAAGCCGAAGCGGCGGAAGGTAACTGGCTGACTGGAGGAATTCGATTTGGGCGTCGACAAAGTCGCTTGCCATTGCCCCAAAAGCGTGCGCGCTTCGATTGAAAGCGCCGTTTCCTAAAACTAAAATGACGCCAAATTTGCTTTTGGGTTCGCGTTCAATATTGGAAGTGAATTCGAATTACTTAATTCATGAGACAAAATCATGTCACAGCCTCCTCAACCGCCGAATGATCCCAACCAACCTCCTGGGCAACTTCCACCTGCGGGACAGCCGATGCAAGGTCAGCCGATGCAGGGTCAGCCGATGCAGGGTCAACCGATGCAGGGACAGCCGATGCAGGGGCAAGATGTTTACGCACAACCGGTTGGCGAACCGCTTCAACCTTACGCTCCACCGACCGCTCAACCGGCACCGGCGCATGGGGGCCAAGGCGACGCGACCGGTGGATTAATACCTTACAAAAATCCGCCTGCCTTGATCGGGTACTACGTCGCCATTGCTTCGTTGATCCCAGGTATCGGGAACATTGCGGGCTTGATTGCTTTGATTCTTGGCATCATTGGCTTGAAGAAGCGTCGGGCGAATCCCGCGATCGGTGGCGTGGTGCATGCCTGGATCGGAATCATCCTGGGCGGCGGTTTGTTCCTGGCCTGGAACGGTTGCGTGATTGCCGGCTTCCTGGTTCCGCTGCTAAATCGATAAGCCATGTCCGAAGAACACGATTCCGAACCGGGGGCCGAAAGCGAAACCGCGCGTTTGCCGGCGGGCTTTTTCGTTCACAGTTTTGCCATCATCATTTGCGGGTACATGGGGTTCTACGTGTGCCTGATCCTGGTTGCGATGGGCACCGGGTTGTTGATCGAAGGCGATTCGTTTCGGGAGAAATTTGAAGCCGCCTACATCGAGGAACACGGGGAACCAGAATTCGCCGATCTCTATTCGACGGTGTCTGCATGGACCATCCTGGGAATGAGCACGCTTTGCGCTTGCCTCGTCGGATTTTTGATTGGACTCTGGGCACCCTTCGCAAAATTTGGGCACGGACTTTTTCTTGCCGCCGGCTTCTTCATTACGTTTTTGCAGTTGTTGTTTGCAGACGAACCGTTTGCTCCCCCCTGGTTAACCATTGCGATGCTTGGGTTTGTCCCATGCGCCACGTTGTTCGGTGCCAAGAATGCCGAATTGCGTTACCTTCGTTCGACCTATGCGGATTCAGCTGACGATGCCGATGAAGGTGAGGTTGGCCAGGACCATTCCGACGAATCGAATAGCGTCTAGGATTTCGCCCATTCAACGGACGAGCTGTCGGCGATCAACTTGCTGACGGGCGAGCACCTGCCTGCATCCGCCTTCAGGTTCTCCATTTTTTGGGCCCCGAAACGAATGGATTATTTCGCAGGGCAAACCGCAATAGCATTTGCTCGGCGGAAGTCACGCCGATCCGCGGCGTCTTTACGATTTGCCTGCTCTTGATGGGCAACGTATCAAGTGAGTCGATCCAGATCCGCCGCCGAGTCGTCAAAGGGAGTCCATCCTGCTTCCGCGTGATTTCGAAAGCCTCACAAAGTTTCCCGGGACCGGACGTTAAAGCCTTCTCGTCGACGGTTGCCCTTCTGCGTTTCATCACTTGGTGACCCTGCTCCGGCTGAACGGCCCGGATCAGAACGGCCGTTCCACGATCGGGTTCTCCGCAAACCACATTCACACACCATCGGGAATGAATCGGATAGACGTAGGCGTGCCCGCCGGGCAAGAACATCGAAGCGTTACTTTTTGTTTTTCCGCGAACAGAGTGACAGGCCGAATCGCCTTCGGCCAGGTAGGCTTCGGTTTCGACAATCCAGCCTGACACTTTTTGCCCCCCGCTCGTGCACACGAAACGCTTGCCGAGTAACTCGCGAGCCACAATTTCGGTCGGTCTTTGATAAAACTCGGGCTTCAAAAGGCTCATTTTTGATCGAGAAGCAGCGATAAAGGCCTTTGCGGATGTTTTGTTTTCACATAACAATAGAGGTTTGAAATGTATCAGATTCTTTCTGGAAAGTAACTTGTCGCGAAAATGGCCCGAGGACAAATACTCGGCAACTTTCATCACCCGATAACCTAACGATCGCGAAACACGCCGTCACGTTTCAGAATTCGACTCGCGACACCTGGCGTTTCTTCATTTGGTGCGAACCAATTCATGAATATCCGACTCCTCTGCAAACTGCTTGGCATTTTGTCTTTGCTGATTGGCGCCTTCATGCTGTTCAGTTTGCCTTGGGCCTGGAGTTCCGTCGGCTTTCACACCAACCAGGTGGCGGATGACGGATTCGAGCAGCGAGGTTTCCTGGGCCTCTTGCAAAGTACGGTGGTTTGCTTTTCGGTTGGCGCCCTTCTACTTTGGCTGGGTCGCAAAAGCAAAGGAAAGCTATTTCGAAAAGAGGCGATGGCGGTTGTTGGCTTGAGTTGGGTCCTGGCGACACTTCTCGGCGCCTTACCTTACTTCTTGAGCGGAACCATACGCGGCACATCGGTTAAACTTCTCGGGCCCAATCGCCCGGCGTTGATCGCCAAGTTCGGCATCCGTCTATACGACCAGTGGGAAGAGTCGGACGAATTATCGACGGACGAATACAACTTACTCAAGTTAATTGAAAACTCAGGGTCGGCGATTGGACTTTCGGAATCCGAGTTGTTGATTCAAGCCAAAAAGCTTCATGGAATCGAAGACCCGATTCAAGTTTTCACCTCGCTTCAGGACAAACCTGGTTTTGATCATGTTTTGATTGGCCCGGGAGAAGCTGCGCGAATTGCACCGGCTGATCGAGCGTCGAACTATCGTTTTCGATGGGTGCCGATGAGTTTATGGGACTCGCTTTTTGAGTCGCAATCCGGATTTAGCACGACCGGGGCGACGGTGATCACTCATCTCGAGGATCCGCGCCTGGTTCCACATTGCATCTTGTTCTGGCGAAGCAGCACGCACTTCCTGGGCGGGCTGGGAATCATTGTCCTGTTCGTGGTGATCCTGGGACACGGCTCGGCAGGGAAAGCGTTGATGCGTGTCGAAATGCCGGGACCCACCAACGACGGAACGTTGGCTCGGATGCAGACGTCGGCCTGGCTGTTTGCCGCCATCTACGTTGGCTTGAATTTGTTGCTTTCGGTGATCCTCTGCCTTCCACCTTGTGGCATGAGTGTCTTTGATGCCATTTGTCACGCATTTGGAACCATGGCGACGGGCGGGTTCAGTACGTACAACTCCAGTTTGGGCCATTTCGATAGTCCGGCGATTGAATTCATCGTCACGTTTTTCATGATCCTCGCAGGCACGAACTTCACGCTTTTGTTTTTCGTTGCAATTGGACGACCTGGAAAGCTGCTCAGCGATGTTGAATGGCGCACGTATATTGCCTTGATTGCGGTCGTCAGCACGTTGGTCGTCGTATTTGGAATGTCATCGGGCGACGAGGGATTTGGCTCGGTATTCAATTCGGTGAGATACGGTTTATTTCAAGTCGTCTCGATCATTACGACCACCGGTTACGGCACCAATGATTTTGATAACTGGAATAACTTCGGACGTGCGGCACTTTTCATTTTGATGTTTGTTGGCGGTTGTGCGGGCAGCACCGGGGGCGGCATGAAAGTTATCCGTCACCTGCTGTTTTTCAAGATTATCTGGGTCGCGATCGAGCGATCCTATCGCCCTCGAGTCGTCCGAATGCTGAAAGTCGGTGACAAACCGATCGAAGATCAAAAACTCCAGCACAATATTCTTGTCTATTTCGGCCTTTTGCTTTTGCTGTTTATTTTTAGTTGGTTATTCGTCGTCACCATTGAACCCAATCACACCTGGGGGGAAACGGCGTCCAACACCAATCCACCAAACCAGCTAATCGATTCGGCAAGCGCCGTTGCAGCCACGTTAAACAACATCGGCCCGGGTCTCGGAATCGTCGGCGCGACCAAGAACTACGCCGATTTCACGGGCGTGACAAAACTGCTGTATGTTTGGTTGATGATGATTGGGCGGCTCGAAATCTTCTGTATTCTTGTGCTGTTTTCGCCGCGATTCTGGAAAGACCAGTAGCTTTATCGCCGGCGGTGAAACAATAGCTGCAATCGTTTGAATTGCTGGTAAACTATGGGGATGTTTCCACGTCTCTCAAAAACGGTTTTTGCGGCAACGTTGGTTGTGGCTTGTATGTCGGCCTGGTCGGGATTTTGTTTGGGTCAGGACAAGCCTGCCAAGGAAAAACCAGACGGCAAAGAGCCGGTCAGTTTTTATAAAGATATTCGGCCCATTTTCCAGCTGAAATGCTACGGCTGCCATCAAGGAGCGAAACAAGCCGGTCAATACGTGATGACCGAGTTTGACCGATTGCTAAAAGGTGGAGAAACTGGCGCCCGGGCAATCACGGCTCACGACCCCGACAACAGCTACCTTCTCGAGTTGATCCAGCCACAGGATGGCGAGGCGGACATGCCGCGCGGCGATGAGCCACTTCAACAAGCCGAAGTCGACTTGATCAAACGCTGGATCAAAGAAGGCGCGAAAAACGATACGCCGAAACACGCGAAGATTCGCTACACAAAAAACAATCCGCCCAAGTACCGTCTGCTACCCACTGTTACGTCGTTGGATGTTTCTCCGAATGGCAAAACTGTCGCGGTGGCTGGCTTTCACGAAGTCATCTTGCACGAAGTCGCCGATGCCGAAAAACCAACAGCCACCTTGAAACGAAGGCTGATCGGCTTGTCGGAACGGATTGAGGCGGTCAAGTTTTCGCCGGATGGAAAACGATTGGCCGTTTGCGGAGGCTCACCTGGACGATTGGGTGAAGTTCAGATTTGGGACGTTGAAAAAGCCAAGTTGGTCTTATCCAAACAGGTCGGCTACGACACACTTTATGGCGTTTCCTGGTCCAAAGATGGCAAGCAGGTTTCTTTTGGCTGCCCTGATTCGACCATTCGCGCGATCGACTCCCAAACCGGCGAGCAAACGCTGTTCAATGGTGCCCACAATGACTGGGTCCTCGACACGGTTTTTTCTACCAAGAGCGATCATCTGATTTCAGTTAGTCGCGACATGTCGATGAAATTGATCAAAGTCGACACCCAACGATTCATCGATAACATCACTAGCATCACGCCAGGCGCATTGAAGGGCGGACTGAATGCAGTTGACTGCCATCCGAAAAAGGACGAATTGCTGACGGCCGGCGCGGATGGCGTACCTCGCCGCTATCGAATGCTCCGAAACAAAAAACGAGTGATCGGGGATGATTTCAACCTACTCAAGAAATACGGCCAGCTCCGCGGACGCGTATTTGATGCGTGCTATTCCCAAAATGGTGATCGAATTGCTGCCGTCAGCAGTTTCAACGGGAAAGGCCAGCTAAAAATATTTGAAACGGAATCTGGAAAACAACTTGCCTCCGTCGACCATTCGGATGGCGGGTGGTTTTCTGTTGACTTTGTTGGCGAGACGCAGGACGTCCTGGTTTCGGGATTCGATGGTGTGGTCATTTGGTTCGACGCCAATGGCAAAGAGAAACTGAGATTTAATTCGGTTCCGCTTTCAACGAATTCCAACTCGGCACAAGACACAAAATGAATTTGGATCTTCAAATGAATTCAATTCGGATGAAACATATCATCGCAAACTTGGTTTTCGCTTTTTTCCTGGTCGCCATTCCTTTGGCCGGGTTGCTCTCCGGCTCGGAACCCAACGAAACAAATGGTTCCCTGGAATCGAGACGGATCGAGGAGCTGAAGCCCGTTTCACTCGAGGTCTCGCCCAAAAAAATCACCCTTCAGGGTAAGTTCGATTATAGCCAGGTTTTGGTCACGGCAAAAAATGAACGCGGCCAGGTATTCGATTTGACGCGGGAAGCCAAAGTCACCTCGATCCCCGACTTTGTACGAATCGACGACAACCGCTTGTTGACCCCGACCAAGGACGGAAAAGGAAACCTGGTTTTCGAGTTCGGCGATCTAAAGGCGAGCGTTGAGCTAACCGTTTCCGATACAAAAAAGCCTTTTCGAGCCAGTTTTCAGTCACACGTTCAACCCGTGCTTTCAAGGCTGGGTTGCAATGCGGGAACATGCCACGGTTCAAAAGATGGTCAAAACGGGTTTAAGCTTTCGTTGCGCGGCTACGATTCGATTTATGACTACCGATCTTTGACGGACGATCTTGCAGCCCGTCGGTTTAACAAAGCGGCTCCAGACCAAAGTCTGTTTTTGTTGAAATCCAGCGGCGCGGTTCCGCATGCTGGTGGCGCGATCGTCCAGCCGGGGAGCCCGCATTATGAAATCCTTCGGGCCTGGATCTCCCAAGGTGCACAATACGATACGAAGCCGGCAGCCAAGGTTAAGAAGCTGAAGGTATTTCCAGAGAACCCGATCGTTCCCTTACCGGGAATGAAACAACAATTGGCCGTGATTGCGGAATTCACTGATGGTACGCGCAAGGATGTGACCCGGGAAGCTTTTGTCGAGTCCGGAAATATCGAAGTCGCCGCATCAGAGAAGGGTGGCGTCCTCAAGTTGCTGCGGCGGGGCGAGGCTGCTGCACTCGTTCGCTATGAAGGCGCCTATGCCGCTACGACCTTGACGGTCATGGGGGACCGCAGTGGATTCGTGTGGAAACAGCCGCCATCGTTCAACTACATCGACGACCATGTTTACAACAAGTTGAAACGGGTCAAAGTTTCTGCAGGTCAACTTTGCTCGGACGAAGAGTTCATTCGCCGAGTTTATCTCGACTTAACGGGCCTGCCACCATCCGTTCAGAATGTTCGCGATTTCGTCGCCGACAAACGGGCGACCCAGGAAAAGCGAAATGCACTTGTGGACGAGCTGGTTGCGAGTTCGGAGTTTGTCGATCACTGGACCAACAAGTGGGCGGACTTGTTGCAAGTCAATCGCAAGTTCCTTGGCGAGCGGGGCGCCATAGCCCTTCGCAACTGGATCGAGCAATCCGTTGCCAGCAACAAACCCTATGATCAATTTGCCCGCGAGATCATCACGGCTCGCGGCTCCAACCTCGAGTCACCACCAGCCGCCTACTACAAAGTCCTTCGCGACCCTGCCGACTTGATGGAAAATACAACCCATTTGTTTTTGGCCATTCGATTCAACTGCAACAAATGTCACGACCATCCGTTTGAGCGCTGGACTCAGGATCAATACTACAACCTGACTGCCTTTTTTGCCCAGGTCGCAAGGAAACCGGATCCGTCCATTGGTAAGCAACGGATTGGCGGGTCAGCGGTGGCAGGCGCAACTCCGCTCGCGGAAATTATCTTTGACAAGACGGCAGGCGAGGTCAAACACGAACGAACCGGCGAAATTGCCCCTCCTGTTTTTCCTTACCAACATTCGGAAATGCCGGATGCAAAACTTGGGCGACGGGATCAACTGGCTCATTGGCTGACCTCCTCCCAAAACCCCTACTTCGCCCGCAGCTTCGTCAATCGTCTGTGGGGTTATTTATTCGGGGTGGGGATCATTGATCCGATCGATGACATCCGTGCAGGAAACCCGCCAAGCAATCCCGAGCTGCTGGATGCATTGGAAAAAGATTTCATCGAAAGTGGATTCAACATTCAGCATATGCTGGCGACGATTTGCAAGTCACGCGTTTATCAACATTCGATTGTCACCAATCGTTGGAACGAAGATGACGAAATCAATTTTTCTCACTTTGTGCCGCGGCGACTTCCCGCCGAGACGCTTTACGATGCCATTCATAAAGCCATCGGCGCGCCGCTAAATATTCCGGGAGCCGCGAAGGGTCTCCGCGCCGCACAGCTGCCAGATGCGGGGGTCAAGGTTCCGTTCCTGGAGGACTTCGGAAAGCCGGTTCGGGAGAGCGCCTGTGAATGTGAACGCTCCAATGGTGTGGTGCTGGGCCCGATCATGAAACTGATCAACGGACCCACGATTGCCAACGCCCTCAAGAACCCGCAAAGCGAAATCAACCAGTTGATTCAAAATGAAAAAGATGACCGCAAAGTCATCGAAGAAATCTTTCTCCGACTCCTGGCCAGAAAACCAACGGAGGATGAAATTGCCGCGTCGTTGGCAACGGTTGAGGCCGTTGGAAAGGACGATTCGCCTTTGGTCGCCCAAATGGCCGCCTATGAAAAAATGCTTTCGGCAAAACAAGTCGAGTGGGAAAAGTCAGTCGCCAAGGGCGTTGTTTGGCAGCCCGTTACAAAATTGGACATCCGGTCTGACGCCAAGGCAAAATTTGAGATTGGAAATGATGGGGTGATTTGGGTGACGGGGCCGATCGCCAAAGATGTCTACCGTTTAAGCTTTACAACTTCCTTGAAGCAGTTGTCCGGAATTCGTATTGAAGCCTTTGCCGACAAACGCCTCAAAGCAGGTGGGCCGGGACGCTCTCAAAACGGGAACTTCGTCTTGAGTGAGCTCAAGGTCTTCGTCGCTGATCCTAAGAACGCCAAAAATCGACGGCAGATTGCCTTGGCAAAACCGCAGGCCGATTTCCAACAGTCTGGCTGGCCGGTCGCAAATTCGATCGATGGCAACCTGGCGACCGGCTGGGCCGTCATGCCTCGATTCAACGCCAATCACTTTGCGTTTTACGAAACCAAGAGCAGTGAGAACCTTGGAGAAATGGTCCAGGTCGAGATTGAAATGCACCAGCAGTTTCCTGATGGCACTCACAACCTCGGTAAGTTTCGCGTTTCGCTGACAGATTCGCCCAAGCCGTTAAACGCGACCAAGTTGCCGGCCAATGTCGCGGCGGCACTCAAAGTCGATTCCGCCAAGCGAACGGATGCCCAAAAGGCGACAATCCGGAACTATTACTTCTCGCTGGATCGGAATCATGGACAGTTGGCGGCCGCGGTTGCTCAGGTCCAATTCGAAAAAGCCAATCCACGCTTGGTCGGTTTCCAGGATGTCGCTTGGGCGCTGATTAACAACCCCTCGTTCTTGTTCAATCGCTAGACGGTCGTTTCGCAGAGCAAGTAACGCGGACCAACTTTCGAGACATTGCACATTGTGCACTTTGCGTTTCCAAACGGTTCACCAGGCGGAACTCGCTTCGGCAATTTGCGCTTTCACCCGCCTGCGAATTCACTCGCCTGCGAATTCACCCTTCTTAATTTTCAATTGGCTTGCCGGTAACACGTTCAATTTGGTGGCGATGATGCGCAGCTAATCAAACCATTCGTCGTCGGGATCAAAAGCTGGAACGGGGACATTGATGATTTTCATCTTGCCGATTGCGCGGTGGCGGCAACCGGGCTTGATCAAGACGCTGCTTCCCGGGCCCACGTCCACCAACTCACCATCCAGTTCCATCTGGCCTTGGCCTTCGAGAATGTAATAGATCTCGGTCAACTTTTTGTGATAGTGGGTTTGTGAGTCCTCCGAGATGTCGACGACATGAATCGAGGCGATCTTCTCCGGGTCATCGACGAAGGCTCTGCGCGTCATCCCACAAGGACAGGGGACCGGTTCCAATTCCTGGGTATGAACAACCTGGTATCGACTGGAAGTATCTTGATTCGACATTTTTCATTTTCCTGGCTCAATTGCGTTATGCATTTTAGCAACTTACCCGGCAACGTTTTTTATGCTTTGCGCTCGGTCTGAAAATTTTGTTTTCTTTTGCGATTCTTGTTGACTTGCATTCCGAACGCGTGTATTACTGTACTATCTCAATGGTACACATGATTGGACGAGACCGTGATATTCAATATTGATTTGAGCAACGGCACTCCGGTTTACGAGCAAATCGCGATGCAGATCAAGTTTGCCGTGGCCAGTGGCGCGATCAAAACGGGCGAGATGATACCTTCTGTCAGGCAATTGGCGAAAGATTTGGCCGTTAATCCAAACACCGTTTCCCGCGCTTACCGTTCCTTGCAAGACGAGGAAATCGTGAACAGCATTCGGGGCACGGGACTGGAAATTGCGTCAGGAGCATCGCGCAAGTGCACGACGGCTCGCAAAGAATACTTGCGGAACCAGTTCCGAGGAGCAATCTTTGCGGCTCGCCAAAGCCACATCGGCGACGACGAGATCAAGACGGTCTTCGAGTCGGAATTGAAGAAAACAGGTTCTCGCCAATCGAATGGTACGCAGCAAAAGTCAGAACGGGGAGCAGGGGAATGAGTAGCTTGATCAAATTGGATGGCGTCTCCAAAAAATTCAAAAAGACCGTCGCGATGGACCAGGTCACCTATGAAGTCCCTCGTGGCTGCGTTTTTGCTTTGCTTGGTGAGAACGGTGCTGGAAAAACGACAACGATCCGAACACTTTTGGGACTTGAGAAACCGGATGCGGGAACAGCGGAAGTATTGGGCATGAATCCCCGAAGCCAGGCAGTCGCCATCCGTCGGGCTGTTGGTTACGTTCCGGAACAGCCGGTGCTCTACGACTGGATGAAAGTCGAGCAGGCCGGCTGGTTTGTCGCCGGATTTTACCCCGAAGGATACTTGCAGCGATTCATGGAATTCGCCAAGGAATTTGAACTTCCCTTGTCGGCCAAGATCCGCAACCTGTCCAAAGGCATGAAGGCCAAAGTCTCGCTGGCGTTGGCGATGAGCCACGAACCGGACCTGATGATCTTGGATGAACCAACATCGGGGTTGGACGCTTTGGTACGCCGAAAATTTCTTGAAAGCATGGTCGACATCGCGGCAACCGACCGAACGGTGTTTCTCTGCAGCCATCAAATCAATGAAGTCGAACGGGTTGCCGATCACGTCGCGATCATGCTGGAAGGAAAAATCGCGGTTTGTCAGCCGCTTCCGGAAATGAAGCAGCAAATGGAAAAGTGGATCGTGACTTCGGACTCGCCGCAAATTCCACCGGTTGAAGATGCCACAATTATTTCCAGCCGCCAAAAGCTCCGACAATGGGAACTGATGGTATCCAAGCCAGGCCCGGAGGCGTTGTGGAAACTCCGCGATCATCCAATGACGAATGACGTCGAAGTTCATACGCCGTCACTCGAAGAAATCTTCGTTGCTCTCGTCGACCAAAAGAACAACAAGGCAGAGGTTTCCATCGAATCATCGCAGTCAACGGAGGTGGGGCAGTGAGTTCCGAATTGAATTTGGGAATCAATCCACGGGCTGGGATTCAAAAACTGGTCTGGAAAGAGTCGATCCAGCAGTTGCCGATTTGGATCACGCTTTTCGTTTTGACCATGGTTTTCGTCGCGATCGTGATGATGACGAATTCGCTGGAGAAAAGTCAAACAATCGCGCTGATCGTTGGTGCCTTCTCGGGGGTTTATGCGGTCGCCGCGGCGTCCATGCTGTTCAGCAACGAACGTGAAATTCGCACGGATACGTTTCTGCAAATGCTTCCCGTCTCGCCAAGTCAACTTGGCCTGGTGAAGTTTGGTGTCGGGCTGGTCATGGTGTTTGGGTTCGCGCTTCTTGCCGGATTGGTCATTTTCCCTTTCGTACAAAGCTGGCTTCGCTTAATCCCGCCGGATGACATGACGGCGGGGGTTGCTCAAGTCATCCTGGGCGGTTATTTCCTCCCAATCATTGAACTTTATGTTTACACCGTGATTTGCTCAACGCTGGTTCGCCGAACCGTTGTGGCCGCCATCTCGGGAATCGTATTGATGGCGATTGTTTTCCTGGGGTGTGGCGCCTTGAGCGAAGCCATCGTCATGTCGACGCCCGAATGGTGGTACGATTCACTCGTTGGAATCTGGCTGTATCGAATTGGATTCTTTGTCGTTGCAACGGCAATCGCGGCTGGCTTGTGCTCACGCTGGATATCGGTCGATTTCAAGGACACGAGCCGATTTTCTGCACAAAACAAATGGACCTGGACCGGTCCTGCCTTCGCTCGCATTCATCGGCTGGCCTGGCAGTCTTGCCATCAGATCGGTCGCAGTGTTTTGCTTTGCACCGTGGTATTCGTGATTGGCGGTGTCCTGTTCTATCCCTTCGCCGGCTTGGCTCTGGGCAGAGCCTACGATGGACTTGGCATCATCAATGGAGTGCCGGATGTCTTTCAGTTGATGTTGGTTCTCTGCATCGGCGTTTGTGCTTGCTGGACGTTTGCCGCGGATCAAGCAAAGAAACAACGCCTTTTTTTCGTTCAACAATTTGAAAACGCCAGGTTCCTTTGGGCCGCCCGGAACATTGGCTGGCTCGTTTTCCTCACGCTCTTTGTGGGTGTCGTCTACCTGGTGCTCCTGTTAATCGACTTTTTCCTTCCCGCTGATGGCATTTCTGTTTTTTTGCACGTGTCACGAGAATTGCTTTACGAACGTGATGGCGGCTACTACCTGATTTCCGACGCATTAACCAAGCAACTGGTCGCCACGTTAATCCTTGGATTGGCAACATTTTCGGTGGGCCAATTTTTTTCGATGTTGATTCGTCAGCCGATTCTATGCCCGATCTTTGCTTTGATTGGTTCCTTCGCTTTGTTCCTTTGGCAACAGGAAATGCGTTGGTTGCAACTGGAGTTGTACTGGAGTGTATTGCCAATATCGCTCGGGTTTTTCCTGGCAACCTGGTGGTATGCCCCAACTTGGCTAACGGGTGAATCCAGGATCGCGAATTATTGGAAACCCGTCACAGCGGTCCTGGTTCCCTTGATGCTGATTGTCCTTTGGATTCCCAAAGCTCGTTGGGACCAGGTTCCCACGGTCGGATATCACAAGGAAGTATCGCTACGGATTGCGAACCTGACGAGCGAAAACGCGATTGCGACGGCAGAAGCATACAAAAATGCAATTCAGTCATTTCGCAATGACTTGCCCGTCATCGAGTCGAATGACAATCCGGATGCCACTCAGTGGATTGAACGTGACATCGCGGAATGGCCAGCTGAAATTCTCAACCAGTTCGTTGCTGACAACCTATCCGTCTTCGAGCAATTAGAAAAGGCAGCGGAAGCGGAATTTTGCTACCCGTTTCTTGAAGATGATCCGCAGGCCAAAACAAAGTCCCTGGAGATGCGAAAGGTTTACCAGATTTATGCGGCCAAGGCCGAACAAGCGCTTCGTGATGACCAACTCGCGAATTCGATTGAATATTACAAGAAACTTTTTCGAGTCTACGCGCACATAACGTCCTATCGATTTGACTACCCAATCATCTACGAGGTCTACCACGACATTGGCCGCTGGGCCAATCACCCAAAACAGGATCTCGATTCGATTCGCGACGCGATCCAATGGCTGCGTGAGAGACCATTCTTCAAAGCGAATGCCTGCGACTGGTACGTCACTTACAAAATGTTTGATGAGAACCAGGATGGTGATTTAAGTCGAATCGTTGGCGACGCCAAGTATGACTGGAGACGAAGTTACCTTTGGAATATCCCCGGGGAAAAGGCTCGGGCTCGAAAGCTGGCGATTGTTTTGGCCAATCATTCCGGGCTTTTCCCAAGCACGCAAATGGAATCGGAGTACGCATACAATTATCGAAATTGGGCTCGCTACTCAAACCAATCGCAACGAGATGCCTATCAGGCACTATGGGCCAAGAAGAGTTCGGCCATCGACTTCAAACTTTTTGACTCCATTCGCGGGCGCGGCTGGAATTGGGCCCAAAGTTACTATCGCTTGCAACAAACCAATCGCGACTCGCCGTTCCAACAGAACCAACTCAGGCTATGGACGATTTTGCAGGCAAAACTCTGCTTGATTGAATACAAGTTGGCAAAGGGCAGTTACCCGGATTCCATCCAACAACTGCTCGATGAGTATTGGCTAGAAATCGACCCGTCGGGAGATCGAAACCTGCGGAAAACAAGGACGTTCGACTCACGGACTTACGCTCGAATCATCTTTTTTGATGACTTGATGATCAACTTGGAAATCGAACCAAATGGATTGAATCAGAAGACGTTTGTCCAATTCGAACAACCTTTGCAAGGCGACGAGTATGACAAAAACGGGCTGAATCGACATGGATTGAGGGAAACGCAGAAGCGAATGGTTTCGTTTGCCGCGTTTGCAGCCAACCAGCCTTTCATGCTTGATATCTATTTTGAGGCTTCGAAAAACAAGAAGCTGGATGGTTACGTCCTTCATTCCGAATACGACAAATTCACGGTCGCCGACGACGATGGCCAGATGATACGCTTCCTTCGTTTTCGACATCTTTATGATCTTCCCAGGGCAGAGAAACCGGAGACGGAAGACCCACCGAAAAATTAGCGACGATCAATATCGCCGACAACCGATTTGATGCGAACCCGTTGGTGTGCCGTACGACGCGACGTCGTACACACACTCCCTTGAACGACAGGATTTTCGAATCCTGTCGTTTTTTTACAACAAACTTTTGCAGCTAAATTGGTCTTTCATCGGTTTTCCATGTCGGCTTTGCCCTCGAAAATGTCAATTCTCTCAAGAACCTTTTTTGATTGAGCAAGACATCCGGATGGAGCAATGGCCAAGAAACTTGACAATATGACCTTTCTGATCGGCGGTATGTTTTCAACGGGCGAACGCGAGCATGAAATTCGCTTATCCAGTCGATCGGTCAATTCGATCAACTGGTACAAACATCTGCCTGATGAAGTCAATTTCTATTCGGAGGCCGCGTCCTACTGGGACGATGTCTACGGCAACAATTCCCATGGCTATAAGGGCGAAGAATACTTCTGGTGGAAAGACACCCACGATACGACCTACCGAAACATCAGCCGAGCGGCAGATCGTTTGATCAAACGAATCCAATGGGCCAAAACGAAATACGGCTCAAGCGATTTCAAAGTCCGCTTGATCGGGCATAGCGCTGGCTGCCTGGTTGCCAATGTTGCATCCCACCGCTTGCCGGCCAATTCGATCTCGCAGCACATTCTTTGTGCACCACCGGTTCCCAATAGTTTCCGAGCGTTGAAACAATGGCGGGGGCATATTCACGAAGCCTTGCCTTCGCTTCGCGCACTTTGTGAAACGAAATTTTATTACATCAATGTGCGCGCGGACTGGGTATTGAACCTGGTCGCCATCAATGGAGTTAGAAAACGATACTGCCACCCGGCTGAGGCTGCGATCATG
>CAYSXI010000119.1:0-16456 GCA_964434955.1 uncultured Pirellulaceae bacterium
TAATCATGTTCTTGATGTAGTCCGCGTGGCCCGGGCAATCGATATGCGCATAGGCACGACGTTCCGTTTCGTAGAGAACGTGGGATGCAACCACGGTGACGGTCTTGTTCTTGTCGCGAACAATTCCGCCCTTGGCGATTTCTCCATAGGACCTGGGTTCGGCCAATCCTCGTTGAGCTTGGACAGCCAAAATTGCTTCCGTCAAAGTCGTCTTGCCGTGGTCGATGTGACCGATGGTTCCAACGTTGACATTTGGTTTGTCGTGACGAGTCACGTGTTTGATCTCCTTGGCCATGATTCCTCCTTTCATGAGGTATTGGGAAATGGAGACAGCAATAAAACGCCGATGCCGACCTGCCTCATGCGGCTTGCCAGGCTGCATCAGGGATCGACAAAGGCAGAAAAACGCTACGAAAAAAGCTGCAATTCTTCCTGCAGCTTCTTTTAGTCAGACACATCACTCGAAACGAAGTTCACGGGGCGACGTTGCCGAATTGTGCAATCGCGCTTTGCCCAACATAATGCTTGTTTGCATGACTCAGTACGATTTTGATTCCCAGTTCGAATGATCGAATACAACACCAAGGTTTGGTTCCGCCACATCCTTGATTTTCACCGAACCGATACATTTCGAATTCTCCTATGGGAAATGTTGATCGTTGCCCTCTACACAGGCATCGTTGCAGCCATCGAGATTCACTTTTTGCGTGAACTTCGTGAAGACGGCCAGCCGGATGCCGTCATGTCGACATTGCGCAACACGACGATTATGCATTCGATCCTGGGTTTTGTTCTTTCGCTGTTGGTCGTTTTTCGCACCAACACGGCTTACGACCGTTGGTGGGAAGGCCGAAAGCAATGGGGAATGCTGGTCAACAATACGCGAAATCTGGCCATCAAGATCAATTCACTGCTTCCCGCCGAGTGTGAAGAAGCCCGGCACTTTTTTAAAATCATGATCGGCAACTTTCCCTTTGCCTTGAAGGAGCATCTTCGGCAGGGGATCAAGTGGGACGAAATTGAAGACATCGACGGGCTCAAGGCCGCTTGCGAGGGAAAAGAGCACGCGCCCAGCTACATGGTGCAGTTGATGTACCGAAAGGCCAAGTCGCTCCTGGATGAAAATCGGATCACCGGAGAAGAACTTCTCGTCATCGACAAAAACCTGAATTCATTGCTTGATATTCTCGGTGCCTGCGAACGCATCCGCAAAACACCGATTCCCTATACCTACAGCATCTTTCTCAAGAAGTTTATCTTCTTCTACATCGTGACACTCCCAATCGGATTCGTCGCGTATTTCGAATACTGGGCCATCCCGATTTCGATGTTCGTCTTTTATGTCTTGGTGAGTCTTGAGATCATTGCCGAAGAGATCGAAGACCCCTTCGGACTCGATGCGAATGATCTGCCAACCCACCGTCTTTCAGAAATGATGCGACGCAATTGCGTCGAAATTTTTGAAAGCTGATTCGACGCTGAATCCGTCAGGCGAAAAAGTTCGTTTTGAAGAGTTTCACGGCAATCGACAGCAAAACAATCCCAAAGACTTTTCGCAAAACCGAAAGCCCTTTGGCACCAATCTTTTTCTCGATCCAGGAACTGGACCGCAAGACAAAGAACACGACGATCAAGTTGAGCGCAATCCCGATCATGATGCTCCAGTGAGAAAACTCGGCTTTGAGGGCAAGTATCGTCGTCAGAGTTCCTGCGCCGGCGATCAGTGGAAAGGCCAAAGGAACGACGGCCGAATTATTCGCGTTCTCGGACTCTTTTTTGAACAGCTCAACCCCGAGAATCATTTCCAAGCCGATCGCGAAAATCACAATCGCTCCCGCGACCGCAAACGATGACACATCGGTTCCAAAAAGGTGCAAAACCCCTTCACCGACAAACAAAAACAGAATCATCAGCAGCCCCGCGACCAGGGTCGTTTTCCGAACCTGCAACTTGCGACCTGATCGATTCTGGATGTCGACTACGATTGGCAACGAGCCAAGGATATCGATCACGGAAAACAATACCAAACTGACTGAGAAGATCTCTTTTGCAAAACCCATTTCCCTGCTCTCCGTCCGAACTCCGCCGGATGTTAGGCAACAAAAAAAGGCCCGCACTTAAAAGTACGGGCCTTGAAAAACTATCTCGATTACTCGATTCTCTTAGCCCGTATTCTCCTTCTTTCGCAAACAAATTGAACTCAAAATACAAATTGAGTTTGCTACGTTTGCCAAATAGGCGCAATAAGACTGTGCCCGAAATCGGTTCTGTCCCGAATTCGGTTCAAAAATCAGCGTCAAGTCTTTGACTGACACGTCAAATTGGGGCTGTGAAAATCTCATGCTTCGATGCTCGTCCAAACGCCTCGAATCGTCAAGGCCTTTCCCAAAGAATTCAGCATGTTGTGTTAGACAACAGCAGCACGACACAAACCGAACACGGAGGTTCACCTGGGACGGCAATAAAACCAGGCGGCAAACAAACCGGGACGGCAAGAAAAATGGATCGTGGCGGAAAGAAAAAGCAATCGCTCTCGCGTTCGCCTAATAGAGTTTCTTCAAGGTCCGCATTGGGTGGCGTTTTTTAACCTTCTGATATTCGCCTTTCTGAGTTGGCGTCAGGACCTGACGTTCCATGGCTTTCTCCAAATCCACCATGCCTTTGGCAGATGGATTCGATGCGTTCAACGCATTTCCGCCGTGAGTCACCGCCAACTCACGGAGCTTCGTTTTCTGGGCGTCGTCCAGGTTCAAGTCCATGGTCAACTCGAACATCCGTTCGGAAAGCAGGTACCCGACCCATTCTCGGCGCTTTTGCTCGGACAAAGCCATCAAGACTGCTCGGTCCATCGCGGCGTGCAGACGCAATGCTTCGTCTCGCAGCGGTCGCGACTTCTTGCCAACCCGTTTAATTTCTGCCGCATTTCGGTTTTTCGCGGCGCGCGTGATGCGGGACATGGAATTGGCATACTCTTCGCCGTGTTCGGCGTACCAATCCTTCAGGATTTTCGTGTGTTCTTCGAAAGTCTGTTTGAGTGTTGCCTGTTCCTGTTCATCCAACCGGAGCACGCGAGTCATCTTTTCGTGTTTTTCAGGCCATTCCGATAGGGAGGTGCCCGAATAGGGTTTTCCTTTCCGTTTGACCTCGTTCCCGCGATCGTCCGATTTCTTTGGACTGCATCCCGAAAGAACAAGACAGCTCGAAACGAATACAAGAACCAACAAAAATTGACGCATTACTCTTTCCTGAATGTGAAGCTACATGATCTTACTGCGAATCGTTGGAAGATCTTTCAGCAAAAATCCAAATTCCATCCTGAAAAATCCAGCTGACAGCGAATTTCGATCAGGGCAAAAGAAAAGGCCTGAACTTTTTCCGTTCAGGCCCGCTCTTTGACGATTTGTGTTTCAATGAAATCGAACTATTTCTTCGCGTCATTGAATTTTGGCTCTTTGCCCTCGTAAGCACGATAGAGGTCGTAGATTGCCGCCTTGAGCGCTTCCGCGGTTTTTGGATCGGCATCCTGTTTGCATTTCATCGCACAAACCATGACTTTGTGTGCGGCGGCAAGCTGCTTGGCATATCCGTCTTTATCGGCTTTGATTCGCTGAGTCATGAAGTACTGAGCGACAATGTGCTGCGTGTTGGTCGCGTGGCTTTCCTTCGTATTGATCCAACGTGTCATTTGGTTGATCGTCTTTGCATTGGGTGGACCTGCATCGAAGCCACCGGCGATCTCGTTGACGCTGGCGATCGCCTTCGCGATGGTCGCGGTATCTTCCAGCATCATCTCGAACCGCATTTGGTCCGCGTAGATTCCACAAGGAACTTCACAATGAGGCACGGGCGCTGACTTGGTGACCGTCTTGGTTTTCGTGTTCGTTTCGTTCGCGCAAAGCATCGTAACGGAAAAAGCAAAAATCAGACCAAGCGTGGTCGCAGAAGTCACAAACTGTTTCATCGGGGATTCTCCAAAATAAAAGATCACATGCGGAAAACGCATTATAGTCCGGATCATTCTCGGAGGTATGGCCCCGCCCAGGCCAAGACGAGATCACGTCTCGATGTTGGGCCCTAGCAGTATTGCTTGATGAGACTTTCATCGAGATGCGCCAGGTCAGAAACCCGCATGAAGTCCCCCAATGTCGTTCCGGTACAACGACAATCGACGTTGGTTGCACCCCGGTTTTCCGCAACATCGTCGATGTGAATCGTCCTGAAATCGATGCTGATTCGCGTCGTTTCCGAGGTGTTTGGAACCGAGGAGTGAAGGTGATTCGCCGAAAAAAGCATCACGCCACCGGGCTCAGTAACGATTCGCAGCGACGGCTCAAGTTGCAGTTCTTCCTCGGCATGCGGTTGCTTGCGAGTATCCTTGTTCACATGCTGGGCCGCGTTTTTTCTTCCGACATTGACCCAATCATCATAGTCGAAGTCCGCTGAACCATTTTGGATCGCTCGATCGAAGTAGGCGGGGTGAAGCGCCATGCAGTTGTTCGATTCGATTTCGTATACCGGAAGCCACCAGTTGATCTGGCACATGGGCGCCGAGAACCAGGTATCCCGGTGTGCGTGGAATGCATAGGCCAACCCGGAAGTCAGAAAATTACTATGGGTCGAAGTCCGTAAACGTGGAACATCAAAATAAGTCTTGTCTGGATCGCAGCCAAACTCGATCAACATCGATTGGAGAAGGCGTTTCGAGGTGTCCGAATTGATAAAAATCGGTTTCAGCTTTCCCAAAATCGCAACATACTCCTCGACGGAAAGATGATTTTGGGCCGTCATCGGATGATGGGGCTCAAAGTGCGTTTCGGCGAGGTCCTTCGCATACTGAATAAGGGACTCCGAGGAGGGGCGAACGGAATAGCTGAACAACTGACCCTCGTAGAGCGCATTGAGTCGATCGCGATCACTGATGTCCCTGTTGTGAAATACCGTATTCATCTCGGTTCCAATCTAGTTGTAGGTTCGCATGACGACTTTCGACGGCCGCCCGATCAGATGCTGATCCACGCCATCATCCAGCGCCCGTGCGTAGACGGCCATCGCTCGACCCATTGCCTCGACGGTTTGATCGATGTCCGCGTCGGTGTGCGAGTAACTAACGACAAATGAGGGAGCCAGGATTCCGTTTTGAATCAACTCCTGGATCAACAGGCTTCGAAAAGCCTGGCAGGGTTGCAAGTTCTGGTCTTTGCAAGTGAAAACGAGATTGCAATCTCGCCCCATGATTTGAATGTTATCCTCGAGACCGTGCGCTTCAATTTTTTCGTTGACTCCCAGACGCAATCGTTTGCCGGCATCATGCAGCCGCTCGATCACGGGGTTCGCCTGATAAAAATCCATCGTCGCGATCGCGGCCGCCAGCATCGGAATTTCTCCACCGTGTGTCGTCGACAGCAAAAAGACTCTTGGCTTGAGATGGTCGAGTCCACCCAATTCCATAAACTCCCGTTTTCCCAACAAAGCGGAAACGGAAAAACCATTGGCCATCGCTTTGCCAAAGCATGACAGGTCGGGCACGATGTCGTAGGTCTGCTGCGCCCCACCCGTATCCCACCGGAACCCGGTGATCATTTCATCAAGAATGAAAAGCGCTCCGTCGATTCGGCACAACTCCTGGACCCGATGAAGGAAGTTATCTTTCGGATCCTCTCCGCGTGAAGGTTCGAGAATGATCGCCGCAATCTGATTCGGGTACTTGGCGAATAAGGCCTCCACGCTGGCCAAATCATTGAATCGAAACGTAAGCGAAAGCTCGGAGACGGCCTCAGGAATTCCCGCGTTGCATTTCGTCTTGCCGATGAACCAATCGTTGCTCGCAAAGTAAGGGTGATCGCTGCAAAATGCGATGAGATCGCGACCTGTCGCCGCCCGCGCGATTTTCAGCGCGGCCGTCGTCGCGGCGGAACCATCTTTCGTGAACTTGACCATCTCGGCGCCGCGCACCAATCCGATGATCTTCTCGGCACACTCAAGTTCCATCGCAGCGGGGCGTGTGAAATTGGTTCCCAGGCTCAGTGATTTCGCGACCGCGTCGCAAACAGGAGCAAAGGCGTGCCCCAGCGAAACCGCCCGACACCCCATTCCGTATTCGATGAACTCGTTGCCGTCCGCATCCCAAACACGACAGCCTTTGCCGCGCAGCAAGACCCCCGGCGCGTGAACCGGGTACTGATCGGCTCCTTTCGCGTAGGTGTGAGAACCACCTGGAATCAATGACCTGGCTCGTTCTTGCAAGTCATTTGATCGCTCAAACGTTCTCTTGGGTTCGGGTTGAGACATGGGCATCCCCGGTGGCTTCATTGGCTGCTTTTGTAAACCACAAACCGTTCGCCATCCAAACGGTCCGAAGCAAATTCGTTTGCTTCTTTGTTGCCCTGTTTTGTACGATTCCAGTAAGCATCAAATTGCTCACCAACGGTTTCCCGTTTCCAGATCTCGCTTTCCTCGAACATTTCAGCGAAAACCGGATTGTAATAGACGATGTGCATTGGACGCGGATGCGCCTCATAGGAAGCCTTGATACGATCCACGACTTGTCGCATCAACGGCTCGGCAAATGGGTCGTAAAAATAGATGACGAGCGGTTCGTTAGGAAGGTCGTATCCGGCGGCATCCTGGCAAACCGCTTCCAATTCAAAACACTGTTGCTCATCGTTCTTGTAAGTCTCAAAGTTCCTGGCCGCGACGTCGGACAGATATCGCGAGTACTCCACGCCAATTCCCTTTTTGAAGGGTTGCTCAGCCGCAATCAGCACGGAACGCCCTTTGCCGGAACCAAAGTCGATAAATGTGTATTTCGGGTAGTCGATCTCCAAGTTGCCCAGCGTATGCTTCAGGCTGTCGATGGGCGCCGGAAAGTACCCGCGGCCGAACTCCCAGTTCGGACTTTCAATTTCTGCCATCCACCCCGGATTGAATTCCGCGATCGTATCAACGTTGTGATTTCGGTCGAATGCCATATCCGACTTCCGACGCTTTCGAACGGCAGGGCTCAACTCGTTGAGGTAGCTCATTCCATAAAGGAAAGGGCGTGCGACGCAGCGCTTTGCCGTTTCGAAGAGACCGCGTTGCTTGAGGGACTTCTTCAGCTTGCGACTGAATGAACCCAAGATACTGGATTTGGTTTGTGCGTTTTCCATTCGGCAATTGACCTACAAGGTGATCTTTGTTTGATGATTGGCCTGAAACGATTGAATCTGCCCACGCGTCAGATCGGACATTCGTACGGAACAACCCTGACTTTCGAAGTACTGCTGGTACCACAAAGCTGTTGCCCGAACGGTTTCTTCCATAGGCAGTCTTGTTTGCCAGCCTAGCTTGGCTTTGGCCTTGCCGCTGTCGAGCGCCAAGAACGTCGCCTCATGATTGTCAGGCTCCCCCGCCTCGATTGGCAGGTTTACAGCAGCACTCGTCAAAAAATGCTCGACGAGTTCCTTGACAGTGAATCGATCCCGGTTGCTTGGGCCAAAGTTCCATGCGTCGGCGTACTCGTGCCCCCATTCGGAATCCAGGTGGGCGGCCAATGTGAGGTAGCCGTTCAGGCAGTCGAGAACATGCTGCCAGGGACGCACCGCATTCGGATAGCGCAAACACATCGGCTTGGCCGTTGCCATGGCTTCGGCGAGATCGGGAATCAACGCTGAGTCCGTCCAGTCTCCACCACCGATCACGTTGCCGGCTCGCGCTGTCGCAACGTACACGGGAGCCGCGACCTCGTTGTTGAAGAAGGAATCACGATAAGATTGAGCCACGATTTCCTGAGCCGCTTTGCTCGCGCTATAAGGGTCTTTGCCACCCAACTTGTCGGATTCGATAAAGGCTCGTTTCTCTTCAAGATTCAGATAGCACTTATCGCTCGTGACCACGACCACGTTGGTCCGCCGCTCAACATTTCGTAGTGCATCAAGCAGGTTGGCGGTGCCGTTCACATTGACGTCAAAGGTCTCCTGGGGATTCTGGTATCCTCGCTGGACGATGGTTTGCGCGGCCAGGTGGAAAACAAAATCGGGCTGGATTGTGTCGACGCATTTCAAAAGTTTTTCACGATCACGCACATCCCCTGCAATGCTTTGCTCCAGGCGAACCTCATGATTCAGCAGACTGCTAAGGCTGTTGTTGTGTTCCGGTAAAAGGGCGTAGCCATGGACTTCGGCGCCCAGCGCCATCAGCCACTCGCACAGCCATGGTCCTTTGAATCCGGTATGACCGGTAACAAGGACTCGTCGATCATGAAAAGCAGAATGAAAGTTCACGGCGGGAAAGGTTCATCGAACCAAATGAGAAGGACGGGACGTTGATCGGCAATTAAGCCAAAACCAGTTCAGCATTCAATTTTAGTTGGGCGACCATTTCGGCGATCTCCGATTCGTAAACCGGGTTGGTGATTACGATCAAGTCCGGTCGTACTTGTACCAGAAATTCCGGTGGTACGATTTGAACGGCCTTTCCGGAAATGTAACTGCCCTGTCGTTCTGGATTGACATCGACGACATAAGGAATCACATCGTCGATCGGCAATTCATTGAGAAAACTCACACCGCGTCCTCCCGATCCCCAGACAACGGCTTTCTTGTTTTGCCGCCGCCAATCGTCGAGTCGCTGCTCCCAATGCAAAACCGTTCGTCGGTACCCCTCTGAGAATGCTTGGAGCGGGTCATCTGCGCCCTGCATTGCAGGGTTCTCAGGTTCAACGTTGCGATTCGTTGTTGCTTCAACTGACAGATAGTTGTCGTTGAAACACCTGCCGACGTTGGTTACCCGAAAGCCCGCTTTTTCAAATGCAAACTTGAGCGTCAGAGGTGAATAGTAGCAGCATTGCTCATAAAATACGTTCCACCAGAATGACGATTTGAACACGTAATCGCCATCGGCCAAATCAAAATAGACTGGCAAGTGTTTCCCGTTAACGGCTTGACCAATCTGACGAAGAAATGGAATCGGTTCGTGAATGTGCTCAAGCACCGATCGACAACAGATGAAGTCCAGATTGAAATCGGATGCGGACTCCGTGTTGAAAAACGCGGGGACCATTGAAACTTTGTCATTTGACCGGCGGGCCTGCTCATTCGACATCGATGGATCAAAACCAATGCCACGACAGTTTCCCTCTTCGCTCAACATTCGTAAAAAAAATCCCGAGCCGCAGCCGACCTCGGCCACCGTTTTCCCAGCCAGTTGATATCGGGCCGCCAGGTCGCGTGCTGTTTTTCGAAGGTAGCTGCAATGCGAGGCCGAATGATGAAGTGAGGCTTCGAAGCCCGGTTCGTAAGCGACGCGGCCAGGCTCAAAGTCGCGATTGAAGATAAATCGGCAATGAACGCACCTTGCAAGTCGGATCGCCCCAAATGGTGCAGCGAGCGCTTCCTCGGCGGAGCCCCAGACCATGCCAACGTCCAAGGGGACCCGTGGCTTTTCAAAGAACGTATACAAATCGGAGCTTTCACACAGCGGACAGCTGGAACGACTCATTGCTGACTCGCCCCTTCAACTTCCGCCCGAAACCGGACCTCACAAAAGCCTTCATCCAGGTAACGCATGAGGATGGTCGCGAACCAAAGCATTGCAAACATCTCGAGAAACTCTTCGATGGCATAGCTGGTGATGTAATGCCAGGTTTCAAATCCGTATTTTTCGTAAAGTACGCCGCCCGGCATCTCCATCAATATCGCCCCCGTTAAGAAAATCACGCCAGCCGCAATGATACGCTTGCGAAAGTAGGGCGGCAGGTTGAGCACAAAATTCAGAAAGACAAAGCCAACCACCAAGACAAACAATGACCCAGGGATAATCCAGGCAATGGAAAAGATCCCGCTGGTGTTCAACATGGCTTTCGTTGGCGACACCAGCATCTCGTGGATCATGATTCCTTCATCAAGCCCGAGCAACAGGAACAAGACCGAGAGTCCGAACCAATGGAAGCGAAACCGATCTCGGACCTTGAACTTCCCAACCGCGATCACACCCAGCAACACCGAACAGCCCACAATCACAATCGACGAGAACCACGAAGGTAGGCTGGGTTCTGTCGTCAAATCAAACCGCTTCAGCAGTTTGAACAAGCCTGCTTCGGGGTCCTGGATCCACTGAAACATGGCAGCGTTTGCCAGGGCTCCGGCGACGACGATGGCGAAAATGACAGGAACTCCAAAGCGCAAGATCGTTGCAGGTGCAACGCAAATTTCAATCGGCGAGCGATCGGCTTTCGACTTGTCTCTTTTCGTTAAGCTCAAGTTCGCGGCTCCGCGGGCACATTGACTCCGGTATCGCCACTTTCTTTCGATTGCCTACCGTCGCGACGCCGGGACGAGGGCGAGACACTTGAAAGTTCGCTTAGGAGTCGCTTTGTAGCTGATGGCCACTTTTTGAATTGAAAGACGTATCGAATCACTTGCACCAACGACAACAGCTTGGCACGCAACGGCAGCTCCTGGCGACAGACGGCTTTGAAGTGCAAAATCGCCAATTGCAATCTCGAGGGCATCAACCAACGATTGGCTTTCGACGGGTCGACCCAAATGGCCTGATTTTGCAATCGATCGCGGCGGGTTTCGGCGGATCGATCTCGGTGCAGAAAGAGAACTTCTGGCACTTCGGCAAACTTTCCCTGGGCTGCGATTTCAAGGAGCAGCGTTTTCTCGGCTCCGTAATAGGGAAGAAACAGTTTCGTTTTATCCAGGCACTCTCGGCGAAACACACCCGAGATGTCCGAGGTCCAAGTCGTGCCGAGCAGGATACTTGCGATTCGATTCCACGGCTCATCGTGATCGCGCCTTACCCTTGTGCGCGAACTTTTTCCTGGAAGCAGTGAATGGGAATCCCCAAACGTTTTTTGGAAAGGGTTGGCAAGATTCACCTGTTCCGCTGCATCTGTCTTCTGGGTCAAGCCATGGGCCCACGAGCATTCCGGGTTGGCTTCGAGCAACTCGACCGTTTTCTCCAGGTAGCGTGGCAAAAGAACGTCGTCGTGAGCCGCCCATTTGAAATACTTGGCGTTTGATTTGCCGATGATCCAATTGTAATTTTTGACGGCGCCGAGGTTCTTGCTGTGGCGAAAGTACTGGATGCGTTCATCGATCTCCGAAAATCGTTTCGCGATTTCTTCTGTTCGGTCGCTGGAAGCATTGTCCGCAATCAGCAATTCCCAATCTTGACACGTTTGCTGACGAATCGACTCAATGGCATTCTCCAAAAACGCGTCGCCGTTGTAGACCGGTAGCCCGATACTTACCAACGGCGTCGAATTGGTTGCGTGATGGGTCATGCGGATGATTCTTGTTTGGCGGGTATTTTTCCAACCAACTTGAGGCAGGTGTATCCGAAGAGCTTCCAAAGAAATACCGAGTTGGTGCTAAGATAGCGCCAGAACAGTCTTCTTGGTTCGCAGCCAAGTCGGAAAAACCATTCAAGCCCCAGTTTCTGCATCCAACCGGGAGCCATTTTTTTGTTGCCGGCATGAAAATCGAAGGCCGCTCCGACACAAACCAATACGGCATTCACCGAGCCTCGAAATTCGAACGCGACTTCGTCTTGTTTGGGAGCACCAAGTCCCACGAACACCACTTTGGCTCCACTTTCGTTGATCCGGTTCGCAGTTGCTACCTTTTCTTCCTCGGACAACTTTCGAAATGGCGGACTTTCGCTGCCAGCGATTTCCAGGTCAGGAAAAGCCTTGGAGAGACTGTTGTTGAGCTGATCAATGACTTCCGGAGTGCTCCCGTAGAAATAAACGGGAACCTTGGAAGCCGCGCAAGCCTTCAACATGCAACGCATCAGTTCCGGGCCGTAAACACGATCACGCAAACCCGTTTTGTAAAGCCAATTCAAAGACCAGCGAACCGGCTGTCCATCGGGACATACCGCGTCAAATTGATTGATCTTGTTGCGCAGACCCCGGTTGGTTGCAGCACAAACAATTGCATGAACTGCATGAGCGGTAACAAGCGCAGACTGGTTTCGTTCGGCCGTTTCAAGCGTTGCCTGAACGACTTCGTCATAGGTCGTAGCCGAAACTTGAACACCAAACAGATCAAGTTTCCTGGGCCACTGAACATGGTTGTGGGTCATGGATGTCAAAATCTTTAACGCTCAGAACGCCAAACGCGGGCGTTTGAGTACTAGGAGGTGGATAAGGCTTTATTATAAATTTGCAAAAGCCGGTTGTAATTTTTCGCGGCTGAAAAACGGGCTTCGTAACTTTCGCGCGCTCGGTGGCGCCGAATATTCACGATTTGCGGATCGTCACAACATTCTTGCAAGCGACGCGACCATGCTTTGACATTGCCATTTTCGACGGTCCATCCGTTGTCTCCATGTTCGACGATTTCCTGAAGCGTCCCCGTCCGACTGGCGACCACGGGAACGCCTTTGGCCAATGCTTCGATCGCCGTAAGTCCGAAGGGCTCCAACCATACCGAAGGAACCACGGCGACAAAGGCCTCGTCGAGCAACTTCATCAGGTCAGATTGCGATTGCCAAGGGATCACCTCGATGCGTTCATCCGCCTCGGCGGCAAGCTTGACCTGTTCTTTCATGGGGCCATCACCAATCAAACGCAATCGGCGGTCCGTTTTGACTTCCTTCCACGCGCTCAACAGCACGTCGATCCCTTTCTCGGGTGAGAATCTACCGACGTAAGTGATCGCATTGCGAATCGAATCTTCATTGAACCCGGGATCTCGAGAGACAAAATTCGGTTTGACTGACATTTTTTGCGCGTCGAATCCAGCCTTGAGAAACAGATCACGCATTGAGTCGGACAAAAGAATGAATTGGTCCACCTCGCGATGATAGGTGCGGCGAATTCGATGGTACGAATGGCAGGCCACGACCCCCGAGGTTCGCACACGACTACCTTGATAACATCCGTGCAAGATGGCTTTGTGCGGCAGAGTCGAGCGGATGCAAGAGAAACAGTTTTGGTTATTACGCCACAGGGTCGCTGCAGGACATATAAGCCGATAATTATGGAGCGTTTGAACCACGGCAACGTCGTTCCGTTTCGCGGCCGAATAGACCGCGGGAGAAAGCAACGGAAATGTATTGTGAAAGTGAATCAGATCCGGGCGATGTTCGCGGCAAAGCCGTTCGACTCGGTCTTCCGCCTCGGTATTCCAGATTGTCTTGCGAGCCAAGCTCACACGTGAAAGTTGCTGGACCCTTACATTCGACTCGCGCAATTCAATGACTTCGTGCCCATTTTCTCGCAACAGCCGAGCTTCGCACTCGAATACACGGTCCTCACCACCGGGCTCGCGATACGCGTTGTGTCCGATGATGATCTTCACGCGGTCACCTCACCGATCGCATCTGACTCGCTCACCTGCGGACATGGAGCTTCCTTCGCAGAAACGCCCAACCCGATTCCGACGAGACTGTAAAACAATAGTGATTCCGGCTGCAACGGTCCGAGAACGGACGAATTGAAAAGCCCCCACACCAAGTACCAAAGATAAAAAGTCGCCAGCGCGACAAAGAGTCGGGTTGGCAAACGCTTCTTGATCCAAGCCCCGACGAAATAAAGAAAGATCAAGCTGTTTGAGCCAAAAAACAGAACGGCACCGATCACCCCCGTCGTCGTCAAACAATGCAGGAACATGTTGTGCGCCGTCCAGTTGCCCCACTCGTCCCACACCTTCAATCGGCCGGTTTCCGATGTCACAAAATACCCATGGCCTTTGATTGGCGATTCCTTGTGGGATTGCCACATCGCTTTCCACATCTCTTCACGGCCGGACAGAGATTTAATTTGTTTTGCTGACTGCTCTCTCTGGACGAAATTGACAACCTTGTCTCCGGTTTCTCCGAGCGATTCGAATCCCGGGTCAAGGAAAAGAAAACCCAACGCGACGGCACATCCGGCGACGGAAACCATCGCAAGACGCTTTCGATTGGCAAAGGCAAGTGTCGGAATGAAAGGTAAAACCAGGGCCAGGAAAAAGGACACGCGGTTGGCAGCAAACATCAGAGCCGCGAGATGAATTACGACGCCTGGAATCCAGATTAATCGCACCCATCGCCAGCCCCAGGTCATTCGGCAGGCGACCAGCAGCAGTAGTCCAAGGGAAGCCGTTGCACCCGCGTTGGTTGGATGAAGAATCCCTGAGCCCTGCCGTTCAAAAGCATCCCATCCGGGAAACACAAAATGAATTGCCAATAATGCCGCGCTTGTCGCAAGCAGAATCAGTGCGAGATTGCGCAGCACTTTCTTCCAGAGTTCGCCCCGGTTGGACTGGATTCCAACGGAAAGGCAAACAGCCATCAAGACGGTGGTGCTTGCCAATTGTCCGATGCTTACCGACTTGAGGGCGGACCACTGCACCGTTGCTCCAGCCCACAGCACAAAGGGCACGAGCCACAACCATTTCTTGAGAACCGATTTTCGTCCGGGCTGCGACCAGTTTTGCAGGAGGAAGAAAGTCAAGATCATCGCCGACAGCGCTCGTGTGCCGACTTTCAACAATGCAATGGTATCCAGCGAACCAAAAGTATCTCGGGAACCGCGCCCGACGACAGAGAAAGTCGCGAAGGCGAGAATCAAAAGGCAAAACAGGGTTGCCAGGTAAAGATTCACCTGATGTCGATCATTCTTTTCAACCGGAGAGAGACTCATATACGGCCCTCCCCTACCTCGGTTTCTTGAGGTTGGCCAACCGGCAATGGTTCCAGCCGCAACACCCGATAGAAAATGCCCCCCTGGACCAGCGTTGTGATCATCGTCCCCAGTAACAGGGCAATCGCCCCGCCACTCATTCCGAATCTTGCAATCAGGGGGTAGAGCAAAACGGTGGTCACCCCGAGCCGAATCGCATTGGACACAACATTGACCCGGTTTCGACCCAAAACAAAAAGACCCGTTTCAAAAACTCCGCCGGCTCCCCAGAAAACGAAACACAGAGATAGAATCCCAATCAAAACGTTGACGGGCGGCGTGTCGAGTTCCGAGAAGAACAGTCCGACGAGCCAGTCTCCCGCCAAAGTAAAAACAATTCCCATCGCGAGCATTGCAAAAATGGCGAACAGGGCAATCCGGTTGATCACTCGTTTCAACGCTTGCGTTCCACTTTCGTGGAATGCGATTGCCGCTCGCGGACCGAGAATATTCATCACCGCCAACATTAGCGGATTGGACAGGAATACGATGGTCATCGCGGCGGCGTAGACGCCTGTGACTTCCGAGCCTTTCATGAAATGCAGCATCCAATGGACGGAGTACCAATTCATGGCCGCCAGGACTTGGCTTACCATCACAAAACGGCCGACGGACCAGTGGAGTCTTAGATCCTTGCTGAAAGAACCCGCTTCGCGTTTTACTTTCGCCCGTGAAAAACAGAACCAGGCACATGCTGCCAGGAAGCAAGCGCCTCCGTTGATGAACAATGCTGCCTGCGGACTCAACCACTCGTTCCAGAAAAGGATTCCGAGTGCCGCCAGTTGTGAGAAGGCGAAAAGTCCGTCGACCAAAACCGCCAAGCCCATATTTCGGTGAGCGAAGGCAAGCTTTCGGACGATTTCCCGCAGCATGCAAAATGGAATCACCACCGCCAATGCCAGGAATACAATTCCCATCGAGGCATCAACAGCCGAGTTCTTTTGGAACATGCCGTAGACCGCCGCCATCGGGATCGAGATCAATGCCCAGGCCCCGGCCATTACAAACAAATTCGCTCGGTACCCACCTAACTCTTCGGCTTTTCTTTTGGCCCATCCAATGGTGTAAGGGAACAGGACAAACGATTCGAGGACGCAAATCGCCAGGATCAACGCGGACATGGCAAGCGAATAGTGACCGAATGCCGCCTTCCCACAAGCCCGACCGACGATCAGCGTCGTGGCAAATCGTGTACCGCTCACCAGCCCCTGGTCGATCAAGGAAAGCAACATACCACGATCGATACGTCGAACGATGCTCTTCCATCGATCAAAGATTGATGGAGCCAACAGCCTGGTTTCGACCTGAGTGGCAATGGATTTTGACGAATCGTCCAAATCGAACTCCCTGCTTCGAATTCGACCTAGCGACGACGACTTGAAAAAACGACCGTCGCAAAACTGCAAATACCGCCAAAGAATAGCCCCGCAGCAAGCCAAAGAACTTTATTTGGGCTTTTGGGACGTTCGGAAATCGTTGGCTGTTGAACGACGTTGACGTTTGAAATTTGCTCTTCCGCCAATCGTTGGTCGATCCGAGCCAGCTCGAGCTTGTCTTTGTAGGTCGTGTAGTCCGATTTGAGAATCGCGATTTCGCGTTTCAGCTTTTCGATGATTGACTCCTGATGATTGACGTCATCGATCTCTTGGGCCAAAAGCTTGACTTGACTCTGATACTCGGTCGCGATCGCCTGCTGGGCCGTTAGCTCAGACTGGGCAAGCAGGACTCGTTGGCGAATCAGGTTCCAGGTTTCATTGATGGCCGTTTTGGATTCTTTATGATCCTTGCTCTCTTCATCCA
>CAYSXI010000120.1:0-16419 GCA_964434955.1 uncultured Pirellulaceae bacterium
GAATCTGCAAAAACCCAAAATGAATCCACCGGAAATTTTTTCCTCCTCACCGGGAACTCTCTTCCGAGTGAAGCACAAAAAGGGCTGCCAGATCGAATCCAACCTTCAATTACGCTTGCCTGAATAAATTCTGTGACCGGAATAACCGATACTATCGTTAAACCTCGACATCCGGATCCGAGGACCGTGGGACAGCGCACGGGGCAGGAACATTCGCTGTGCCATTCAAGGCGATTTATGCGAATCGGTTACTCAAAAACCGCATCGATTATTCCAGCAAGACGATGGCTGTCTGGAATCGCGCTCGTTTCGTGGCTATTTGCCAACCTCTTGGTCGCGCAAGCAAGCGCTCAAAACCTGCGGCCAATCAAAAGAACCATTACGGATTCGAATGTCCGTCAATCCACAAATCAAACGACTCCCCTGGTTCCAATCATCCGCCCCGTGCAAAGTCGCCAACAACCCGTTCAGAGACAGGGATCACTCCGTCGGTTTCCCGTTAATCAAACTCAACCGCATGCGTTTGTGCCCGTCGTTCAAGGCGTGACATTTCGAGACGGCGCTCAAGATCAACCGGCACCCCATCCCCACTCGCTCGCTACGATTGATCAACTCGGAGCCCAACACCTTCGGGCGGTTGTTTATGAACAGGAAGTTTTTCGCCAAGCACCGCCCACCGTACAAAGGTTTCATCAATCGGCCCACTGGGAATTGGATTTGAATGAAGCCATCCGAATCGCGTTGATTAACAATCGTGACATCGCAATTTTCGGTTACGAACCGGATCACGCTTATAACAACATCAACTTTGCCACCTACCGATTTGACACCCAATTCGAAGCAAACCAACATTGGTCGGTTTCCCAGGCCAGGTTAGAAAACAACATTGACGTCTTCGGCACAGGTGCCACGTTCCAGCGAACGGAGCGTTACGCGGAACGGACCGGAAGACCCGACCAACTGGCCATCACGCAAAACTTAAAAAGCGGAGGCAACGTCCGCCTAAGTTTGAGCACGGGTTACCAGCGCGCGATTCCTGCAGGTGCATTCAATACACTTAATCCAACATGGCGCACATCGACGACGCTGCAATTCAATCAGCCTCTTGGCCAGGGTAGCGGGCGTCGAATCGTCCTAATGCCTTTTCAAATCGCCAAGGCCACCAAGGTTATGTCGGATATCTCTTTTGAATCCCGAATCAACAAGCTGGTCCGCGACGTCGAGTTCGCCTATTGGAACATGTGGTTTTCGCGGCAAAACCTCGAGGTCCGTCGAAAAGAACTTGAAAAGGCCCGCAAGGTCTATCAAAAAGAACTTGAAAAGTTGGCCGTGGGAGAGTCATCTCGCCCGGCGGTGGGCGAAGCCAAACTTGCGTATTACTATTCCGTGGACAATTACCAGGCGCGGAAGGGGGAACTCCTGGAAGATGAACGATCCTTCCGGGCCCTCCTTGGAATTCAGGGTTTCGATGATCGCCGAATCTTCGTGAAAAGCCCTGCGGTCTTCCCCGACCTTCAAGTCGATTGGAAGTCCTCGCTTGCGACCATGCTTACGCTCCGCCCGGAAATCAAAGAGAGCGAATACTCATCGAAAATTTCGAAGATGAGATACATCCAGGCCAGGGACTTTTGCCGGCCGGACATCAATTTCGAGGCGAGGCTCTCCAAAAATGGCCTAGCCGAAAGACTCGATGATTCGGTTTCCCGGATGGTCGACGATCCCGACTATTCTTGGCTGGTCGGTTTCTCCATGAATGGAACCGCGGCTCGGACCCGTGAAAAGGCCGAAGCACGTCGCGCCTACATCAATTATCAACAAGCGTTGGCGCGGGAACGAAAGACCGTGCACGATTCGACACATCGGCTGCAAAATTCCTACACAAAACTGTTTCAGCGAATGGAGAAGATTCGGGTGACGAAAGGCCTTCGCGAAGCAGCGGCAGAAAGACTCGCAGCCTACACCGAGCAATACGACCTTGGAGAATTATCCATCGAACTGTTTTTGCGTGCCCAAGCCGACAACGCGGACATGGTTCTTCGAGAATTGCGTGCCAAGGTCGAACTGATGCAAGCGGTTACTGATTTTGAGTACGTTCGAGGAACACTGCTGCAGTCACGAAGCATCGAATTTGGGGACCACGCGCCGCAATTGACGCCGGCAACGAACCGGGAAAGCGACCTCTTGCAAGCTCCCAGGTCCCGGCGGGCTCCCAATGCCCCGCGGCAACCGGATTTTGAGGATCTGATCAAAGACCTGCCATCTTCCCTGAAAGAAGAACTCCGGAAACCTTTCGATCCGCGAATTGAAGTCGACCGCTCAAAATTGAAATCTCCGCGCTAATCGGTTTCACCACCACAATCGCGCCATCTACCGCAAATCAAATTGCTGAATTCTATTCGCAGCCCTCTAACCGTGTTTTATCTTTTGGCGTAATCACCCGCATTGCCAACGTGGCAATGCGCTCCGCAGGGCAGATAACGCGGAATCCATCATGGGGCAGCAAACATCTTCAACGATGTCACAGTCGTCGCGCGCCAAGCTCGTTGACGAATTGTACCGGCGATATGTCACCGACGCACAAGGCACGGCCAGTGTCCGCCGTAAGCTTCGCTACTGGCGAAAACACTACATGTGGCAACTGTTCGTTCGCGGTACGCGACTGCTCAAACGTGCGATCGACATTTTCGGTTCACTGACCATTCTGACGCTCGGGCTTCCCTTTTTCATTGTCCTGGCATTCCTAATCAAGTTGACCGACGGCGGACCGATTCTGTTCTGGCAAACGCGAGTCGGATTTCGAGGCCGGGAGTTTCCATTTCCCAAGTTCCGTTCCATGTGTGTCAACGCCGAAGAACTCAAGGCCAGGCTTATGGAAGATAACGACCACGCGGACAGCATCACGTTCAAGATGAAAAGGGACCCCCGAATCACCTGGATCGGACGGTTCATTCGCAAAGCGAGCATTGACGAGCTGCCACAACTTTGGTGCGTGCTCAAAGGCGAGATGTCGCTGGTTGGCCCACGCCCGCCGGTTCCCATTGAAGTCGAGCAATACACCCTGGCAGATCGGCGACGACTCGAAGCCATCCCCGGTCTTACCTGCATCTGGCAAGTCAAAGGGCGAGGAGACATTCCATTTGATGAGCAAGTTGAACTCGACGTCCAATACATTGAAAGCCAAAGTTTCTGGCTCGACCTAAAACTTCTCTTCATGACCATTCCCGCCGTGCTGTTCGGCAAGGGTGCCTATTGAATTGGCCAACAGACAAGGGCAGCAAAAACATGGAAATCAAAACCCGCGCCGTCGTCTTTGCGACACGCTTCGACAGTTCGTTTTCCAACGGCCGTTGTGGCGGGCTGACGCCACTCATCGACCGCCCCTTTTTGCAACATGTGATTGAATGCCTGATTGAACGTGGCATCAAGTCGATTGACTTGATCGTTCATGACCAAGCCGCCGAAATTGAATCCTACTTTGAGAATGGTGTCCGCTGGGGTGGAGATTTCCGCTACCACCTCGTCCTCGATCCCGAACGGCCTTACCGCTCCTTGAAACGACTTAAACTCGGTGCACACGAACAACTCCTGCTTGTTCACGGCGACAAACTCAACCCCGAAGGCTGGCAAGAAGCGATCGAAACGTCCTCGACTTCTGGATCACCAACGCTATTCCTTGAGCCTTTGGAGTCCTCCACCAGCGAAACGGACCGATGGACCGGAGCCGCGCTCCTTTCTTCAACCTTTCTCAGATCAGAAACGTTGCAAAATGGCTTCGAAAACTTTGCCGAAACTTTAGTTGAAGAAGCACTGAAAAACGGCCACCTGGTATCCGTCCGGAAACCCTTGTCCGCATGCACGTTTGGCGAACTTGTGGCATCGCAGGGTCGCGTTTTGTCCGGGGAATTCCCCGATCTGTTGCGTTCAAAAACACAAGCCGAACCGGGAATCTGGATTGGACGCAACGTGTATATCCATCCATCCATTCAAATCGAAGCTCCGGTATTCATTGGGAACAATGTCGAAATCAACGCGGACGTAAGGCTTGGCCCAAACGCAGTCATTTCCGATGGGACGTTGCTCAACCCCCATTGCGAGATCAAGCGGTCATTTATTGCAAAGGACAGCCTGGTCGGGGAAGGCCTGGATGTGGACCATTGCGTTCTCGACCGTCATCGACTTTACCATATCGACCACGACGTTTCCGTTTCCGTGCATGACGAATTGTTGATGGGAACCACGAAGATTGCCATGCCGGGAGCTCGGGCGATTCGACGGATTTTTAGTCGCTTGATCGCGATCCTGTTTCTGATTGCATTCGCTCCTTTGATGGTCGCTACTTTCCTGATCCAAAAGATGAGGTATGGAAATGCCGTTGAAGTTCAGGAATCATTGAAGCTGCCGCATGATGGC
This sequence comes from uncultured Pirellulaceae bacterium, assembly GCA_964434955.1. GTDB lineage: Bacteria > Planctomycetota > Planctomycetia > Pirellulales > Pirellulaceae > JANQLU01. The sequence continues at coordinate 4,411 of CAYSXI010000120.1, forward strand.
GAGCCCCATTCCGCAAAAACTTTCCGGCTCTACCGCTTTGCCAACAAACCGGGCGGCGGAAACCTCAAACATTTCTTCTGCGAATTCCTACCGGGCCTGATCAACATCGCCAAGGGCGACATTGGCTGGGTCGGCGTCGTTGCCATCACCAGATCGGAACTAAATGCGATGCCGGAAGAATGGCGGACATCCTTTCTCGATAGCGAATGCGGCTTGATCAATGAGTCAACGGTTCTTTACGGTCGCGGCGGCAACCGGGAGGAAATTCTTTCCGCGGAGATCTATTACGTGGTAACGGTCAATTCTTTCTGGGCCAGACTGAAAAGAATTCTCTCTTATTTCGCGAGTGTCGTATTCGGACCGCGCGCACGAAGCGATTCCAAAATCTCCTTGCCCGACTTCAATCCAAAAGCAATGTTTCCATACAGCGATGCGAAGCAAATCAACGGCAACTAGTCGACTTCGCATTGAAACAGGGGCAGATCATGACTTCACAAACGAAACCGGCGAATCAGCGCGCGATCGACTTCCAAAGCGATCTCGCTGAGCTTGCCAAGCTTCGCGAATTCTGCTCAGACGTTTTCTCGCTTGCCTGCCCCAACCGGGACGTCCGCGAAGACGACAAGTTCATCAATGTTCAGCTCGCGCTCAACGAAGCCTGCGCGAACGTCATGGAGCACGGGTACGATTTTGTGCCAGAACAGCCCATACGTTGTGTTGCTTCCTGGGACGACAAACAACTTTGCTTCCACATCGAACACGAAGGCAAGGCTTTCGTGGAACCGGAACAAATCGCACAAATTGACCGGCCGCTCGAGGGCGGAATGGGTCTGTTTCTAATTCAACAATGTGTTGATCAGGTTCAATATTGTCAGACCGACTCCGGCCGACAATGTATCCGACTATTTATCACCATTCCGTGAGGGGAAAAAATGGAAAGCACGATTGAAACAATCGACAACATGATCGTCATGACCGTCCAGTACGAAGCTCTGGACGCGAAGTCGTCAAAAGACTTCCGCGACGAATTCCAACAGGCATCGGAACACGGGAATCAGATTCTCGTTGACCTGAGCAACGTCGAGTTCGTCGACAGCGCCGGACTTGGTGCGATGGTCGCTTCGCTGAAACGCCTCCGAGCGAACGGTGGCGACATGAGAATTTGTGGCGTTCACAAACCGGTTCGCGCACTGTTCGAACTCGTTCGCATGCATCGCTTGGTCGAAATTTACAACGACCGAGAAGAAGCTCTCTCTAGCTAAACCACCGAATTTTTCCTCTTACTCACGTTAAGGCATGAGCAACGACTCTACAAATCGGCAGAAAAAGCAGTGCCTCCGGCGTCAACTTTTTGTGGCACCGAAGGCGCAAGGCCGAATCGTGTCTCGGGCAATGCTCTACTGCGTTGTATCAACGACCTTGGCCGCAACGCTGTTTGTGCTTGGAACGACCTTCCTGACACGATTTCCAGTTGTCGCGGTTTACGCGTTGGTCGTAATCGGAACTCTCGGTGTTTGCCTACCTTGGGCAATGCATGACTCCGCTCGCGCCAGCAACCGACTGATCGGACCCTTTATTCGAGCTCAGGGTGTCATTCGCAGAATTGCCAATCGAGAAAAGGTCCCTCATGTCAAAGTTCGAGAAGGCGAGGACTGGAGCGATTGGTTTCATGATTTCAATGTCATGATCAAACGAATCAATCCAGCAGATGTGAAACCACGCCATCGGAAAACCCAAACGACTTCCGGGGAAAAATCATGAACCTCGCGATTTCGTTGCTTACGATTCCCCTGGCCGTGATCGGTCACATGGCACTCTGGATTTCGCTCTGGAATCGAGTTCAAAGCACGTCCATGCCGATCTGGCTGATCGAATCACTTTCGTCCATCTTCAAAGTGGCCTGCGCCGCCTTGCCTCCGATACTGCTTGCCGGGATTTTTATCGCGGGCCTGCAAAGTCCCTTTGGAATCGCCTGCGTTACCTACGGATTTGTGACATGTGTCATTGCAACCGTTGGAGTACCGACGGCCATTTCCCGACGCAGGAATCGGTCCGTCAAAACAAAATTAAAAAGCTGCACTTCCAAGATCGAAACCATTTCATCCTGGCGAGAGCAAAGTGCCGAAGACGCGGGCATTCGAAATCGGTTTTTCCTTTCGCTTTCGATCAATCAAGCCGTTGAAATCGACGAAAACTGCAAAGAGGTGGAAGTGCCTCGATTGAGCCCAAAACTGGACGGCTTAAAAATCGCACACATAAGTGACCTTCATTTCACGGGGCAGATTTGCCGCTCGTTTTTCGATCGCGCCATTGACCTGGTCAACGAGATGGACGCAGATCTCGTTGCAATCACCGGCGACATCGTCGACAAACCCGAATACATCAACTGGATACCAGGAACGCTTGGTCGTCTGCGTTCACGCTACGGTAATTTTGTTGTCCTGGGAAATCATGATCTCAAGAACAACCTGCCTCAGCTGCGGCTGGCATTGGCTGAAAATGGATTGAATTGTCTTGGTGGCCGCAAAGAACAAATCAATGTCCGCGGACAGGAAGTCCTTTTGGCAGGAAACGAACTCCCCTGGATTCCGCCCTCCGCCGATATGGAAGACTGTCCGTCCCGGGAAGACCTTGATCATTTGCGAATTTTGCTTTCCCATTCACCCGACCAAATCGATTGGGCCCGCCGATACGATTTCGATCTGATGTTGGCCGGCCACACGCACGGCGGCCAGTTCTGCTTGCCCTTTTACGGACCGGTAGTCTGCCCGAGTCGCCTCCCACTCGATTTTGCCAGTGGAACAATTTACGAAGAACCGACCGTCTTGCATGTGAGTCGCGGACTGAGCGCCGAAATTCCGCTTCGCATCAACTGCCGACCGGAAATCACTCAATTGGTACTACGCTGCCCTGTCGAGAACCTCACCAACGACGAACAAAAGAATGAGCGCCCACTTACCAAGCCGTTGACGCTGCCAACGACGACAACAAGCGAAGGGATTTCATTTGAGCTCACTCCTCCCGTCGGTAGCGGCAAAAACTAGCCACGGACTTTTACCATGCATGACCCAAACAAGAACGAACCCAAACCGGGCGAACGTATTTTGATCATTTCGCCGGCGAAGGACGAAGCGGAGTTCATCGAGCAAACCATTCACAGCTTGGCTTGGCAAGAGTTGCGACCAGCCACCTGGGTCATCGTCAACGATGGAAGTAGCGACGACACCGGGAAGCTTGCCGATGAAGCCGCCGAGCGTTACCCGTGGATCCAAGTCCTCCATCGACCTGCTGGCACGAAACGTCGTGTCGGTCCGGGTGTTATTGAAGCCTTTTACGCCGGCCTCGAGTCCGTCGACCTGAATGACTACGATTTTGTCGTCAAACTTGATGCCGACATTCATCTTCCCCACTACTATTTCAGTGGGTTGATCCAGAAGTTTCATGACAACCCGCGGCTCGGGACCATCAGCGGAAAATGCTATATCCCGGTTGACGGGCAGTTGGTTTATGAACGGACCGGCGACGAATTCACTCATGGCACCGCGAAGCTTTATCGTCGCGAGTGCTTTCAGGAAATTGGCGGCTTTGTTCGCGAAGTCATGTGGGATGGAATTGATTGCCACAAGTGTCGCATGTTTGGTTGGGAAGCCTATAGCGTTGCGGATACCCAGTATCACATCATCCATCTTCGGCAAATGGGTTCATCGCATAAAAATATTCTGCACGGCCGAAGAAGGTGGGGACGTGGACAGTATTTCATGGGTACTCACCTGCCATATGTCCTTGCGATCACTCTCTACCGAATGCTGGAGCGCCCCTGGGTGCTCGGTGGGCTAAACATCTTGTTCGGCTACCTGGGAGCGATGTTCAGCCGCTACCCACGCTACGAAGACAAAGCGTTCAGAAGGTTCCTGAGGTCCTGGCAATGGCAGAAACTCCTCAGCATGTTCTTGCCGAAATTCCTCCGACCAGGAATGGGATCCAATTCCAAATCACGTTCTAGTTCGGCGTCGTGGTCGACCAACCGGCAGCTCAACCAACCTTCGCCTTAGAAAAGAGACCAGCATGACGATTGCAGTTACCGGAGCCGGGGGACAGTTGGGCAGCGAACTTTGTCGACGACTGGGTGAGCGAGCGACCGGCCTGGCCTACCCTGACTTTGACCTGACCAATCGCAACTCAATCGAGAGAACACTCTATTCCCTGCAGCCGGAGGCCATTATCAATTGCGCTGCGTACACTCAAGTCGACAAGGCTGAGACGGAACGAGACCTCTGCCGCGTTGTCAACGGAACCTCGGTTGGAATCCTCGCGGAGGTTTGCGAAGAACTCGATATTCCTTTGGTTCAAATCAGTACCGATTACGTTTTCGGCTCCGACGCGGAGCGAAATTCCCCCTATTCGGAATCGGATAAACCGAATCCGCAGGGGACCTACGGATTGACCAAGCTGGAAGGCGAAACCCTCGCGTCCAACTGGAAAAAGCATTTTATTGTCCGAACTTGCGGACTCTATTCCTGGGTCGATGAGGGCCCTGTTCGCGGACGTAATTTTGTGGACACGATGATTTCATTGGGGCGTGAAAGAGACAAACTGAATGTGGTCGCAGATCAAATCTGCGCTCCGACCTTTGTCCCACATCTTTGTGAAGCCATCGAAAATCTTTTGAAGACGAAAGAATACGGCACCTACCACGTGACCAACTCCGGCGAGGTCTCCTGGTTTGCTTTTGCGAAGTTGATTTTCGAGCTTTCCGGCCTCGCGGTGCAAGTCACTCCAATCACCACCGCTCAATACAACGCGCCGGCGCCACGCCCAGCATACAGCGTCCTGGACAACTCACGCCTGCGTGAGGTGACGGGCAGTGGATTGCCGACGTGGCAGCAGGGGCTGGTCGAATACCTTCAAAATGTGCGCGAAAAAGCGTCTTGTTAGCCTGCTTCTAAACGCGCCGAACTTGACGCGTGAAAACACTGCCTAAAGGTATTCTTGCCAACCCTCCGACTCGATCAGCTTCACGGCTTTCCGAACGGCCTCTTCGTCATTTTTGTTGGCAACCAGCGTCGCGTTTTCAGTATGAACGATGATCGTATCTTCCATCCCAATGGTCACGATCAAGTGGTCTTTTTCGCTGCGCGTGATGGTGCCCCGGGTGTCGATTCCAAGGTGCCGCCCAAGATTGGTGTTGCCCTCACCGTTTGTGCCGTGCAATCGTGAAAGTGACTGCCACGACCCGACATCGTCCCAATGAAACGGAGCTTCAATCACGACCACGTCGCTCGCTTTTTCCATCACGGCATAGTCGATCGAGATCGCCTGGATGGCCTCAAATTCGTCTGCCAACACGGTTTCGTAATCGTCCGTCCCGACCGCATTAACGATACGCTCAAGATGGTGATCCAGGTCGGGCGCGTGTCTCGCCAGTTCCTCGACGATTGACTTTGCTTTCCAAACAAAAATCCCGGAATTCCAATAGAAGTTCCCGGACTCAACGTACTGCTTTGCCAATTCAATGTCGGGTTTTTCCCGAAACTGCTTAACGGCGAACGTGCCGATTTCGCGGTTAAATGTCGCAGTCAAGCTCTGCCCTCGTTCGATGTAACCGTATGATTCTGAAGGAAACGCAGGTTTGATTCCGAAAGTGACGAGGCGGCGAGGATCCATTTCTACCATTTGCTCAGCGAACTTGATCGCAAGAACAAACATATCCTCCGGCTCGATGACGTGGTCGGCTGGAAGGACGACCATCGTCGCTTCAGGATCCTTGCGCAGCAGCATGTGTGCCGCCAATCCAATACAGGGCGCCGTGTCACGCTTGAAGGGCTCGCCGATCAAGTTGGAACCCGGGAGCATCGGAAGCTCGTTGCCGATAGCCGACATCAGTTTTCGGTTGGTGACAACGTGAATGCGTTCAGGCTCTAAAAACTGCGACAAACGATCGAAGGTATTTCGAATCATCGTTCGCGAATCAGCAAGATCCAAAAGCTGCTTCGGTCTCGCGGCCCGACTTACTGGCCAAAATCGGGTTCCCGATCCACCGGCCATAATCATGCCATATAACATGTTATTCCTTTGCTGATTTACTATGTATTTTGGCCCGGTTGGTTTCCTGGGGAGATTTCCAACGGCAAGGATGGATTCGACGGGTTTCTGGCAAGGTTGTTGTCTGAATTCGAAACATCTTGTGAGCGGCGACGTGACTTGTCAGTGGCGGCGGCAATGGGGAGTGCGATGATGAAGGTTGTTCCACGTCCCAGTTCCGATTCAATCTGGATGGAACCGCCGTGGTCTTCCGCGATGACTCGAAAAGCAATGGCAAGTCCTTGTCCGGTCCCTTTTCCAACTTCCTTCGTCGTGAAGAAGGGGTCGAATATTTTCTTCCGGTGTTCTTCGTCGATACCGCAGCCATTGTCCGTCACCCGAATTTCGACGCGATCCTGCATTCGCCCCGTTTTTATCAGGATCTTTCCCTCGTTTTCCGAGTCATCGCCCCATCGATCCGAGATGGCATGGCTCGCGTTCACAATCATGTTCAACAGCACCTGGTTGATGCCATTTCGATTGCAAACAATGGAGGGAATGCTCCGGTCCAAGTCGGTTTCCAGGCTGGCCACATACTTCCATTCGTTTCTCGAGACGGTGATCGTGCTCTCAATCGCTTCATTTAGGTCAATGGGTTCCGCCACTGCCGATCCAGGATGCGAAAACAGTTTCATTGCCTTGACGATACTCGCAACGCGATCAACACCTTCGAGCGTCTGGTCGATGGCGACAGGAATTTCTTCTTCCAGATATTCCAAGTCGACCTCTTCAATCAACCGTTCGATTTCATTGACAATGGCCGAAGTCGAGTCACCGTTCTTTTCTGCCTCGAAAAGTGCCTCCAGTTTGTCAACGACCGTTTGAAAATCTTCGAAAGCATCTTTGAGGAACCGCGTGTTGTCGCTCACAAATTGCGTTGGAGTATTGATTTCATGCGCGATTCCGGCGGCGAGCTGCCCGATGGATTCCATCTTCTGAGATTGCGCAAGTTTCTCTTGAAGCTCTTTTCTCGAGCCGATGTCCTGGAGAAAGATGTTCAGCGCGATTTCTTCGTCGGCCAAAACGATTGAAGCGGAAACTTCTGCTGGAAACTCGCGCCCATTTTTGTCAACGGCGGTCATTTCAAAGTGCTGTCCGACTTGACCATTCTCGATGACTTCCTGGTAGAAATTAAATTCCGGCTTGACCCGATCGGGAACAATCAAAGCTTCAATTTGAGCTCCGACAGCCTGATCGTAGGACCAACCAAAGACCTTTTCGGCCGCCACGTTCCATCGCTGAATTCGACCGTGATCGTCGGTTGCAATGAAAGCGCTATTTGCTGTATCGATGATTCGTCGAAATCGTTTTTCGCTTTTTCGAACCAGCTCGGCCGACTGGCGTTCTTTTTCTGCATTGCCTGCCATTCGGCGATATAGCGCCGCGATTTGCCCGGCCTCGGTATGTCGATCAGCTTCAATCTCCTGATCACTTTCGTCATCCTGGCTGGCTTCGATCTCATGCAGGAGATCAAGGATTTCCGTGCTCGCATTATGTTCGGTGATATTCAGTCCCATTCGCTCCGCTTCTTCCCCCACGCGAAGTTTCAAGAAACGATTTGCGAACCAGAACGTCGGATAGGCGATGCCAAAAGTCCATGCGAAGCAGGCGCCTGCACCAGCAGCCTGAATTCCCAGTTGTTCAATCCTCGACACGCCCGGTTCAAATGCGGCAATCGAACCAAAGAACGCGACGGCGATCGTGCCCCAAATTCCGGCGCAAGCGTGGGCGGGAAACGCTCCCACGACGTCGTCAATTCTGACTTTCTCAAGAATCACCGACACGACGAAACTGATCATCGCTGCGGCGCAACCGATCAAGACAGCTTCTGCCGGCATCACGATATTGCACGAGGCCGTGATTCCGACCAAACCGGCGATCACGCCATTCATCGCTTTCCCGACATCGGAGCACCGGTAGAAAATCCACGACATCAGCAAGGAAACCAGCCCGCCAAAAGCCGCCGCCATCGTCAGGTTGACTGCCACCAGCGCGATACTATCGGTGTAGGCAAGCGAACAACCGGCGCAGAGTCCGATCCAGCCAATCCAGATCAGCATCACGCCCATCACCGACATCGGAAGGCTATGCCCAGTCGTTTTAGGCGTGCCACGATCGAAACGCCCGATTCGGGGCCCAAGCACCATTGCGCCTGCAAGCGCGGCCCACCCTCCAACGCCGTGAATCACCGTTGAGCCGCCAAAGTCAATGAAGCCCATTTGCCCCAACCATCCCTGAGGATTGCCGAGTGAGTCGGTACTCCAAACCCAATGCCCCAGAAAGGGATAGATCAAACCGGCAACAACCGCGACCACGATCACATAGCCGTACACCCGCATGCGTTCGGCCACAGCCCCGCTGACGATCGTTGTCGCGGTTGCACAAAACACGAGTTGGATCAAAAAGAAAGCGAGGATCCCGGGAGATTCCACTCCCGACAGGAAAAAGTAGTTCGTTCCAAACCAGCCCGCCTGGCTTAGCCCAAACATGACCCCAAACCCAAAGGTAAAGAAGATGGTCGAAGCTAAACAGAAATCAATCAGGTTCTTCATCGCGATGTGGATACTATTCTTGCTTCGAACCAATCCTGACTCGAAGCAACAAAAGCCACATTGAAGAACCATCGCCAGGGCGGCTGAAGCAACCACCCATGCAATATCGATTGAACCGTAGTCCACGACCGCGCACCTAATCCGTAATTCGATCCCTGGTTTGAAAACGTGCTTATCGCGGCGAGCAATGGATGTTGGCGGTCCGCCCGCCAACCCGTTCAAGTGAGAACTTGCGATTTGGTAAATTTCGTCCCCGGTTCGACTTTGCCGGCAACCTGTTCTTTTCGGATTGCAAAACTGGGTGAAATTTCAATCGTCACTCCTTCGGCGATTTCTGCACCAGCCGACTCGAGCCAGCCATGGTGCAAGCGCCGCATTGCCGCCTGAACGTACTCGGGGGAATCGGTTGGCGTTCCGGCCGGATTTTTCAATGGAGCAAAAAATGATTCTCGATCGACTTCAACCACAATTGATTTTCGAGCCGCCGGCAGCAAGTCAAACACAAACCGTTCAAACTTGACTCCGTTGGGCTCATTGGGCTCAATCAATTCTCCTTTGTCGTTGACGAAGGGCACCTTCTTTTTGGCAAAGTGAAACGGGAGTCCTTGCCTGGATGAAGCCTGCTCGCGGAGGAAGCCGACATTCCAAACATGAACGGCAACATTGCCAGCCCAGATCTGTAATCCACCCTGTTCGCTCGTTTGACGGGCTACCGCTTCGGGTAAGTCACTGTATTCGACGATCTGAGTCTTGCCGTCGATCATGGCAACATTTCCGACCTTCTCCATCGGATCTGATTTGCGGATCACCATGGTTGTTGCGTCCGAATTGGCCAGTGTATGGAAACCCAGGGCTTCGGGTGAGGCGACGTCGACCAAGGCATTGTCAATCTGCATATAGAAAAGCTGCTCGATGCCGCGAATTCTCATATCGTCCAAGCATTTATTCTTGCGCAAGGCGTCCAACATGCCGCCGTGGCCATCGGGAGAGCGAAACAAGGCAGCTTTTCCAGAAAGCAAAATCTTCCCACTCGCCATATCAACGGCCGGCATGGTGCCCTGGCAGAAGACACTTACGTTCCTGGCGTTAATTCCAAAATGGTGGTTACTTTCGAGAAAAGCGATCGTTTCTTCGTGTGTCGCCGGACTTGTCATCAGGTAAATCGGAATCGTCGTTTCATATATCGTTTCAACTGCCCGAATCTTTTGAAAGAGAATCTCGAATAAGGTTGCATTGCCGACCGGCGAAATCGGAAACATGCCTTTGGGATGAGCGAATCCCAGGCGCGTCCCCTGCCCTCCCGCGACAATCACGACACCGACCGTACCTGCACGCAGGATTGCCTCGCCAACGATTCTAGCCGATTCGCGAGAAAAACGATTTTTCTCGTCGTCCAAAACAAAGCCAAGAGGTTCGGCAAATTGTTCCGCAGTGAACGAATCATCGGAACGCTGTCTGAAAGTTTCCGACAGCTCTTGGAGAAGTTCGAAATCCAACTCTTCGAGCTCGCTTAAAAAGGTTTCCCGTCTTGAATCTTCGACTTCGTCGATGAACGAAAGCAGATGGGCCTGATCGCTCGCAGCCAGTTTTTGCTGGATTCGCTTTCGCCTGTCATTGGTAATGCTGGGTGCAACGCCAAGGGTTGCTGCTTCCAAAGCGGTGCTGCCAACTGTCTCTGATTGAGTCGTCATTTCACTGCCCCTGTTGATTCATTTGGTCCGAGGTCATTGATTCATCGTTGCATCGTGGACGGACGTGTTCATGGTTGCAGTCGTGATCACTGGACGCGACACCTTGCTGCTTTCGACCAAACGCAAAAGGTATTTTCCATAGTCACTTTTTCCATATCGCCGCCCCATTGTTTCCAGTTGAGAAGCGTCGATAAAACCCTGTTGCTGAGCAATCTCTTCGAGGCAGCCGATCTTGATCCCCTGCCGCTGCTCGATGGCTTGAACAAAATTGGAGGCCTGCATCAAACTTGCCGGCGTCCCCGTATCGAGCCAGGCAAACCCTCGCTCGAAAACCTCAACGTTCAGCCGTCCGTCGACGAGATACTGCAGATTCACGTCCGTGATTTCGAGTTCACCCCGCGCTGAGGGTTTCAATCCGGATGCGATTTCGACCACGCGGTTGTCGTAAAAGTACAGTCCGGTCACGGCAAAATTGGATTTCGCCGCCTTTGGTTTTTCTTCCAAGGAACGCGCTCGACCACGCGAATCAAACTCGACGACTCCATAGCGTTCTGGATCGCCAACTTCGTACGCAAAGACAGTGGCCCCCCGCTCTCGAGCGGAAGCGTTTTGCAGCAGAGATTCAAACCCGTGGCCGTAAAAAATATTGTCGCCAAGAACCAGGGCGACACGACGTTTCCCGATGAATTCGCGCCCCAAGATGAAAGCCTGAGCCAGGCCGTCCGGGCTCGGCTGAACGCAGTAGTTCAAGTTGATCCCGAAGTCCGAGCCGTCGCCTAACAGGTGCCGAAAACTGTCTTGATCACGGGGTGTTGAAATTAACAAAACATCCCGGATTCCAGCCTGCATCAATGTCGCCAAAGGATAATAAATCATCGGCTTATCGTAGACGGGCACGAGCTGCTTGCTGACCGAAGTCGTGATCGGATGGAGTCGTGTTCCCGAGCCTCCGGCCAGGATGATTCCACACAGAGAATCCGTAGAATGCTGCCCCAAATTCATTTTCATGCCCCGTTCGAAGTTCGCAAAACCAGGACAACAACACCAGTGCTAGCCCAATTCGCGGAAATGGGGTTGAACGATTCCTTTTGATCCAAGATCTGCCCCGGAATGGTTCACCCGGCAAGCGCTTGCTTGCGTGGTTAACGTTTCGGCAAACCAATTCGAAGGGGTTCAGTTTGCTTGGGGAATTGATTGCGAAAACAAGCGTCGCAAATCGGGTTTTAACAGATTCAACGAATCAACCAGTTTTGACCCGTTCCGCCATCCACTTTGACTTTGAGGACCAGGCATTTTCGCAATTCTGCTTCTCAGCGAGCAAAAAAACGCAAGTTGCAGCGGGCCAACACGATAACGAACTTGAAGAAAGACAGCAAAAACATCCACCGGGGCAGAGGATCGCTTTATTGTCTTTCTTTTAAAACACTGACTTTCACAGTCAGTGTTTTTTTTATGCGCAAAAAAAGAGAGGTCTACAGCGGGGCAGGTGCTGAAGACCTCACGAGTGGTAATTACCTGAGGTTACTATCGTCGCATCCCTTCCCGGTCTTGCGAAATAATTTCCGAATGCGGCAAATTTTTCCGCCGCCTCATTTCTCGAAGCGGCTCACGGCCATGGCCTCGCTTCCCCAAGCTGAGCCACATCTCGTTCCGCTGAATGGACTCGATTTTTGCTTGGACTCAAT
>CAYSXI010000121.1:0-16240 GCA_964434955.1 uncultured Pirellulaceae bacterium
GGTCGATGACATCCAAGCGGCAGTCAAGGCAGCGACCGAGGCCGGTGCTGAAGTCGCGATGCAGCCAATGCAGATTCCTGAGCACGGTCAGTTTGCGATCGTAATCCACGGTGGAATTGATTGTGGTTTTTGGCAAAACTGACCGGCCTTTGACTTGAGCGCCATGTTCACTTGATGAAGTTCGTTTCTCAGCCGGTTATCCCTCGAACCGTAGGACGAGCGGTCCGAGGGCGTCGGAATGTAGGCCGTTCCACGTGTCGTTTTCGTGTTTTGCTTTTCGTGTTTGTTTACCAGTCACGCTCGGATGTTCGCCTGCCCAACTTGCGAAAATCAGACCACAGAAACGGTCCTGTATGGCCAGCGTGTTTCGAGGTGCGAAACCTGCTCAGGGACCTGGTTTGAGCGGAAACAGTTTGTCAGGGCATTGAAAAAGGCGCCACCTGATCCAACCTGCGAGGCATATGAGTCCGTCCAAGTCGCCTGTCCGCAATGCGACGTCGAAATCCCTGCGTCGGCCTACGGATATGATTCTGGAATTGCGATAAATAAATGCAAACGGTGCGGAGGAGTTTGGCTGCGCGACGGACAGCTTCAGCAGATTTCCGCTTATCGTAAATCCAATACGTCCTTTGATGCTTTGGCCGCCGCATATTCGGAAGAGTTTGCACGAGACAACCGTTGGCGGCGGATCCAGGCAATCATTAAGTCCCGGATCTTGTCCGGTTTTGTTTTTGTTTCGTTGCTCCTAGTCGTCTATCTTTTCGGTTCGGGGTGGGGGTCGGTGTTTTCTTGCGTCAGAGGATTGATTGTTCCGGTCGCCTTTATTTGGTTTGCCGATGCAATGGGAAAAGTCACGGGAGTCCGGATGGGATTGATTCGGCCAGGAATTTCTCACGAAACGCCTGGGATCGTGGTCGCAATTGGGGGGTGGGTCGTGCTGATTGTTTTTTCGATCGTTGTCCTAAGGAGTCTTTTTTATTGGCAGAGCGTTTAGCGATGCAATGTTCTTCGCGGACTGGCAATTGCAAGATAACAACGACAAGGGTTTTCGGGCCGTTAAGTGTTCGGCATTGTTTTCAGGCGATTGAGATCTTGATTTAAAGGTTCGAAATGGGATCCGATTCTTTTAGCGATAGCGGTTCTCAAATTCCGCCACAAATCGAAACGAAGCTGATAAAGCAGGGTTGGCATCCCGAATGGGATTACGATGTCGATTCGTGTGAGCGGAAACTCAATAAAAACGGAATTCAGCTGGTTGATGCAGCCCGGTTTTTCCTGGAGAAGTTTGGTGGGCTAAGTATCTTGGGCTCGGCTTCCTGTCGTCGTTATTACTTGAATCCCATCCGAGTGTTGCGATACGTCCCTGCCGAAAAAATCTTGGCCTATGAGACCGAAATCCAACAGCCTTTTTCGCCAATTGGGGAAGTGGATGGCGGCCAAATGGATATCTTGCTGGATGCTGAGCAGGGATTTTATTTGGTTCGCGATGATACTGTCGTCAAAGTCGCCAACTCGTATGGATCCGCGCTCCAATATTTTCTTAAATGATGACCCATTTTCAATGTTCATGTTTTTAGTGGCGACGGTCGCCACCCGCATTCGATGAAAGTTAGAAGTATTGGAACTGATTGGCGTGTCGGTGCGTCCGAATTCAGACGGGCGTTCTGTCGATGTTGAAGGCGCCCGCGTCTGAGATGAGAAACTTGATTAGTTGGAGTTGGCATGTTCCGCATTGCTGTGTTTGTTGGGGCGATATGTACGATCTGTGCGTTGGGGTGTGAGGGCAATCTTCCAGCCGTTTCAGAGAAGAAGAGTGACGTAACGCGAACAGGCGCCCATTCAAAAGACAAAGATGCGGACCGGGCCGAAGCGGAAGCGTTTTTGCTCGATCTCAAGAAAGTTCAAACGGCTCAAGAAGAGAAATATCACTTGGAGAAGTTTGGGCAGTGGCTACGAGCGTCGGGCTACAAAATTCGTGTCGAAAAGGACGGCAGCTCATATCGACTTGATTGCCCGTACTTCCCTCCGGTTACGCCATGGGCGGACCATGAGTTCCTGGACGCGAAGAATCTTGAGCTGTTGCCCTTGCTGGAGACTGATGGGCAATAGCAGGCGCCCCGTACCCGGCGTTTCGCATCGAAACGTGATCGTTCGATTGAATTCGATGGAGATGGTCTGGCAGGCTGCGACTACCCAGCATGGTTTCGACCGCCTTGCGGATTTGGGAACCAAGTCGCTTGACTCTTAGCTGCTTCGTATTTGAGCAGTCAGAAAACGAGGAAACTTCGTTTTGGATTTCCTCATAGGCAATTTCGTTTTGCTGGCCCGCCAGTCGTTCTTGGATGACGATTAGTATGGTTTTGGTGTTGCAGACATGGAAACCATCGGCAGTTAAGATGCATGGCTGAAAGCGGTATTTAAGTTGGCCAGCAAGTGGCCTTGGTTTTTCTTTTTCTTTCGTGGGCCGCCACCTGCCATGAGTCCAGAGCTTAAGCTTGCCTTGCTGGTTGGACCGGTTTGTTCTCTCGTGTTTTTTACGCCGGTTTGGGGTCCCTGGCTATTCTTTCGCCCAGCGCCTCCTCGACTGAAGAGGCTTCCGTGGCGATGCCGTATCACCGATGTTTTGGCCCTCGCAATTTGGATTGGCGTCTCCAGTTCCATCATTGCCGGTTTCACGAATCTCAGTCAGTTGGAACAAGCAATTTCCGTTTTGCTCGTTTCGTTTGTCTTGGTTCTGGCTTGGATGTTGTCGGTGCACAGCAACAGCAAGTTCGGCATCGAAAGCGCGGGCCCCGTGTTGGTAATGCATCTTTTCTTTTTTCCGGTGGCAACACTTGGACTGGGGTACCTGATTGAGTTCGCAATCGTTGTGGTTGTGGGATTGATTGCTTTGCTCGAGAAACCCTGGGGGCCGCAAGCGTCGGCCTTCTATATGTTGTTTATCGCCTTGATTATTCCGACGGCAGTTTCACTCTTGCTGATTCACTTGCTATTTCGGCGGACGATCGCCAAACGTTCCGCAGAGTCGTTTGATTTGGCGTGAAAGAAGCGGCAACACGTTTTTGTCGGCCGAAGGTTACGAAGGTTCGGCCCTAACGAGAATTCATTCTGGTCGCGATCGCATGGCGCGACTCTCGATCAAACGTGTGTCGTGATGGCGTCGAGACTATAAATCGCCGTACAGGGCGTCTTCTTCCAGATCGCGAAACGGATTGTCGGCGTTGTGTTTTTTTGTCGGGTCGTGGCGTGGATGCGAAAGATCTCCCTTGAAGAGATCGCGCAAGCCGCAGCCGCTGGCGCTTGAAAGCAGCATGAGAACAAGAAGAATGGTGGCGATTCGGCGCATGTTCGTGCTCGGCGATTTGTGTAGGGTTGCACTTGCTGTTATCGGCAGCACTGGTGGCGACCGTGAGTGAAACTGGGCGTTCGGCGGTGTTGAGCGGGAGCCGGAGTTGGCTTGCGGCGGAAATGGACAGAAACGAACGGAGTGAGGAAAGCTAGCGAGCAAGGGATGATATCGGCGACTGCTGGTTTTGTCCCCGTATAACTCCATGGGTTTCCAAATTGTGCTGGTTCCCTCCGTCGTTTCGCTGCCTTTCTCAATGCAAATACGACGTGAACGCAGCGGCTATAATGTTAGGCCGCGTGAATTCCGCATTGATTGGGCTTGTTATTGCTAGTCGATGGTCACGTTTGAGCGGATTCATGTTTTGGAAAGTCGACTCGTCCGAGGTGGATAAAAATGGCTGATAATTGGTGGCTCGATGAAAAGACGCCGCGGGACCGCGCAATCCAGCGAATGTGGCAGGGAGGCACGTTTTTGGTGATTGGGTTGATCGTCACCGCGACGACGCGTTTCGCTTGTGGATTTGTCGTCATCTGGACCATCGCGATCGCCGTCATCGGGTTGTTTTGGTTGCTCGTTGGGCTTATCACTTTTCTGACCGGATACGAGTAACTGGCTCGAGAGGGCCAATTCCCCTGTGAGGACAATTGTTGGCGCGGATGCGTTTCCGTTCCTTCCCTTGTTTTCGTTTTTTCCGTTTCGTCGGTCGGGCCAAACAGCAGCCAATTTATTGAGAGAGTGATGATGCAAAATCCGTTTATTCAAAAAGCTGGAGGTGTGTTGAGCGCCGATATTGCGGTTTCCGAACACGAAAAGGAGTTGGACTTTTATTCAAAGATATTGACCACGGGGAGCGATCCGCTGTGGCGCGAAGATTTGCTGAACAACTTGGGCCTCCCAATTATCGGGCTTGGAAAACGGACTCCCGAGTACGCGAAAATTCCGACGACTTGGATGCCGCATATTCTGGTTGCGGATGTGTTGCAAAGTGTCGCAGTCGCGATTGAGAACGGCGCTGAGGTGATCATGCAATCGGAAGCCGGCGAGCCCGAAGCGCAGTGGGCGGCGTTGGTCGACCCCCTGGGGGCGGCATTTGGAATCATTCCGATCCCGCATGACGAAACCTATGAGAAGCATCGCGAGGATCGTTTGGGGCGAATCGTTGGGTTGTCGCTACACACTTCAAATGTTGTGGCAAGCAAGGATTTCTATTCGAAAGTCATCGGATGGAGTGCCGGGCCGAGAGGTGATGGTGCCCAGATCGAGCAAGGATATGCGATGCATATTGACGAGGGGAATTCAGCCGCTGACATTTATCAAGCGAAAGAAGACGAAAATGAACTCTCGAATGTTTGGCTTATTCATTTGCCCGTAGACGACATCGATGAGAGCCTTCGCCGTGTCAAGGAACTTGGTGGGGAGATCGTTTCGGAATGCACGAAGACGCGACGATCGATCGTACGTGATCCGGAGGGCGTCTTGTTCTCGCTCGAAGCCTCGGAATGAGCGGCCTAATAACAAGCGTTTGCACGGAAGATTGTAGCCTCTAGAATATGGGTCGCACCTTCCTGGTCATCTTGATTTAGGTAGGGATGAATTTGGAGCGCGAGAGCGTACTTGGCGGCCCTTTGCTGGGCGGCGGCTTTCGTTGACCGGCCCGATTCTTGGGGCGCGTTTACTGGCCGGCCTCGGCTTGTTGGAATTATTGGGACTTAACTGAGGACGAACCCTTGAATGACGAAAAGCCGTCTCGGCACCCCTATTCTTTCTTGATGTTGATTGTTACCTGGGCCTCTGCGGTGGTATGTGGAATAGCTGGGACTTGCTTGATCCTGTTTGCCGCGATGCAGGGCGAGAGAGTTCCAAAGGCCGGACTGATTTATGCGCCGGTTGTCTTTGGTGGGCTGGGTTATTTAACGTCGCTTGCGTTTTTATTCCTTTTCGCGCCGACGAAATATTTGGAAAGTGAATCAGGACAAAAATGGATGGACCGGGTTGGAACTTCCTCGATTCTGTCGGCACGTATCGTCTGCGGAATACTAGCGGCCATCGTGACCGGGATATTCATTGCCGTGTTGGTTGCCTTCTTGAACGAGCGCTAAATCTTTGAGCAATGATTGGACGACAAGTCGATCGGGGGAAGCAAGCCATTTGCGGATTGATTGTTTGCACGAGTTGATTGTTGGACGGAAGAATGAAACAAAAAATTACGCTCGTGCGGAATGGCCAGGGCAAAGACTTCGATTATTCGCAGGATCATTGTTTCGTGAAATTGCCCTCATCGGACACGGGCGGCGCGTTAACGATGGTCGAAGACCAGCTTAAGCCAGGGTTTCGTTTGCCCCGTCATCACCACAAGCGAATGACGGAAGTGTTTTATGTTCTTGAGGGGCAAATTGACTTCGTGCTAGACGATCAAACGATCACGCTGAATGCGGGGGACACGCTCACGATTCCACCCAATGTTTGGCATGCAGCGGAGTCAACCGCGGGTGGACGAATGTTGACCTTTTTCAATAACGGACGTTTCGATGAGTATTTGTCGGAGCTGGGAGCGTTGAGTGACTCGCAATTTCAAGACCAGGCATTAATGAATTCGTTGGCGGAAAAGTACGATATCTTTGAGGCTTGAGCTCGAGCCCAATAAGTCCTGGAGTCCGCCCGCATGGATGACCGCGTCAATTGAAACAGCGCGTTTTGTTGGCGCGTGCTCGCCGCGGTATGATGGCATTGTTATTGGGGGCAGGCCAGTGCCGTGAGCACGCGGCTTGTCGGTACATAGTGAATTCAAGCATGGGTGGTCGGGAATGTCAGCGTATATTGATGGATTTGTTTTTCCAGTTTCTACGGACCGCATTGAGGAGTACCGGCGAGTCGCCGAAACGGTCGCGGAAATTTATAAGGAGCATGGGGCGATTGATTACTGCGAGTTTGTCGGCGACGACATGAAACGCGAGGGCACACAGCCATTTCCAGAATTGCTAAGTGCCAACGAAAAAGAGACGGTCGTATTCGGATGGATCACCTATGACTCTCGCGACTCGCGTGACTGGGTGAACAGGCAAGTCGAAAAAGACCCGCGAATGGCCGATTTGGTTGGACCATTGCTCGATCCGGATGATCCGGTTTTCAACCCGGCGCGGATGGCTTTCGGTGGCTTCTCACCGCTGGTAGGTTCAGCGGAGTAAGAACGGGAAGGATTTTCTTTCGTTGAATCACCGCGAAAATTGGCCGTAGAATAATGAAGATGCAAAACCGACCGAAAGGGATGGAACGAAATGGCGACGACCAAAGAGCATGACGAAAGAGTGGCAAAGATCACATTCGCTTCGATTTACCCGCATTACGTCTCACGGATTGAGAAAAACGGGCGAACGGAAAAGGAATTGCAAAAGGTCCTCACTTGGTTGACCGGTTTCAACGTAAGAGACATCAAGCGATTGATCAAGGAAGAGGCGACGATCAAAGAGTTTTTTGCGCAAGCCACTTTGAATCCGAAAGCGAAATCGATCAAAGGCACGATTTGTGGTTATCGAATCGAAGAGATCAAAACGCCGCTTACCAGGAAGGCGCGATATATGGACAAGTTGGTTGACGAGTTGGCCAAGGGGCGTGCGATGGAAAAAATCCTTCGTTCGGAATAGTTCGGCGAGCCGGACGGTCCGCGACTCTTGTCATTTCCGAATTCTTTGCATTGCATGAACCAATTGTTTTGCTCATGAATCAAGAATCAAAATTGCCTCAGGTGGTTATTGGCGTGCCTGGCCAATGGACAAACGATGCTGAAATCGTTTCATCGATCGCAGAAAACAGTGGCGGCTATCTGTTTGCGGGCAGTGTTCTCATCAATATCGAGTCGAAGTGGTCGTGTATGTTGGAAGTATACGATCACGAACCGCAGATGCGACGGGCTTTTGAGATTGCCGGGTTTGGGCGAATTGATGATTCCGAATTACAAGCGATTGATGAGCACACCCACACCTTGTACCTGAGCGGCGATGGAGGTTCATTCGATTCGGCTCGCAACTTGATGAAGGCCGCGGCGGCATTGCTCAAATGTGGAGGATTGGCCGTCAAAATTGAATCGACGGGGATCGCACATTCGGCTGAGGCTTGGAATCAGTTGACGAATGACAATTTGCTTTTGGCGTTATTGAATGCTTACGTGACCTACGTCGGCGACGAGGGCGAGTTCTATTCTTGCGGCATGCATAATATTGGATTCCGTGATGCTGTGGTGACAGCGGATTTGCCTCCCGATGAGGCGGCAAGTTTACTTCATCAGTTTCTTCGATACATCGCGATCGAAGATCCGGCCATTTACGACAACGAGACGTTCAGCGTCGACGAAGATTCACCACGTTATCAGCTTTGTAAGGCGCCTTGCACAATGTTTCCGCCGGAAGATCTGTTTCATAACCCCTACGGAATCTGGCAACTTTCGCCGGTATGAGCGGGACCACTCGCTTATTGGGGCCATTCGATTTTGGCGACATCGGTGCGGCGCAAGTGAACCGGTCCGTCCATCAGTTTGCCGCCGACTGATTTATTGGTAAAGAGTTTTCCGACGAATGGAATTGGAACGGGGCGTTCGATCTTGACTCGCTTGACGACATCTTTCAACACGATTGTGTCTTCCGATGCTGATTCAACGGTACCAAAATAGGAAATCGTTGCACCTTCTGGGTCGGTTTCTTTCAATGTCATTTCATACTGAGCGCCGGGCATGACCATCTTATTGGCGAGGTAGGAATCCGGAGGCGAGGAGGGAAGGTTGGCTGTCGTAGCGCAGCCCGTGATAAACGCAGTAAGAATCAAAATCGCGAAGGAAATTCGATACATTTGCAGCTCCAGTGAATTTGGAAGTCGCGACGTCATTACAGATTTGTCCCGGTATGTGCAATGCCAATTCCTGGGGCGAGGCTTTGACAAGCGTGGAAGGGCAGAGTCATATTGATAAAGCGAAACAAAGGTCCCGCCTGAGATTGAACTTCGGGGTTCAAGAAAACGCGAAGCGAGTGTTTCGAAATATTTGAGCGAAAAACGGGTGAGGAAGCCGTGAAGATTCAATCGGTCACATTACCAAGCACCAATATTGATGCACAGGAACGCTTGTTCGCTAACACCTTGGGGTTTCCTTGCAGCCGACCAAGCGTGAGCGCCTTGGTGGTACATGTTGGCGCCAGCAAATTGATTTTTGAGCGATCCGATAAGCAATTTTATTTTCACTATTGTTTTTTGATCGCAACGGGTGACTTGGAATCCGCGATCGCACTGTTGGACCAATCGAAAGTGGACCCATTGCTATATCAAGGTCAACGAATCGTCCAGTTTGATAACGGGAGATCGGTTTACTTTCATGACGGAGACGGAAACCTCGCCGAATTCATCGAAAGACCGTCCCTGGGAATCGTTTCAACGAAAACCTTCCAGGCTGATGCGGTCATTTGCATCAATGAAATGGGGCTGCCGGCTCTGGCCCCGAAAGAATACGGTCGGCAATTGAAGGACGCATTTGCAATTCAGTGCGCTGAGGAGGCGCCCTGGCGCGACGATTTTGTATGGTGTGGCGATTTTGAAGGTGCGTTTGTAATTCCTGTCATTGGTAGGAATTGGATTCCCTTGAACAAACCGGCGGAACACAATGAAGTGAAAGTGGAATTTGAAACGGTTTCTGGAATCCATCAATTCGCCGTTGGGCCCGAATAGGGCGGCCGAATCTGAGCGCTTGGATCGCTTTTCGTGCCAGGAAACGAATAGAAACCAGCACGTGTCGAGGTTTTGCTTCGAGATTTACCAATGAAAAACGGATCGGCAAAATTCAGAAGGCTTCAGGCGATCCTCGTCCTGCTGGTGTTGATTTGCGTCGCCGGATGTTTGCGGAGAAATGATCCGGATGCAAGTATCAGCGCTGCCATCTATGAAAACCATGAAGTCCGTATGCAGTCCGCGGATCGTTGGGACCAAATCACTTGGAAAGGAGGGCCAGACTTTTGCATCGAATTTCAGGATGGAAAGCGGTACATGATTTCGGAACTGACCCCGGAAATCGTCAAGCCCTACTTTCTCGAATACACTCAGATCGATAACGCCAAGTTTCAGCAGTATTATGGCAAAGAGATTCGTCTGCAGAATTTTGACAGTTTCGACTTCAGTTTTGGGACGTACCGAGCTCAGTTTAAATTCAAAGACCGTAAACTTGTCTATTGCGCGATCGAGGATCCAATCGCAAAGGTTGGTAGAAAAAAGGACGAGATGATGTTTGATTTTCCAATTACCAAAGATCAAATGATTGGAATATTTGGTGAGCCAAAAAGTTACCGGCGTCATTCACCGAAACGGACATTCAATTAGGTTTGACGGCTGGATAGTTGAGGAAGAATTGGGAGCTGGATGTTGGAACAAGATTCAAAAGTCCGATACTTTTTTGCGGCGTTCTTTTCAATCTTTGGGTTGATCGGAATCTGCGTTATCTTTTTTTTATGGTTCGGGATGGGCAACGGAGATGGGCCTCCCTTGTTTTTCAAGGTAGCCGGATCCTTGGTCGCGGTGGCGTTTATCCTGTTTTCCGTTGGCGCAATTCGCAGCGTTTTGGCCGCGAACAAGTTTTCTTTTGAGAACCGGGCCGCAACGGGCGGAAGTTATACATGTCGTTCTTGCGGCGCGGGTTTGGGCGACGAGATCGAGGTTTCGCCGGCGGGTGATGCCAAGTGTCAATACTGTGGCAATTGGTTCAATATCCATGGCAAAAGTTAGTTTGCGGGGCGTTGAATGTGGGGATGGAAGGCAGTTGAACGAGAAATCCAAACCGCACGTCCGATCAATAGTGCGCGAGCGCTTTTGAAAGAAGCCGGTTTCGTGGAGGAAATGGATTCTGAGACTTATTTTTTGTTTCGGCGACCTGGAAATGACTTCGCGTTTCGAGGCGAAAAAGCGCCTTTGGAACTTACGTTGATGAAAAACGACCAGGGCTTGTTCTTTCAGCTCCGCTACGATGTCTTTGTATTGTTTGACACCGGTGATCTGAAGAAAATCGCAGATACGTTAGAAGAGCTGTTGCGATAGCTTCCTAGCTCTCAGGAATCGGAATTTAGATGAACGAAACAGCGCCGCGAAAAAAAGCCCTTTACGGTTGTCTCGGCATACTTGGTTTGGCCGTCGTTTTCACTTGCCTGGGCGGGTTCGGTATTTACTGGGCCATCGATCGTGCCCTCACGGATTTCGAATACCATCGCGATAAAATGGCGTTGCGGAGTGAGCTTGAGGTCATCGACTCGAACCTGCTTTTTTCGCCGGGGTTCGATGACGTGATGTGGTGTCGGTTCCGGGTTGAAGCGGAATCGATTGACGAGATCTTTGACACGGACTTGGTGGATACCAAGGAATTCACCAGTCTCGGATATCAGCTGGACATTGGTGGAATGGAAGCCGAATGGTGGGATCCGAAAGAGCATACGTTGATCGGAGGTGAAGTCCAAACCGACAGCGATAAGTTTCTCCGGGTCGGATATGTCAAGAATGACGACGGAACAATAACCGTATACATTTATTGGTTTGAAATCTAATCGTGTTCGAGGCCAATCTCGATGGAGCAATCAAAGAACGATATTCGATCAGCCTACGATTCCGCCGCAGGCAATTACGCGAAGAAGTTTATCAATGAACTCGACTACAAACCGCGTGATGTCGAGTGGTTGTCATATTTCGCTGAGTCCCTTGGCCAGCCAGGTGAGGTCTTGGATATCGGTTGCGGGCCCGGGCACACGACGGAACATTTGAGGCAAATTGGCCTGAATCCGACGGGCATGGATTTATCGCCAAAGATGATTGAGCATGCAAGAAAATTGTTTCCGGAATGCCGTTTTTCGGTCGGCGATTTTTTTGACCTGCCAGTTGCGGATGCATCATTCCAGGGTGTCCTGGCCTTCTACTGTATTGTGCACTTGAAATTGGAAGAGCTGACTCAAGCGTTCACGGAAATGTTTCGCGTTCTCAAGGCGGAGGGCGTCTTGTTGCTCTCATTTCATATTGGTGATTGTCCCGTATTCGTGGAAGATTTCCTCGAGTCGGGTGCATCATTGGAGTTTTCGACGTTTCCAAGCACGGATGTTGCTCAAGCACTTGAGAAAGCTGGATTCGCGAATCTTGAAATTCACGAGCGTCCGCCCTACGAACAGGAAGCTCAGACAACCCGCTGTTATATTTTCGCGCGAAAGCAATGAGCGATGCATGACTTCATGTTGCTAGGAGACTCGATCTGGGCTCGCTTGGGACTAGGTGCGCTCGTTTTGACCGTCATCCTTGGGTTGCGATTTGTTTTGCATTTTGTCGACAAAGACAGGATTCGCAAATCGGCGCGTGGGAAACGTTGGACAAAGGTTCGTGTCATGTGGACGCCATTCGGGCCCGGTTGGTTTTTTGAACGTGGCGAACGAATTTATCGCGTCGATTTTCACGATGAGAAAGGGGCGGCAAGGTCGCGTTATTGCAAAGTCGGGTTGTTTACGGGCGTTTTTTGGCGTGACTAACGTCATGATTGGCGAAAATCGCAATTCGCTGATTAGGAGGCTGAACCTTTTGCCTCGGTGATACTCAACCAAGGCGGGCATTGAATCGATTTGTTTTGCGCCCGCCCCTTCTTGCGCAATGTGTCGTTCCAAATGGTGACATGGCTTCACCGTTGGACTGTTACGGAATTGAACTTCAAAATGTCTTCCCAACTTTCCATTACCTGTTATTCCACGGCTCTTTTTTCGACTTGGGTGTTCGTCGAACCTTTCGGGGTGCTATTTGATTGCGGAGATGGTGTTACCAGCCATTTGCTTCAAAAGGGTCGCAAAGTCAAAAACGTGTTTGTTTCGCACGCGGATCGTGATCATCTTGGCGGGCTGTTCCAATTTCTTCAGCTCAACGGGAGGCCGGAATTAACCGTTCATTTTCCAAGGGATTGCGGTTCGTTTCCGGCCATCGAGGAATTTACGAAACGTTTCGATCCGCATAGTCGGGGAACACGTTGGGTACCGCTAGTCGGTGACGAAACGATTGAGGCCAAGAGGAACGTTCTTGTTCGCCCGGTGGAAAATCGGCATGTCAGTTGTAGCGTGGGCGTGACGAAGAGCCTCTCCTATGTTTTGGAGGAGAAGCGAAGCAAGTTAAAACCCGCATACGCTTCCTGTTCCGGAGCGGAAATTGCGGCCTTGCGGACGGAGCTTGGTGTTGAGGCGATCTTGGATGAGCGGATCGAAAAACTGGTCGCCTTTTCGGGTGACATGCCAGTTGAAAACGACGGCCGTTTTGAAAATGCCAAGGTGTTGATTCACGAAGCCACTTTTTTGAACAGGTCGGAATTAGAACCATCGAATCGGGAACGTAACTTGCACAGCTCATTGGATTCGGTGATGGAAATGGTTGGAAAATTCCCAGTCGAGAATCTTGTCCTGACGCATTTTTCGTCCAGGTATGACAAACAGGAAATTGATGATGCCATTGAACGGGAAAGGTTGCGCAACGATGTCGCTGCCA
The DNA here is from genome assembly GCA_964434955.1 of uncultured Pirellulaceae bacterium. Classification (GTDB taxonomy): domain Bacteria; phylum Planctomycetota; class Planctomycetia; order Pirellulales; family Pirellulaceae; genus JANQLU01. Next base: position 12,869 of record CAYSXI010000121.1, read on the forward strand.
AGATTCATGTGGTCTACCCGGGCGAGCTCTCACGAATTGAAATCGGTTAGGCGGCATGGGCGCGGCGTGGGCCAGGATTCTTCGACTTGGGAGACCGAATCGGATAGACTGCCAAGATATTGTTGAGTCCGAAGCGACGCGTAAATTGAAAAGGTTCCGAAATGAATGAGCAGGCCGTCAATTCAATTATGAAAACTCAGACGGGGCTTTGGGTGTTTGCGATTCTGTTCGCTTCCGGGTACGCGCTTTTTGCCAAGCTGATTTGGACGCACAAATTTCCCATCCTGATTTTCCTGCCACTGTTGATGGTCGGATTTGCAATCGCCAGTCTGAATCATTTGCGGACGGCATTGAGCAGCTTGGATGATTCGAAAAATTCGAGCGAATAGACAAGCGTGTTGGGTGATCCCTTTGGCGGAATCGACCTCCCATTCGCAATTCACATTATGAACTCTGCCAGGAAACGAAATGGAAACGATTTACCACGTTGCAGCAAGCCTCGATGGTTATATCGCCGACACCGATCACGGCGTCCATTGGTTGGAGAAACTGAACATTGATCAGAAGCAAACAGGGATGGAGGAATTTTTTGCTTCGATCGATGGGTTGATCATGGGTCGCAAGACGTTCGATTTTGTCCATGAGTACGGGAGTTGGCCCTATGGAGACTTGCCGACTTGGGTTTGTTCAAATCGGGAGGTTCCTGAAATGGATGGCTGCAATTTGCAAGCGGAAAACGATCTTGAGGCAGCGATTGAATCCGCGAAGTCCCGTTCACTGAAGCGGGTTTGGGTCGTTGGTGGTGGGCAGATCGCCGCACGACTAATTGAGCTGAAACGGTTGTCTCTCGTTTCTGTTTCGTTGATGCCAGTCCTTCTTGGTTCCGGGATTAAGTTGGTCGATAACTTGCCGGGCGCAATATTTCTCAGGCAAGTGGCTTCTCGTTCGATTGGCGGTTTTTCCCAGATTGAATACGAATTGGATCCCTAGCGATGCAGATCCTTTTGATGCTTTTCGCATTGCCGGTCATCTGGGGGATTATTGGCGTTTGCCGCGGTCGCCTGCCGATTTCGACCAAACTGGAGATCGTCTCGCCCCATCATAAGCCCTTGGCCGTTCTGTTGATTGTAATTCCACTGATTGTTTTCGCCACCAGCGTTGCCCTTTACTTCGCAATTCGGCCTTACGTTTTGGGAACGGAAAATCTTCTTTGGTACATTTTGTCTGGCGATTGGATATTGCTCGCCACGCTATTTGCTTTTCTCTTTGCCAGGGCGAAAAGACTGGGCGTACCCATTCGGTCTTCGTTTGCCAATGACCGCCCCAATTTTTCGATTCCTGAAGCCGATTCCAAAACGCCCAATTTTGAAAACATCAGAGAACAAATGCGTGACGTCGACGAGAGTCAGGAATGACTCGTTTCTTCGCCTGCCAGCGTTCTGGAGTCACAAAGGATCATGATTGACGTTAAGATGTTTTGAAAGCGAAGCAGAGCGAATTTAGGCCGCGTATCGGAGTAAGCTATGGCAACCGTCGTTCGGGATGATTCCAGTGGAAAGCTTTACGTTCTGGTTGGTATGGGGTACGGGTTTGCAAAGATCAGGGCGGCAGATCCATTGGGAATGGATTCAGGGCGGCCACTGTCCTCGGAAAACGAAGTTGCTGCCGTTGCGGATTCCGACGGGGAGATTTCCTGGGTTCCCTCGTTCCAGCATTCCGTGGTTTCGGTAGATGGTCGCAGTTGCCGAGATCTGATCGGCGAGACTCGTGAGCAACTCCGTCGGGAAAGCGAAAATTCCAATTGACGAGACTTTAACGGCCAACGGCATCCATTCGGTTGGCGACAATTTTTTTCGGCCTAGCGAATAATTCCGTACTGGTTTGGCTCAGTCTTTCAGCGATTTGTCGAGCATTGATCGAGTGGAAGCAAGTCGGCTGCAATTGACCCGATTACATGGTCGTATCTTGTTGTACTGGAGCCGGCGATGAAAAGATTGGGGATTCTGTTTACGCTTTTGGCGATTGGATTGGGTGCTCAATTGGGCGGCAATCTGGAAATGTTTGTCAATGTTCCCGCGCTGGTTTTCGTGATGCTTGGCGGGGTCGGGATTCTCGTTTCGGCACATGGCGCTCGAGCAACCTTCCGATTGATCGTGCCGATCGGTGACTCGTTCGACCAGTTAGAAAACGAATCGGATATCGCCAAGACCGGAATTACGGCTTTTGTTGCGGCCGGATGGATTGGTGCCCTGATTGGCGTGGTTCAGCTTCTGTCAGCTTTGGATGATCCGTCGCAACTGGGAGCCGGTGTCGCCGTTGCACTAATGTCTCCCTTTTACGGTCACGTGATCGCCTATGCGTTCTGTTATCCGCTTTCGCGTCGAAAATCGGGATTGTCTACCCGGATTCAACAAAGTATCTAGCGGCCTTGCTTGTATCCGCCGGCAATCACCGGTGGGTTGCTGATTCAGTCATGCATCCGATGGTGTGCGAAATTCCGCGACTGATCGTGCTTATGCTAACATGTGATTTTCAAGATACCGCATGTTGGAAAGAACCATGAAAAGCAAGATCGTTACGACAGCCATTTCCATTGTCTTGTATGCTGGGCTTTCGGTCCCGGCGCAGGAAGTCAAGCAGGAAGGCGGCAAGGAGTCCGGGCAGCCAGCTGAATTGGAAGTCATCAAAGGGTCCATTGGTGTTTGGGACGCGGAAGTCGAAGTTTGGCCAAACGGCCCGGACAACGCTGCCATGAAGATGAAAGGCGTCGAGACCGTCAAGGCTCATGGCCAATACTGGTTAGCATCCGACTTGTCCGTGGATTTCAATGGCGAGAAGATGGTTGTTCACTCGCTCGTGGGTTATGACCTCGACGAGAAAAAATTGACAGGCTGGGCCGTCGACCAGGGACCCTACAAAGCGAAAATGGTTGGCGAGTACGACAAAGACAAAAAAATGGTCAAGTGGACGATTCATGCGAAAAACGTCGACGGCTCGAAGATGACTCAGCACACAGAGATCACCCAGTTAAGTGATTCCGAGCGGCGGCTTGTCTTGTACGTGCCGGGTGAAAATGACAAACTTCGAAAACAAATGGTGATCACTTACAAAAAACGAAAACAAAAGTAGAAGCGTTTGTCATGGAAGAAAAACTTGCTCCCAAATTCGTTGCCGAGGCCATTCGGTCAAGAAAGACCGAAAAAGTGACTTGCGATATTGAGCAGATCGAATCGGTGCCTGATGGCGTTGCCGATAAGAATCGCCGATTGGTTCTGGAATCATTGGAGTTGGCCGGCTGGGCCCCTTTTCATTTTGCTCGCAAGGCGGATGGTCTTGCGGAGCCTTGGCGGGCTCATGTCCTTTGGCATGGCC
>CAYSXI010000122.1:0-16217 GCA_964434955.1 uncultured Pirellulaceae bacterium
CAAAGTCAATCTTTTCTTGCGGAACGTCCGGCCGATGGACGTGCTCGAGAACTTAACCAAAACACATGACTTGTTTTATCGCATCGATGAAGAATCCGGGATCATCCGGATCTACACGACGGAAGAATACGAGCGGAACCTGGCAAGTTTTCGCGACGAACAAACCAAGGTCTTTACGCTGCTCTACCCCAATCCTGTCGACGTGGCCGTCGCGATTCGCGACTTGTTCGGTGACCGGGTTCAGTTGAACTTTGGGGTCGGCGACGAAGACTCGATCTTGGATTTGGTTTATCGCTTGAACCGTTTTGACTTGGTGGATAGCCGAAGTCTTGGTTTGGGATCCTTTCAAGGAAACTACGCCTATGGGAACCGACGATTCAGTAGTCTGAACGGGCTCGGTGGCTTTTCGTCAAACAACTTGCGACGGCAATTTCCAAACAATCGTTTTGCGGGTTCTGCCGAGTTTCAGCCTTTGCGAGATTTGAATTCCGAGCAAATTCAACAGTTGATTGACGCGTTGAAAAACAAAGAACAGGAATCACCGCCCATCGAAGACAAGGACGCAATCACCAAGCTTCTGCGAGAACGCCAGGCGACGATTTACGTCACGGTGGTTCGTCGAAACAACCAGGTGATTGTTCGTACGGGTGATGCCTCGACGATGCAGCAAATCGAAGGCTTAATTCAAAAGCTGGATGTGCCGACGCCGCTTGTGTTGCTCGAAGTGAAGGTCATGTCCGTGCTCCTGGACGACCAGTTTCGCAGTGCTTTCGACTACCAGTTTTCCGATAGTGGAACGACGGCCTTGGGATTCACTACGGGAGATATCTTGCCGACGCCTTCGGATGCCTTGTCTGGCAATGCAAGGCGTTTGGCGTCGATGATTCCCGGTGGTGCGGCTTTGAATCAGGGAGATTTTACGTTTCAACTGGTCTCCAACAGCTTTCGGGCTAGGATGCAATTGTTGGAAGATGATAATCGCGTCACAGTTTTGAACACACCTCTTTTGTTGACGGCCAACAACGAAGTCAGTCGAATTTTCATCGGAGACACGATTCCGTTCACCGTCGGTTTCAACTCCCCGCAGGTCATTTCCGGCGGCAACAACAACACGACCATCGCCGGCACTCCGATCACGGAACTGCGCGATGTCGGTCAGGCGCTTTTGATCACGCCGAGTATCAACGCGGATCGCACGGTTTCACTTCGAATTGTTCAGGAAAATGCTCGCCGGGTTGTTGGTGGCGGACGTATTCCGATTTTGAATCCCAATGGCGGCATCACGAATCAGGAAGTTGATACGGTCAATCGAAGTACCATCAGTGGAACCATCGTCGCCAAAGACGGATTGGCTGTCGCACTGGGTGGATTGATTGAAGACGAAGTTTCCGACACGCGAGATCAGGTGCCAATTATCGGAAAGCTCCCCGTTTTGGGAATGTTGTTCCGCCGCCAAAGTACCGGGCGTACGCGACGCGAACTGATCGTCATGATTCGTCCCTACATTTTTAACACGCCATCGGAGTCAGCCGGGCTCAGCCAGGAACTGATGCAATACTTGAGTGTTCACCCGAATGTCCACAATCAAAATGCAACGATGAATACGTTTTCGCAAGACGAAGTGTTGCGAACCGAGTTGGACAAATGCAATTTGCATCGCGAGTTTCGCTTTCACAATGTGACTCCGAGGAATTACTAGACCCACCCCTTCGACAAGGATGTCGAGACCCAATGCGTTTTCAACTATTAACCCTTTTCGTGTTGATGCTGGTCGTGCATGCCGGCTGCTCGTTTGTTGACTCTGAAAAGACGAGTAAGGAAAAAAGTCTCGATCAAGTGGTCGACGCAGCAACCTCGGACGATTCGAAAACGCGTGGCCCCAGCCAGCAGAAAGTACGTTGGGACGGTGGCGGCGTTTTTCTTGGGCAGGCCGATAACCTGGCCTTCACTCCCAGTGACTTTCGTCAGCGGGTTTCGCAACTGCTTGGCGACGAGCGGCGTGGCGAAGCCAATTACCTGATTCATCGTTATCCCGATGTGGCGCTTTTGACTTTGCAAAGAGCCGATTTCGAAACGCAGGAATTACAAGCTCTGCAGTTTATTGGCGCCAGCCTTGATCGAAACATGGTGCCAAACAAAAACGGAATTTGGTCCCAGTTTGTGCGGGAGTTGTCCGCCGCAACGCGGAAATCCGAAGACTTGAATCGAATGCGGCAGAAATTCTGGCAGTACCTCGAAACCAACGAACCCGACCAAGCGTTAAAGCTGGGGCTGTTGAAGCAGGTCGATCAAAAAGCGAGCCCGATGCTGAAGGTCGATTGCCTGAGGATGGAAGCCTTGGCATTGATGATGAACGGGCAAACGTCCAACGCGATTCGGCGAATCCGGTCAGCCATTGGAATTTCCGATACGACCTTTGTTTATCTTGGCACTCACTTGCGACTGTTGCTGGGTGAATTTTATCGCCATAACAAAGAACTTGATGCTTGGCGAAAGACCTGGGAACTGGCGGTCCAAAGGCACAGTGAACTTCTTGCCAGGAAGAACGTCTTGGATCCCGAATTTTGGAACCGTGCTGCCTACCTTCGACCGGCCAAAACGAATTGGCCGAGTGCGGCGATTCAGAATCATCGGCGTTACATGGCGAACAATGCGGTACGTCCGCACACGGCCGAATCGGTTATTTGGTGTAGCACCGGCTATCAGCATCTGGAACGCGGTGAAGGCCAGAACGCGATTTTGTCTTTCAAAAAGTCCGAATCGACGGCCCAAACTTCCGATACCCGTGATCACTTGAGGTTGCAGCAGGCGCGGGCAATGATCCTTGCCGGTCAACCCGGACCGGCTTCGGCAATTATGATGCAGCTGGTCGCGAAAGTTGAAAAGAAACAGGATCCTAATCGGCTGGGCGATCGTTGCAAATCGATTCTTGGCTCGATGAAGCTGCAGAATGGTGGAATTGAACAGGGGCTTTCGCTGATCCAGGCATCCGTCAAATCCGTAGAACACTGGCCGCGCGATGAGCGGTTAAAGGCGCAAGCCGATTATGCATTGGCGCTTTTGATGCGTGGTCGACAAGAAGAAGGAATCCCGTTACTTTCGGAAGTTCATCGTCAGTTTTCGCATTCCGGGCATTGGCATCAGGCGCATCAATGCCTCTGGAACATGGCCAAGTTTTATGAGAAGACTGATCAAAAGGGCGAGTATCGCGAAACGCTTCAGCGCTTAGAGGAATTCGAAGACGCTGTCGCCAACTGAGATTCGAAAGCGCTGTGAATTCTTCGGAAAATACTGAGTCACCAAAAGCCCTGGACATTCTGCTGCATGACGGGCCATGCATTTTCATCAACAAACCTGGTGGGCTTCTGACCCAGGGGCCTCCCGGGATCGATAGCCTTGAAAACCGCGTACGACGCTACACCAAAGAGCGCGAAGGAATCGAAGGAAATATCTACATGGGCGTCCCGCACCGGCTGGATCGTCCTGTCGCCGGCGTCATTGTCTTTGGACGTCATCAACGTGCGACCCAGCGAATCGCGGCTCAGTTTGAACACCGTCAGGTTCGCAAGAAATACTGGGCCGTGGTGGACGGATTGGTGGAACCCGATGAAGGGACTTGGACGGACTTCATGCGGAAAGTGCCGGATCGGGCGATTTCGGAAATTACCGAGTCGGGCCAGCCCAAGGCGCAATTGGCCGTGCTGGACTTCAAAGTCCTTTCCAGGGCAGAATCACGGACTTGGCTGGAGATCGAATTGCAAACGGGCCGAACGCATCAAATACGATTGCAAGCCGCCTCGCGCGGTTTCCCCATTGTCGGTGACGAATTGTATGGCAGCGCGACGAGCTTTGGTCCGCAGACCATCGACATGAGAGCGCGTTGGATTGCTTTGTTGGCCCGCCGGTTGAAAATTCGTCATCCGATGGAAGATCGAATGGTGGAGGTCGTTGCCCCCGTGCCTGAATGCTGGAGAGAACTGGCGGGGTTCGATTTCCCGGCGAAGTGAAAAGGCGTGAATTGCGATTTCACAGCGGCAGGCCAAGTCCGAGCGCCGAATCAACTGGATATTTTGTTGCGGCGTTTTTCGAGGGATTCCATCGCAAATCGAGAACGCCTCAAGTGGAAATAGAGAACCAGGCCAAGTGTGATGATCGCGAGGCTAAAAACAACGGCGCTAAAAGCGCTGACAGGGGGCAGGGTTTCAATCGCGGAAAAATTATTGCGAATAATCAGCGATAGATAGGCCAGGACGCAGAGAACGGTCACGTAAATCAGCAGATCGATGCGCATTCGAAGCGAAGCCAAGGCCACGATTGGTAACAGGAGGATCGCAAATTCGCTTTTGGCGCCGCCCAGGTCAGGCATCGTCCAAAGAACAAGGCTCAACATGATGACGTCCATCGTCGACCACAAATAAAGCAGTAGCCGTCGCCCGCCGTAATAAAGCAGGCCGCGTTGAAAGCCCCAGGCACCCGCTGACCAGGCGACCGAAATGATGATTGACTTGATGTGAGTCGACAGCGGGATTTGACCGGGTGACAAGATGTAGAAATACAAAAGGTGCCAACCAAAGAAAAGAAAAATTCCCGCCCAGGTGACGGCGAGTCCCGGTTGTTGTCGTGCCCATCGGAAAACGCGTTGGATTTGATTGAGCCCTTTGGCTTGGATGGGTTCGCCTTCCAGGTAGGCGCGCAGGTCATCCGCCAATTCACCCGCGTTCCGATAGCGCTTTTCGGGATCCTTCTCGACGCATTTGGAAACGATCGTGTCCAGATCTCTTGCAATCTTTCCGTCAAAAAATTTGGCCGGAACAACGTCGTGATCGCGTATCAACTGAATGACACCCGCAAGGTTGACGTTTCTTGCCAGGATTGGCGGCCGGCCCGTCAGAATGTGATAGAGGATAGCGCCCAGCGAATAAACGTCGGCAGCGGTTGTCGTGTTGAGAGAATCGCCAAAGGCTTGTTCCGGCGGCATGTAACCGGGAGTTCCCATGACGTCGCCGGTGGCCGTCAACGTGGAATCCTGGTGCAAGTTCCGCGCCAGGCCGAAGTCCGTGACTTTTGCACGTCCGCGTTGGTCCACCAAAATGTTCGAGGGTTTCAGGTCGCGGTGAACAATCCCGCTTTCATGGCAATGGCTAACGGCATCGCAGACTTCCAGCATCAGTTGGAGAAGACGTTCTCGCTCCCACGTTTGGGACTTGATGATTTCATCGAGTCCCTGTCCATCGACGAACTGCATGGAGTAAAAGTGGGTGCCTTTTTCGCTTCCCACTTCATAGACCGGGACGATTCCATCATGATCCAGATTGGCGGCGGCCTGCGACTCATTGAAAAACCGCTTGATGTCAGACTCGGAGGCGAGTTGACCTGCTCGAATCGTCTTAAGAGCAACCACGCGATCCGGCTGGTTTTGCTTGGCCTTGAACACCACTCCCATCGCGCCACGTCCGATCTCTTCAAGTAACTCGAAGTGTCCGAGCCGCTTCGTGGACTTTGTTTTTGTCGGAGCGATCGTCTTCTGGTCTTCGAGACGTGAGGAAGTAGCGCCTAGGGTATCGGGAATCTCAAGTTCAGGGATTCCGGCAACCCCAATCTCTTTTGAATCTTCGTCAAAATTCGCATCCTGAGAAATCATCTGTTGAATGAAATTCCGCAACTTCGAATCGTCGCCGACTTTGTCGCGGAGCCATTCGTCGTGTTGTTCGACCGGGAGTGCAACGATTTCTGAAAACAGATCCGTGGCCCGGGCGTATTCTTCCGGCGTCATCAGATTTACGGGTGCAGATTACTGGTTGGATTCCATTTCGACGGTCAGCCACGCTCGTGCAGCGCGCCAATCGTTCTTGATGGTGGCTGTCGATACGTCGAGTGAGTGAGCGACTTCTTCGATACTCATTCCGCCAAAGACGCGCATCTCAACGATTCGCGCGTGCCGCGGGTTGAGAGTATCGAGTTTCTTAAGGATGTCGTCCAAAGCGACAATTTCATATGGATTGTCGCCCTCGTTCCCAGAAATTGGGGTGGCGCTGATTGATACACGGCTGAAATCCCGGCCGCGTTTGACCGCGGACTTGGCGCGCGCATGATCGACCAGGATCCGACGCATGATATTGGACGCGATGGCGCGGAAGTGGGCCGTGTTTTGCCACTCGGTGTTACGTTGGTCCAGCAATTTGATGAAGGCTTCGTGAACCAGTGCGGTGGGCTGCAGACTATGATCGTTTCGCTCGCGAACAAGATGTTTTTGAGCGATTTCGCGAAGTTGATCATAAACCAGTTCAAGCAACTTTTCAGTTGACTCTTCGGAGCCGGCCAGCGATTGGTCGAATAATTCTTGAGCGTCGTTGGACATTGCTCTGATACCAGAACTTTCATGATCGGATTGAGCCTTTGGTGCAACAACGGTTGCACGAAGTTCAATCGTCTCTGATTTTTGTTGGTGATTGTTCAAACACAGCATAATACCAATCTCTTATGTCTGATATCCTTAGGGAGTTCAAAGCGCTGCGGATTCAAAGCTTTCGCTCGGATAATACGCTTTAACGCTTGATTTTAAGTTAACGCGATCAAATGAAGGAAAATGGATAAACAAACATGAGGACGTCTTGGAATTTTTGGTCGGTATTTTTGGTTACCGGTTTGGTCATTTGTAATTGCCTGTTTGCGCAACAGGGTGACGAAAAAACTCAGGAATCGGACCTGGACCGGCAACTGAAGATGGCAAAAGGCCTCGACGAGGGTGACAAGCTTCTCGGCAAAGGGGAATATGCGAAAGCCGCCAAAGTGTTTTCCGAACTCTACAAGGCATTTCCCAAAAGGCACGCTTTGTTGATGTATCGGGCGCGAGCGTATTTTTGCGAAGGGAAAATCAAGGACGCGATCGCCGATTACGACGTCATTATCAAGCATGAAGAATCTTCGAAACCCTATTTGTGGCAGCGAGGATTAGCGCTTTATTACGCGAGTGAATTCGAGAAAGGCGTCGAGCAATTTGAGTCGCATCAAACTGTCAACACAAATGATGTTGAAAATGCGGCATGGCATTTCCTTTGCGTTGCGAGAAAAGATGGACTCGAAGAAGCAAGAAAGAAGTTGATCCCAATCGAAGGTGATACTCGCGTCCCGATGGCAGAAGTGCATAAACTATTCGCCGGCAAGGCGACGCAGCAAGAAGTGTTGGACACGGCCAAAAAGGCCAAGTCAAAGTCGGCTGAGTACTACGCGCATCTCTACATCGGCTTGTACTTGGAAGCGAAGGGCGAGAAGAAAGAGGCGCTTCGACAAATGGAATTGGCCAAAGCCGTGAACCCCTACAAGGCTGACGTGTTGATGGGGCAAATTGCGAATATTCATTTGATGTTGCGAAAAAACGACAAGCCCAAGCAGGGTGCGAAATAATTTCCAATACGTGTCGCAAAAGCAACCTTTCGAGATCGAATTGCGGACGCTCGTTTGTTTTCGGCGACTGCCGAATGTGTCAGTTAGTGCGGTGGGTGGCGTTACTGCTAATTTTGCGTTCTTCCACACACTGCAATTGGGTGATTTCCTGGTTGTCGTTTCCATTCGAGGTTTTCATTGAGCTAAGTTAATTGTGGTTGAATGAACACGAGATTCATTAGGGCAGTTTTGACACTCGTATTTGAACGTCGAAAAGATGATGTCATTCATTTCATTTCCGATTCCGTACACATCCGCTGCCATTCTTTGGGCAACGTCATTGCTTTGGGCGGTATTCGGAGTCAACACAATTGACTTTGGAATTCACGTTTATTGTGCAGTCGGCACGACCATCGCTTTCTTCGCCTTGAACGGCATTGTTGCCTTGAACCTTGAGGAACTGGGGCTCAAACCACAGCCGAAAACGAAGAAAAAGGCGAAGAAAAAAGATGTGTCCGAGTTCCAGCAAAAACTGGCCGAGCATCGTGAGCAAACGACGGTGCGAACGCGACGCGACAACCGCCCGGTCGGCTGCGACTACTCCACAGGCGAACTGCAACGCCATTGAAATCACCGCAATGATGTGCCGCATTTTCTCTGGCCGGCATATTTGACGGACTGCCAATTCCTTTCCGCAACCTGCTTCCCAAATTGGTTTGACCCGAAGCGTGAAAAACGGGTAAAATCAGGCAAACGGAAAGCCATGCTGCGACTGAGTCGCAGGGGGCAATGGTTTCCATCGAATGCGGAGCTTCGAAATGCAGAAGAACTTTGTTGCCAACTTGGCTATTTGGTTTGCAGTCGGAATCGCCTTCGTCTCAACTTCCAAAAAGACAGCGAACGCTCAAGGGATCGTTGTCGCGTCGCCGTTTAACACAATCGGCGATTCCTACTATGAAAACTTCGGCGTTAACTTTGGTTTTCATCTGAACAATGGCGCGCCGGGCGGTTCGCGAATCGTTGGGATCTTTCCCAATGGACAGATCAATCCGAATGGGATTGTTTTCAATCAAGCTGGTTCCGCAGGAGCGATTCCGCCTTTTGGAGGTTATGATCCAGCCGCAAATGCGAATTTCGGATTTGGCCTGAGAAATCGTCGTGGCGGATTTTCGCTGGGACTCTCCCTGGGCAAGGGCAACACACGAACGGCGACGAATCAAACTCCGATGGTGGTCGTACCCAATGGAGGAATCGGTTCGGTGACCAACGGTCAGTTTTCACCTTTTGTGACCAGCGTGACACCTTTTACTTTCGGAAATGGCTACTCGCTGCCGTCGACTCCTTCAGTTCGGCCATCCATTTTCCGTTCAGGCGATCGGACGGGGGGAGGCGGACCCAGTTTCAATGGGATGAGTTACGGCGCGATTCGCAGTGCCATGGCTCGCTTGCCCGACGAGACACGAAAGATCGATCGTTCGGACGCCAACATCGTTCCCGAAAACAGTACGGCACAGACCGCGGATGTCAGCGTTGAAAGAATCAAAGCCGAACGCCGGCAGCAGATGCAGGCCGAGAACGATACGCGGCAATCGGAGATTCGACGGTTGGTCGAACGCGCGGAATATCTCTTGAAAGAAGGCGATGTCGTCCTGGCGCGAACACAATATTACAAGGCCTCGCGGATCGCCAAGGGCGCGCAGCAAAAGGAATTGCGTTCCAAGTACGAGTCCCTGCGGAACCGTAAGCGTTAGTTGGCGTCCGGAATGGTTCGCACTTGCGCCGGCTGATACCAGCCTGCCGATCCGGTAATTTTCGCCGGCCATCCAATGCCAGGCGCAAACGGCCAGAATCAACCGGCCAAAACGAGCGGCCAAATTTGAGCTTCCAATCCCGTGATCAATACAAGCACGAAGCGCGAGCGAGTGGTTCACGCGCCATCAATACAAGCACGAAGCGCGAGCGAGTGGTTCATACCGGATAACATCCCCGAACACCCAACTTTTCCGCACTCACGTCCCAACCCAATCGAAAACAACCGATTGCACGAGCACTCATTCCACCACGATTCCGCGCCAATCGCCTTGGGCGTCTGGAATCTTTGGATCCAACTCACGCAACGTTTTCAAAAGCAACTCACTGACGATCAAGTTCCTAAACCATTTTCGATCGGCTGGAACGACATGCCAAGGCGCATGTTTTGTGTTGCATTTTGTGATCGCATCGCTGTAGGCCTCTTGGTACTGGTCCCAAAGTTTTCTTTCCTCGAGGTCTGCCGGGTTGAATTTCCAATGAGACCGGGGGTCGTCGATTCTTTCCTGAAGACGTTCCCGCTGTCGATCTTTGCCGACATGGAGACAGCACTTGACGATTTTTGTCCCGTTTTCAATCAGCATTTTTTCAAAGTCATTGATCTGGTCATATCGCTGTTTCCAGACGTGTTTGGGAACCAGGCTATGCACGCGAACGATCAGGACGTCTTCATAGTGGGAGCGATTGAAGATTCCGATATGGCCTTTTCGGGGAATGTTTTTGTGGATGCGCCAAAGAAAATCGTGATCGAGTTCTTCTTCGCTGGGTTTCTTAAACGAAACGACTTTACAACTTCGCGGATTCACGCCCCGCATGACATTGCGAATCGTACTGTCCTTGCCAGCGGTATCCATTCCCTGGAGAACAAGCAAAACCGCTTGGCGATTTTCTGCATAAAGCGTCCTTGCGAGTTGCGCCATTTCCTCGACATTTTCCTCCATGCGCTGTTCCGCCAATTCTTTGTTCCATTCACCGACATCGGGCCGAGTCGGGATTTGGGTGAGATCGCATTTTTCACCGGGAGAAAACGCAACGGGCTTGGGGTCATGGAGAGGTTGGTGATTTGTCATGCTGTTAACATTCTTGATTGAGACTGGATGGTACAAGTATTTCTCAAAAAAGCGATCATTTGAAGAGATTTGCTCGGCACCAGTTTGAAATCGGCACGGTTAAATCGAAGATTGACTTTTGGCGCACCCGTTTTTGCTTATTCGGTCTATTTTCATCAGGGGATTATCAATGGGTCAGAAATCGGTATTTTTGACGGTCGCGCTATCCATGAGTTGCGTGCTATCCATGAGCTCGTTGGTTGGCACTTCCTATGCACAGGAATGGGCAGGCTTTCGCGGACCGCAAGGGAGTGGAGTGCAGAAAGCAGCGAAAGGGTTGCCTGCCGAGTTTGGCGAAAAAAAGAACTTGGTCTGGAAATTCAAAATGCCCGGTCCTGGCGCGTCTTGCCCGATTGTTGTCGGAGACCGAGTGTTTGTCACGTGCTGGACCGGTTATGGAACCGAAGGAGCCAACTCAGGAAAAAAAGAGGACTTGAAACGTCACCTGGTTTGTGTTGACCTGTCCTCAGGCCAAGAAAAGTGGCGTTCCACCGTCGATGCGGTGCTACCGGAAGATACCTACGCCAGCATGATGTTGGAACATGGGTTTGCATCCCATACGCCGGTAAGTGACGGAAAGCAGGTGTTTGCTTTCTTCGGCAAAAGCGGCGTCTACGCCTACGATCTTGACGGAAAAGAACTTTGGAACAAAAGCGTTGGAACAAAATTGAATCAGCGTCGTTGGGGATCGGCCTGCAGTCCCATTCTGTACAAGGATCTGTTGATTGTTTTGGCTTCGGCCGAAAATGACTCGCTGGTTGCTCTTAACAAGAAAGATGGCAAAGTCGCGTGGGAGCAAAACTACCAGGCGTTCTCTGGCAACTGGTCCACTCCCTTGATGGCCAAAGTGGACGACAAAAAATCGGATTTAGTCGTGGCTGTCTCGGACGAGGTGTGGGGATTGAATCCGCAAAACGGCAAACTTCGCTGGTATGTTTCGACCGAAGGCGGCGGTGGTGGTTTTGGACGTGGTCAAACAATCAGCTCCAGTTTTGCGTACGATGGCGAGACGATTGTTCATGTGGGTGGGCGTAGTGGAAAGTCGACCGCATTCAAGGCCGGCGGTTCGGACGACATCGAGAAGAGTCATGTCGTATGGTCAAACGGCTCCACAGGCGGGCATTCATCTCCTGTCCTGCATGATGGATTGGTCTATTCGGTGGCCCGTCGGGTTCTGAATTGCATGGACGCAAAGTCCGGCGAGAAGATCTATCAGGAACGCCTACCGACCGTAAAGCGAGAAGGGGCATCAAGTGGTGGCGGAAGAAGACGCGGCGGAGATGATTACGCTTCACCGGTTATTGGCGATGGAAAGCTCTTTTACGTCACGAGAAAAGGCGATATCCATGTATTTCAGGTCGGCAGAGAAGCGAAACTTTTGGCCTCAAATCGATTCGAGGGGGACAACGGCGACTTCAGCGCGACACCTGCGATCACGAAAGATCGAATTCTGATTCGTTCCAGCAACTATCTTTATTGTGTCGGAACCAAATGATCCAAGGAATTGGCAGGTCTTGCGAATAATGGGCGGTCCTGTTTATGGGGCCGCCCATTTTTTCGGACTGGCTCATTTCGAGCCGCATGGGACAGCATGATCAAAATCGGCATTGTTTTCGCAACGTTGGTGGCCTTGATCGTTGCCGGTTTTTTTCTTCATCGATTTTGTTTGCAACTGGAAGCGAGAGGCTACATTTACTACCGCAATCGGCCCGAGTCCGGAGCGATTTCTGGGGCCATGCGAGAATTGGATCAGTTGGTCCGCCCGAGCACGGAACATACGATTCAGGCGGAGGAAAATTTGTATGCCAAGGAAGATGACGAGCAGGGTGGCGAGGATTTGTAGGTCCTGGTCAGCTACTCAAGCCGAAATCTTGAACTAAGATAGACGGCTTTTCCGACATGCAACTTGACGATCAGACCCATGGCCAAGTCGAAAAGCTCGAAGGGCAAAACGCTCGCCGAACAGTATCATAAGTACGATCTCTATCAAAAATCCGTGCAGTCGCCCGAGCACGAAGTTGAATTCTTTGACCAGGTTTACAACGAGGCCTTTGGCCGCAAACCGATTTCGCTACGTGAGGATTTCTGTGGCACGTTTGCCATTTGCTGCGAGTGGGTCAAATCGGGACGGAATCGCGTTTCGACAGGAGTTGACCTGGATCCAGAACCGCTTGAGTGGGGCAAGGAAAACAACTACGGCCAGCTGACCGATGCGCAGAAAAAACGCGTTCGGATCATTCAGCAGGATGTCCGAAAGATAAATCGGCCTCAGGTCGACGTGTTGGCAGCTCAAAATTTTTCATTTTGGATTTTTAAAACACGGGCCGAAGTCGTTGAGTACTTCAAGATTGCCCGTGCAAATCTGAAGAAAGACGGAGTCATGGTCATGGATATGATGGGCGGCTCCGATTGCTTTGTTGAAGATCATACTGACAAGCGGACAATCGTTAAGGGCAAGCGCGGCTTCAAATACTATTGGCATCAGGCGAAGTTTGACCCGATCACCCACGACACGAGTTTCTACATCAGCTTCAAGTTCAAAGACGGCAGTCGTTTCAAAAACGCATTTGAATATCACTGGCGATTTTGGTCGACGCCT
Organism: uncultured Pirellulaceae bacterium; assembly: GCA_964434955.1. Taxonomy (GTDB): domain Bacteria; phylum Planctomycetota; class Planctomycetia; order Pirellulales; family Pirellulaceae; genus JANQLU01. The sequence goes on from CAYSXI010000122.1 coordinate 12,901, forward strand.
GAGGTACGTGAAATGCTGGAGGAAGCTGGCTTCTCAGAGAGCCATGTTTACTGGGAGGACACCGATGAAGACGGTGAAGACTTGGGAACATGGTCACGTGCCACAACCGCGCGCAACAATCCAAGCTGGATTAGTTACCTGGTGGCGATCAAATGATGGTCCGTTGAAACGGATTTGGATCGGTGCTGGAAATGGATCGGTGCTGGAAATGGATCGGTGCTGGAAAATGGAACGGCTCAGGCTGCTTCGCTCTTCGTTTGCGCCCCTTCAAGTTTCTGCTGTTCAAGCATTCGCTTTACTTCTTCGAGGATCGGGCCATTCAACGCGCTTAGAGTTTCTTCGACCATTCGTGACGCCGGCCGGCCATCGAGAATCCGATGATCGAACGTGTATAGAAAGTAGCTTTGGCCCTTTCGCGGCATGTGATCGACGGCAACGATCGTGGATGCTGGCCCAAGCGTCTTGACGCCCTTGGTTTTCCCCATGCACGAGATGCTCATGCCAAACGTGCCCATATTGCTTACCCGTTTTTTGGGAAAAGCTCCAAATAGGGCCCACCAGACAAATCGTCGAAAGAGCGAGGGGCATCTCGCAAACGCAATTTGGTGGCGGAATTGTTTGACTTCGTCGATTTCGCAGCGACGGAAATGCTCGAACTGTTCGTGCAATTCCATCAAGGTGCGCGACTCGGGATTGGTGAACCGGGCAAATACCAGCCGCGTTTCATCCCGGTATTCTTTTCCAAGCGTCAAGAAACAGACGTTGTCATCATGTTGATAAAGATGCGGCCAGGGAAAGGGAACGTAGACTTGGCGGAGTTCAGGATTTTCTCGCGCGACAATCGAGTAAGCTTTCATGAAAATAATGTTCCAAGAAAGCTTGGGGCGAAGCTGTTTTCGCAGTCGGCTTAACTCCGCCAGGTCCATGTCGCGAACGACGCTGGCCATTGGCATTTTGGCAGCAACGCGGATAACGTCGTCAACCAAACGGCGACCATTCGAAAGTCCAATTCGTATTCCCATGATTCCATTCTCGGGCACAGAACATGATTTGGTTATGCTATCAAATTCGCACAGACTACCCAACATCGATTTGAGAGGGGAAAAGGCGGGCCTAAACGAGTCCGCCCGCTTGTTCTTAGTCGTCGATTTCTTTCGGACGCCAGATATCCAATAACTGGCCGTCCGCTTGATCGATATCTTCCCAATCCGTGATTGGTAGCGAGACGTTGGCAATCGCCGCGGTGGGCATGGTTTCAAACTCGCCTGTCAGGTGTTCGACCAGATTTTCGAGACCCGGGTTATGGCCAATGACCATGCAGCGATCGATCGTAACGGAAAGTACTTTCAGCGCGCGAAAGTAATCGCGAGGCGAGCCATGGTACAGATAGTCATGAAATCGTATCTCGCTTTGATAGGCGGAGCTTTCGGCCACCATTTCCGCTGTCGATTTGGCCCGGTTGGCGGTGGAGCTGAGAATCAGATCAGGTGTCAATTCCTTTTCTTGAATCCATTTACCCATCCGGGGCGCGTCTTGAATTCCGCGGTCATTGAGTGGGCGATCAAAATCATCAAGGCTGCTATTGGCCCAGCTTGATTTCGCGTGTCTCATGATTAACAGGTTTTTTCTCACGGGACTTTGCCGATTATTAGGGCATTGGGAGAATCTGTGGGCTTGAATTTTACGGCGGGGTAATCGCAAAATCCATTTAGGGATACGATGAATCCCAACGATCAATCATAATGGCATGTTTGCCAAGAAATACAAAGTATGGATCCACAACGCGCGCGAATTCAGGCAGATCTTGCCGGCGTCCTCAAAGGAGACGTGCGTTGTGATGATTTGCTGCTCCAGCTTTACTCGAGCGATGCAAGTATCTACCAGGTGGAACCGATGGCCGTCGTACGGCCTCAAGACGCAAACGATGTCGCGACGACGATTCGTTATGCGGCAGAACATCAATACTCCGTTCATCCGCGAGGCGCCGGCACGAGCGTGACGGGCGGATCACTGGGACGCGGAATCATCCTGGATTTCTCCGTATACATGCGCCGCATCAGCAAGATCAACGACGGCCATGTGACGGTCCAGCCGGGAGTGGTCCTGTCGAACCTCAACCAGGTTCTGTCCAGGAGAAGCCTGGTTTTTGGACCGGACCCGGCCACCCGCAGCGTGACCACGATGGGAAGCGTGCTTGCAACGAATGCCACGGGGAGTCATTGGGCCAAATACGGCAGCCCGCGCGACAAGGTCGTTAGTCTCCAGGTTGCGTTTGCGGATGGAAGTTTGGTGGATCTGCCGTCTTCGCAAAGTGCTTCTTTCCATAGTTTCGTCAATCCGGTCTCAAAGAAATTTGAAACCGAAGTCGACGAGATTCTGGCCCGTCGGAACGAAGTGGTTTCAAATTCGATGTCGCAGACGCGAATCGATCAGGCCGGGTATCATTTAAGTGATTTGCGCGGTGGCGATGACCGGCTTGACTTAACTCGCCTGATTGTTGGCAGCGAAGGCACGTTGGGCGTGGTGACGGAGGCCACCCTGCAAACGGATATTCGGCCAGCGCATCGCGGCGTGGTCCTTTTTTTCCATGACAAGCTTGAAACGGCCGCCCAAGCGGCTATCGAGCTTTTGAATTACGAGCCGGCCGCCTGTGACTTGATGGATCGCCGGCTTCTCTCGATCGCCCGCGAAATTGACCCGGAATATCGCCGCCTGATACCCGCTGAAACGGAAGCCCTGTTGTTGGTTGAGTTTGATGCCCAATCAACGCAGGAACTGCTGGAAAAATTAAGCGCCGTCACGCAACGAATCCAACGCCGAAAAAAATATGCGTTTGATTCACGAAAAACAATGATTGATGAAGAACGGGACTTCTTCTGGCGTCTGGCTCGGCGGGTGGTTCCGATCCTTTATCGACTCAAGGGAAACCGGCGTGCCCTGCCCTTCGTTGAAGACATTGTTGTTGAACCCGGAAAACTACCGGACTTTTTGCTACGGGCTCAGGGTGTATTGAATCGGTTCCAGATCACGGCCTCAATATTTTCACATGCGCCACAAGGGCATGTCGATATTCGACCTTTCCTGGATTTGACGAATGCGGATCATGTAAGCCAGATGCCTCAACTTGCCAGGGAGCTCTACGAATTGACCCTGGACTGTGGTGGTTCGATCAGTGGCAGCAACGGAGACGGGCTGAGTCGTACCTGGTTTCTGCGTTCGCAGCTGGGGCAGCTTTATGATGTTTTCCGCGAGGTCAAACGGTCGTTCGATCCGAACTTCGTTTTGAATCCCGGGAAGGTAATTAACTTTCCGGTCTC
>CAYSXI010000123.1:0-1490 GCA_964434955.1 uncultured Pirellulaceae bacterium
TGAAGAAAGAAAAAACAGAATCGGCCCAACTGCGAATCTTGTTTGCGGATGACGAACCGCAGCTTCAAGAGTTAATGCGCGCCGAACTACCGAGAATGGGTCACGCGGTCACGGTATGCCCGGATGGAATGACGGCCGTCGCGGCGCTTGAAAAAGACAATTTTGATTGCGTTTTGGTCGACCTCGATATGCCGGGGCTAAACGGTATCGAAGTGATTGCCAAGACAAAGGAAATCGCTCCGCTGACGGAATGCATCATTCTGACCGGCAAAGGCACGACGGATTCAGCGATTGCCGCGTTGCGCTACGGGGCGTTTGACTACCTGCAGAAGCCATGCAAACTAATCGACCTGAAAGCCCTGTTTCAGCGAGTTGCCGAAAAGCGTGAACTCACAAGACGCTGTCATGCGCTTCAATCTCAGCTTCATCGCGCCGAAGGCGACATGAAAATGGTGGGTTCGCACGAACGAATGGACAGCGTTCGCGACTTGATACAGCGAATTGCTCCGAGCCAATCAACCGTCCTGGTTTTGGGCGAAACCGGAACAGGCAAAGAGTTGGCCGCACGCGCCATTCATGACCAGAGCCATCGAGCGGAAAAGCCGTTTGTGGCCGTCAATTGTGGCGCCCTTCCTGAAAACCTGATTGAGAGTGAACTTTTCGGGCACCGAAAAGGCGCCTTCACGGGTGCCGACGAAAATCGGGTCGGACTTTTCGAAGTCGCGGACGGAGGAACCCTGTTTCTCGATGAAATCGGTGAGCTGCCGAAGTCGCTGCAAGCGAAGTTATTACGCGTTCTGGAAAGCGGTGAAATTCGCCGCGTGGGCGACAACCAGCCCTTCTCGGTCGACGTTCGAATTGTTTGCGCAACGCATCGGGATTTGCCGACCATGGTGGCAAACACCGAATTCCGGGAAGACTTGATGTATCGAATCAACACGTTCGAGATTGAACTTCCATCGCTGCGCGAAAGGATCAGCGATATCCCGGAACTTGCCCGCCATCTGTTGGCAAAGAATCGTCCTGAAGCCCTGACCATCGAGACACCCATCGACGAAGAGGCACTGAACGCGTTGATGGACTACCAGTGGCCAGGCAATGTTCGCGAGCTGGCGAACGTCATTGAACACGCGTCGATTCTTTGCGATGAATTGCCGATTCGAAGTCGGGATTTGCCGCGACAGTTTGGCAAACGTGAAGTCGCGATGTCACAGAAACTGGAGACGGGCGGACTTTCTCTTCGAGAAATCGAAATCATCGCGATCGATTCAGCCATGGATCGGCATAGCGGCAACAAAACGGCTGTCGCCGAAGAATTGGGAATCAGCCTGAAAACGCTTTACAACAAGCTCAATCAGGCGATGGACAAAAAGGTCGCCTAGCCGGCATCACGCTACGACTCCTACTCCGCGCAATCTCCCTCGCACGATCCCCTGCACACGATCCCCTGCACACGATCCCCCCGCGCACCTCATACAAGCACGAAGCGC
>CAYSXI010000123.1:1590-16163 GCA_964434955.1 uncultured Pirellulaceae bacterium
GTTCACACCATCCCGCTCACTAAGCCATCCGTCAAACAATCGACCAAGCCCAGATCAACCGGATCTAAAACAACCCCGTGATGACTCCATCGTCGTCGATGTCGATCGCTTCTGCGGACGGCGTGGCCGGAAGTCCCGGCATTCGCATCATGTCACCCGTAATCGGAACAAGGAAACCGGCTCCGGCCGCAATCTCAATCTCGCGAACCGTAATGGTGAAACCTTCCGGCCGCCCCACAAGCGAAGGATTGTCCGAAAGTGACTTTTGCGTTTTGGCGATGCAAATCGGCAGGTGCTCAAGCTCGAGCTTCTTGATTCGTTTAAGATCGATTTCGGCGCGGCCGGAGAAATTGACCGCGCTGGCACCGTAAACCTTCTTTGCGACGGCTTCGATTTTTTCTTTGACGCTCGAATTCCAATCGTAGGTGGGCTGGAATTCCGTTGTGGATTGCTCAACGGCTTCCGCAACGGCATGGGCCAGGTCCTCGGCGCCCGCGCCACCCTGACCCCAAACATCCGAGATCACGGCTTTGACACCCAAAGCCGCACAACGATCAATGACGATCTGAATCTCTTCATCCGTGTCCGTCGTGAACTTGTTGATGGCGACCACGCAGTTCAGGCCAAACTGTTTGACGTTTTCGAGATGTTTTTCCAGATTGCAAATGCCCTTGGCGACCGCTTCCGCGTTCGGTTCGGTCAGGTTTTTCAAATCCGCACCGCCGTGATGACGGAGCGCGCGGATGGTTGCAACCAGGCAAACCGCCTTGGGCTTTAAACCGGCGCTAACGCATTTGATGTCCAGGAACTTTTCGGCGCCCAGGTCGCAACCGAATCCGGCTTCGGTCACCACGTAATCGCCAAGTGACATGCCCATCTTGGTTGCGATCACCGTATTCGTACCTTGGGCAATATTCGCAAACGGTCCGCCGTGAATGATTGCCGGCGTCTTTTCGATCGTCTGGACGAGATTCGGCTTGATCGCGTCTTTCAACAACGCAGCCATCGCTCCGTTGGCATTTAAATCCCTGGCGTAGATCGGTTTTCGCTCGCGAGTGAAACCAACAAAGATGTTGCCGAGTCGGCGCTTCAAATCAGCAAGGTCATTCGAAAGGCAAAGAATGGCCATGATCTCGGAGGCAGCCGTGATGTCGAATCCGCCTTCTCGCGGTACGCCATTTCCGGTTCCTCCCAACCCCGTGACGATGTCGCGAAGTGATCGGTCATTCATGTCAAAGACGCGCTTCCAAAGCACGGTTCGAGGATCAATTCCCAGTGAGCGTGTTTTGCTTTGAATATTGTTGTCGATCAGGGCGGCCAATAGATTGTGAGCTTTTTCGATTGCGGCAAAATCGCCGGTGAAATGGAGATTGATATCCTCCATCGGCAGCACTTGTGAATAGCCACCGCCCGTCGCACCACCCTTGATACCGAAAACGGGACCTAGCGAAGGTTCGCGGAGCACCACGACGGTTTGCTTGCCGATCCGATTCAGTCCTTGGGTCAAACCGATCGACATCGTGGTTTTGCCTTCACCCGCGGGCGTCGGTGTAATCGCCGTTACCAAAATCAAATTGCAATTTTCAACTTTTGCTTGATCAATTAACGTGAGCGGAAGCTTCGCCTTGAAGCGTCCGTATAGCTCCAAGTCGTCAGAATCGATCCCAAGTTGGTTTGCAATGTTGACGACGGGCTCAAGTTCAATTTGCTGGGCGATTTCAATATCACTAGGCATTTTGTCGAACAGTCCTGTGGAAATATGAAAGACTTAAGAAGGTGCTTAACGAAGAATTGACTTCCCAAATAGTTGAACAGGGCTAAGTGATTAAGCCAAGCCCTGTTAGAATGAATGTCGACCTGGCGCAAGAATCGGGTCCAGCAAAAATTTGAATTGAAATAAAGATATGGCCGAGCCGCAAATTCCGATCAAAAACGTTGGTGCAGTCGATAAATCGGAGCGAAGGCGACGAGGGAAGCCGAAAGGCCGAGTCGTCGACCCCGATGCAAAAAAGGGGATTGCCGAGTTAATTAATGATTTACCCATTCAGCGCGACCTCCTTATCGAGTACCTGCATCGGATTCAAGACCATTTCAAGCATATTCACTCGAGCCACATTGTGGCCTTGGCCGACATCATGAAGCTGGCTCCGGTCGAGGTCTACGAAGTTGCGACCTTTTATCACCACTTTGATGTCATCAAAGACGACCAGCCCTGTCCCCCCGAGCTAACGGTTCGCGTATGCGATTCAATTACTTGCGAAATGTGTGGGAGCGAGGAACTCATCAAGGGGCTTGAGAATTCGACCGATTCGCTGAAGGTGCGAGTACAAAGAGTGCCATGCGTGGGTCGCTGTGCGGCGGCTCCGGTTGCCGTGGTGGATCAGCACCCGGTGGAAACTGCGACGACCGATAAAGTGAAACAGGCGATCGCGAACGGTGACCGTCGCTGTGAAATTCCGGCGGATACGGTCTTTTTGGACGACTATCTTGCCGATGGCGGGTATCAGCTTTATTCCGAGGTCGCTTCCGGTGATCGTTCGACCGAGTCGATTATCGAAATTCTTGAACACGCGGGGCTGCGAGGATTGGGCGGGGCCGGTTTTCCTGCTGGGCGAAAATGGCGGATCGTCAGTGGCTATGAGTCGCCACGACTTTTGGCCGTCAACATTGATGAAGGTGAACCGGGAACCTTTAAAGATCGATACTACCTCGAACGTGACCCTCATCGAACGCTTGAAGGGTGTTTGATTGCGATGAAAGTAGTTGGGCTCGACGCGTGCTACCTTTATGTGCGCGATGAGTATCCGCACGTGATTGAAATTTTTCAGCGTTGCATTGACGAATTGAAACAGCATTTTGGTGATGCCTTCCCCGAGTTTCATTTGCGACGAGGCGCCGGCGCCTACATTTGCGGTGAAGAATCGGCGATGATCGAGTCGATTGAAGGAAAACGCGGCTTGCCTCGACAACGCCCACCTTACATCGCCGAAGTTGGATTGTTTGGCCGCCCGACATTGGAGCACAACTGCGAAACGCTGCATTGGGTTCGCGACATCGTTCAGAACGGAGCGGAATGGTTTGCCAGTCATGGTCGTCGCGACCGAAAGGGGTTGCGTTCGTTTTCCGTAAGTGGTCGCGTTAAGAATCCAGGTGTGCATTTGGCCCCTGCCGGAATCAGTCTGCGAGAACTGGTTGACGAATATTGCGGCGGTATGTTGGATGGACACGAGTTGTATGCCTACTTTCCTGGAGGCGCTTCGGGGGGGATCTTGCCGGCTTCCCTGGCCGATGTGCCCCTCGATTTCGGCACGCTTGAAGAATACGGATGCTTCATTGGGTCGGCTGCCGTTATCGTCTTGAGCGACCAGGACCAAGCCAAAGTTGCGGCGCTGAATGCCATGAACTTTTTTGCGCATGAATCTTGCGGTCAATGCACACCTTGTCGAGTCGGAACCGAAAAGGCTGCAGGCCTGATGCAACTCACGACTTCCTGGGACAAGGAAAAACTGGACGATTTAACGGATGTCATGCGCGACGCTTCCATTTGCGGGCTGGGACAAGCGGCACCCAATCCGATGCAATGCATCTTCAAATACTTCCCACAAGAATTGGATTGACGAAATTCGATGATTCGGAATACGCAAACAGATGATTCCCAGGCGCAAGGTGTTACCTTCGAGTTGGACGGGCAAACCGTAACCGCTTTCCCTGGCGAGACGATTTTGCAAACGGCTCAGCGTCATGGGATCGAGATTCCCTATCTCTGCTACGACGAGCGGCTTCGACCGGACGGAAACTGCCGAGCCTGTGTTGTCGAGGTTGAGGGGGAACGCGTTTTGGCGCCTTCCTGTTGCCGAAAAGCTACCGAAGGGATGAATGTCCAAACGCAATCGGATCGCGCTCGTAAAAGCCAAAAATTGGTGGTCGAGATGTTGGCCAGTGATGTGGTCGACGAGCCGCGAACCAACGATTCGGAATTGGATTACTGGGTTAAGTTTCTTGGGGTTGAGTCTCCACGATTTGAAACTCGAAAACAGCCGAGCGAAGATCAGTCGCATGCCGCGATTTCTGTCAACCTGGATGCTTGTATTCAATGCACCCGTTGTGTGCGGGCTTGCCGGGAAAGCCAGGTCAACGACGTCATTGGGATGGCGTTCCGCGGTTCCCATGCCGAGATCAGTTTCGATCTCGGGGATCCGCTTGGTGAGAGTTCTTGCGTGGGTTGTGGAGAATGCGTTCAAGCTTGTCCGACCGGTGCGCTTACGCCTTCCAATGATATCGCCTTGCTTGAAACCGACAAAAAAGTCGATTCCGTTTGCCCTTATTGTGGCGTCGGTTGCCTGCTGACTTATCAAATCAAAGACAACCGAATCGTTTCTGTTGAGGGACGGGACGGGCCCGCCAATCAGGGGCGACTATGCGTCAAAGGTCGATATGGATTTGATTACGCTAATCACCCGGAACGATTGACGACACCGTTGGTTCGGAAAGAGGGCATTCCGAAAGGGCTTAACGAACATTTTGATCCGGCCGACTGGTCCCGGATGTTTCGCAAAGCGACTTGGGAGGAAGCACTTGAACTTGCCGCGAAAGGATTGGCGGAAATTCGCGATGAGGTGGGGCCATCGGCACTCGCTGGATTTGGCTCGGCCAAGTGTTCCAATGAAGAAGCTTACCTTTTTCAAAAACTTGTGCGGACAGGCTTCCGAACCAATAACGTCGATCATTGCACGCGTCTATGCCACGCTTCCAGCGTCGCGGCTCTGCTGGAAGGGATCGGTTCTGGGGCAGTTTCAAATCAAGTCGAGGATGTGCTCCTTGCCGATGTGATCATCGTCGTCGGCTCAAATGCAACGTCGAATCACCCCGTCGCGGCGACCTTTATCAAGAACGCCGCCAAGGATGGTAAAACCTTGATCGTGATCGATCCAAGGAAAACCGACTTGGCCCGGCATGCGAAACACTATTTGCAGTTTCAGCCAGACACCGATGTCGCGCTGTTCAATGCGATGTTGAACGTGATCATTGAAGAGGATTTGGTTGACCACGAATTTTTGAAAAATCGGACGGAAGATTTTGACCTGATTCGCAAGTCGGTCGCCGAAACGACACCCGAAAAAATGGCGCCGATCTGCGGAATTGATGCCGAAACGATTCGCGAAGTTGCGCGAACTTATGCCAAAGCCGGTTCGTCGATCATTCTTTGGGGCATGGGAATCTCCCAACACATTCACGGAACCGACAACGTTCGTTGTTTGATTGCCCTTTCTCTTTGCACCGGACAGATCGGTCGGCCGGGTGCAGGTCTTCATCCGCTTCGCGGCCAAAACAACGTCCAAGGCGCTTCCGATGCCGGATTGATTCCGATGGTTTATCCGGACTATCAACGAGTCGACAGTCCGGAAGTACAAAACTGGTTTGAGGATTATTGGCAAACCAAGCTCGATTCCAATCCTGGGCTGACGGTTGTGGAAATTGTCCATGCGGCCTACGAAGGAAAAATTCAGGGCATGTATATCATGGGTGAGAACCCGGCCATGTCCGATCCAAACCTGAATCATTCTCGAGCCGGTTTGGCATCGTTGAAGCACCTCGTGGTACAGGATATTTTCCTGACGGAAACCTGTGCATTTGCAGATGTTGTGTTGCCGGCAAGTGTCTGGCCGGAAAAAGAAGGGACCGTCACAAATACCGATCGACGGGTTCAGCTCGGACGGATCGCGGTTGAAATGCCGGAAGGAGTTCGGCAGGATTGGTGGATCACGCAAGAGATTGGCAAGCGACTCGGATTGAATTGGAATTACCAGGCGGTTTCCGAAATCTACGAAGAGATGCGCGGAGCAATGAAGAGTATCGAGGGCATTTCCTGGAACCGCCTTCAAAATGAGGACAGCGTCACTTATCCCTGCTCGGAGGAAGATCAGCCAGGGCAGGGCGTTGTGTTCATCGATGATTTTCCAACCGTCAACGGACGTGGAAGGATGGTGCCTGCGGAATTCCAGCGCGCGGATGAAACTCCCGATGACGATTACCCATTTGTCCTTATCACCGGACGTCAGCTAGAGCACTGGCACACGGGTTCGATGACACGACGAGCAACCGTTCTGGATGCGATTGAACCGGTTGCCGTGGTGTCCGTTCACCCGGAAGACCTGAAACAGATCGGAGTTGAGGACGGTCATGCGATGACGATTCGGTCGCGGCGCGGGGAGATCCGTTGTTACGCGAGGGCCGACGACGGCGTCAGTCGAGGCGATATTTTCATTCCGTTCTGCTTCCATGAAGCTGCGGCCAATTTGTTGACCAACGAAGCCCTCGATCCCTTCGGGAAAATTCCCGAACTCAAATACTGCGCCGTCCAGGTTTCAGCGAATTGATGGCTCAGATTTTTCTGACAACGCCAACGACGACGCCTTTGATTTTGATGTCGCGACAAAGAATGGGCTTCATGTCTGAGTTGGCCGGTTGGAGCCGGATTCGATTTTTTTCAGGGAAGTAATACTTGACGGTCGCTTCGCCTTCCTCGGTTTGCGCGACAACAATATCACCGCGATTCGCTTTCCTGCGTGGCTCGACAATGACATAGTCTCCATCGGCGATACTGGCCTCAATCATGGAATCGCCAGAGACCTCAAGGACATAGGTGCCGCGGCGGCCAAACATCTCTGCGAAATCGATTCGCTCATTCTGCTGCACCGCCTCGGTCATCAAACCTGCCGCAACTCGCCCTGCAACGGGCAGTCCGACTTTTTGAGAAGCGTACTCTTCCGCCAGTTCAATGGCCCGCATCTTGTTGGAAGGCTTGACAATAAATCCCTTGGTTTCCAACGCTCGCACGTGACCGACCGCGCCGTTGACGGAGCTGAATCCAAAATGGTCGGCAATTTCCCGCAACGATGGACCGTATGCATGGTCTTCAATAAAAGACTCAATGAAGTCGAGGATTTCCTGTTGTCGCTGCGTCAAAGTCTCATGCATCGTCGAACCTTCCGTGAACAAAGATACATTAGTATACAATTGAATACTAAATAAGCAATCGAAACTTGGGTTCGAAATCCTGAATGATTTCTTTCGATCCGCTGGATTTTGATTCGCAGACGTTTCCGAGTTTGGCGGGCATTCTCAAACCGGGCGTCCGATTTGTCGCGACCTAGATTGCGGAGATTACGTATCCCTGCGCCTTCAGGTTTTCGATTGCGGCACGGGCATCCTTCGATTTGACGAAAATGTAGTCGGTGTCAAAGGTCGATTGAGCCATCAGGCTAATTTCGGCCGCGGCGAGGATGCCAGAAATTTTGGCGATCACGCCCACCATCGAAAATTCCAATTGGCCTTCGAAATACCATCCAACCCAATCACCTTCGACGGCTGCAACTTCGCCGAAAATCGTTTCGTCGAATGAATCATCGATCGTCAGTGAGAGTTCGCTGTCCGAGTGGGCCAGGAAATAAGGGCGCGGCCAATCGGCGAGATCAGCAATCTTGCTCTGCGCAGGCAGTTTGATCACTTTGAATTTTTGTGAAAGCGGAAGAAGTTTCATCGATCATTGCCTCATTCTTCAACTTTGTTTTCATCGTCGCTTTCACGAGCCTGAACCATACTTCCATCGGTAATCGAGTCGCCGGGATGCATGATCACCGTTTGGCCGGCCTTCAAACCGCCCATGATTTCTGCTTCCTGGTCGTTGCGATGTCCAATCTCCACGTAGGTGAGTTTTGCCACGCCTTCGGAAACAACAAACACGGCCCAGCGATTGTTTTCGCGGAAAAGCGCGCTGGTGGAAACTTTGACAATCGAGTCGTTTTGCCAGGTCACCAAACGAGCTTCGATGCGATAGCCGTCACCAATGCGACCCATCTGCGATTCAGGGATTTCAAAGTCGATGATCACGTTGACTCGCTGTTCTTCGACCCCAAGTGCCGAGATCTTTTCGAAGGCGGAAGGTTCAATTAAACGGACGACCCCCGTAAGTGGTTTGTCGCCCCCCCATTGCTCGATGTGAACCTTGGTTCCCGGGCCAACTTTGACGGCATCGGAAGAAAGCAAGTCGACAACGATTTCCAAATCGGTGGCGTCGCCGAGTTCCATGATCGGAGTACCGGCGGAAACGATGGTTGAACTTTCCTGTAAAACTCGGAGTACCACACCCTGGATCGGTGAGCGAATCGCGAAGAAGCCTGAATCGCGCTGCTCGGAATTGTCGGGCTGAACGTGGATCATTGCCGCTTCGGCCAACTCCAATTCGTAGCTGGCGATATCGCGATCGAAGTTGGCCGATCGCAATAGCTCGGTGCAACTTCGGAATTTGGAGTTCTTCAAGTCGAATTCCTGTTGCGAGATCGCCTGGGTTTGAATCAATTCCCGCGCTTGCTCGTATTCCTTTTCTGCCTGGTCTTTATCAATCTGCGTCTGTGCGACTTTGGACTTTGCACGATCCAAAGCCGATTTGGCAGCGGAGACACGGGCCTTGGCCTGGGCCAAAGTTCGCGCATCAAGCAGATTGGGGTTGCTTGGCTGAATGGATGCAATCACGGTCGAGGTCGCCAATACCGAATCGCCTTCGCGAAAAGTGATTCGTTGCAGTCGGCCGCCCACCGGTGTCGAGACGATATATTTTTCCTTGATTCGGGTTTTGCCGTCTTCATTGATGGTGACTTCCAACGCTCCCTGTAAAACGGACGTCGTGTCCACGACGATCGGTTGGGGCCGAAAACTCCATGCAATCCCGCCGATGATCGCCACCAAAACAAGAACCCAGAAGATTCGCTTGAGCCATTTGACCAAAGTTCTATTCTTTCGTTTTCAAGACAGAAACGAGGTCCAGTCGATCTATTTTACGCCGAACAATCAAACCGGACAAAAAAGTTGCGACCACGACCGTCGTGATAGCGAAGGCAAACGTTGACAAGTTGACGACCAGCGGAATTCGATACACTTCGGTATCCATTCCGAGCGTCGCTAGGTAGGCGAAGCCGTATCCGATGCTACATCCAATGGGAATCGCGAGAAGCGTTAGCACGCCCAATTCCCCCAGGAGAATGCTGGAAACTTCGAATCGTGAAAACCCGATGACTCGCAGGGTCGCAAGTTCACGGCTTTGTTCTGATAACGAAATTCGGGCGCTGTTGTAAACGACGCCGAAAGCAATGATGGAGGCGAATGCGATATTGAATACTCGCATCACCAAAAGATTCTCGGCGATTGTTTCCTGGAAACTCTGTAGCATCGAGGCTTTGATATTCACGCCAGCGACTTTGGGCGTTTCCTTGAGCTGTTGATAAATCGCGTCTTCCTGCGACTGGTCGACTTTGACAAAAGCTCCTGAAACAACGTGACCTTCCTGGAGCATTCGATTGAGGGCTCGCAAGTTCATGTAGGCATTGATGCCACTAAATTCCTTGATGACCGCCGCCACGGGGACTTCGTAGACGCCCCGTTTTCCTTCAAGGACTTCGACTTTGACCGTGTCGCCTCGTTGAACTTGAAGAAGGTCCGCCAGTTTGTCCGAAATCATTAATCCTTCTGAAGGGATTTCGACGACCTTCCGGTCGGTATCAAAAATTCGAAAAAGCTGGTTGCCCGTTTCGAGGCCGGTAATTCCGACGCGACGCGATCGATGTCCATTACGGAATCGCGTCGACACCGCGCGAAAAGACTCGCTTTGAACCACGCCGGGCAATCGATCCACATCATGCAGAGTCGCGTTGTTTGTCGGTTCGAAAAAAGTAACGGTCATGTCCTGCCGCTGGGCGACTCGAAACTGAAAATCCATGATGAACGTGACAGCGTCCAAGGTGAAGCTTCCCAAAATCAAAACGGATACAGCCATTGAAATTCCGAAAGCGCTCAACAAGGATTTGATCGGTTTGCGTTCGAGCTTGCGCAAAATCATTCGAACGACTTGGGGAAACAAGAATCCCAGGCCAAATCTTTCCACCAAGGTTGGGCGGTAGTTTGCCGGTGGCTCCGGTCGCATTGCTTGAGCCGGCGGGAGCTTGGCCGCTCGTCGAAGTGCCGCCACTGTTCCAACCAGCGCGACGCCATAACTGATCAGGACCGCCAGAACAATGATGGACGGTTTCACTTCGAAATAGAAAATTGGAAACTTGTAGAATCGGGTATACATCTGTGTTAACAGTTGCCCCAGGTACACGCCCGCGACCGTTCCCATCGCGGTTCCAACCAACGTGATCGCAAACACAAGCTTTAAATAGTGGATGCCGACTTGGTATTTCGTGTATCCAAAGGCCGTTAGCGCGGCGATCTGCTCCCTTTGCAAGCCTATGATCCGTGAAACGACCATGTTCAACAGAAAAGCAGAAACGCTCAAGAATAAGGCCGGTGCGATGATTGCCGTCGAACGAAGCTGACGGATTTCATCCGAAATGAACTGATGCGAAACGTGACTTTCGCGACCGTAGGCGCCTTGCGATCCGTAAGGCTCGAGAATCAGGTCCATCTGTTTGATGACTTCTTCTTCACTTGCGTTTCGCAAAAGCTTGGCAGTCACATTGTTGAACGCGCCCTTCATGTCATAGGCGGCCTCCAGCTGTTGTTGGCTCATCCACATGACACCGAACTGTTTGTCATCCGGTAGTAGGGCCCCCGGCGGGATCTGAATGATGTATTCCGGCGAGAGCACGATTCCAACGATTCGCAGCTTCTGAAATCGACCATTGATCACGGCCGTCAACTCATCGCCCGGATTGAGTTGATGGGCAATTGCGAAGGACTCGGCCAAAAGGACTTCGTCGGCCGCATAAGCTTCGATCCAACGCCCGCGGCGCAAGTGCAGGGTGTTGTACTTCGGTTCGTGATGATCCGGGATGCTAATCAATCGCCCTTTTGCGGGCTCCGACATGTCAGGGATATTCAGTGTGACATCCAAGACAATTCGCGTTTGAATTCCGGCGACTCCCGGGATGGACTCCAATCGATGTTTAACCGAATTGGGCGCTCTCTTTGCGTAAGCGAATAGTTCCGCAAACCGATATTTTTCGTAGTAGGCGTCTTTGGAATAAGTCAGCGAAGCCAGCGCGCAAAGCGCCATGACGAACATCGCGACGCCAGATGCAATCACGCAGCAAATCGCAAGTGCCTGCCCGCGAATTCCCCAGAGATCCCGAAATAGTTTTCGATCGAGAGCGTTCATGACCGACCCAGCCTCACCATTCCAAGTCCGAAGCCCGACGTTGCGATTCATTTTCGCGAACCGAAACAATCTGGCCGTCCGCAAGCGAAATAACGCGCTCGGCCATTTCTGCGATCACGGCGTTGTGAGTAATCACGATCGTACTGGTACCAAGTTCGGCATTGATTCGCTCAATTGCCTCAAGCACAAGGATTCCCGTTTTGATATCCAGTGCGCCTGTTGGCTCATCGCAAAGCAATATCTGCGGGCGCTTGGCGATGGCTCTTGCGATGGCAACACGTTGCTGCTCACCCCCCGAGAGTTGCGCTGGAAAATGGTTCCGGCGATCGTATAGCCCGACCAGCCGAAGCGCCTCGTCCGGAGACATCGGGTCGGGGACGATTTCGGTTATCAAACTGATGTTTTCCCTCGCGGTCAGGCTGGGGATCAGGTTGTAAAACTGAAAAACGAAGCCAACGTGATTTCGACGATAGCGTGTCAAAGCCGATTCGCTGATTCGCGATAGCTCCTGCGTTCCATATTGGACTTTGCCACTGGTCGGCAGGTCCAATCCGCCCAGAATATTCAGCAGAGTGGATTTGCCGCTTCCCGAAGGACCAAGGAGCACAACAAATTCAGATTCGTATATTTCAAGATCGACGCCACGGAGCGCCTGCACGGTTACCTCGCCCATGTCGTAGGTCTTCACCAATTTTTCAATTTGAAAAACGGTGGTTCTGTCGCTGATGATGGCCATACGAGTTCATTCTAAAGAAATTGCCAAGCAGGTGCGCTCGCAACGCTTCGTCAATACTTGGAGACGTGCGCGTCGTATGCGTGCAATCCATCAATGCACGCGTGCGGAAACGCAGCGCTTCTTGTAAAAATGACCGGCTAATAGTAAGTCGCAATGCAGGGAAGGAAGTTGCAGAAATTCCGTTTTGAATCCGGCAATTCTTCAATTTGAAGCCAGTTGATCCCGCAGTTTACGTCTCATGACCTTGTTGCTGGCAGTTCGAGGCATCGAGTCAATCAAGCGAACTCGTGAAACCTTGAAAAGTGGGTTCAGCTCGGACTTGAGTTTCTGATTCATCTCCTTTTGCAGGGATGATTGAGTCGGAAGCGTGTCTTCATCGCTTTCAAGAACGACAAACATCACCAATTCGTCCGGCCCACCATCCGAGTACGCGACGGCCGCCGTTTCCCGAATCGTTTCGATCCGATTAAGCACCCTTTCGATTTCCGCGCTACTGACTTTGATGCCGCCCAGATTCATGGTGTCATCTGCGCGGCCACCCGCCACGATATAACCTCCCGGCAGCTTCCGCATGAAGTCACCATGTTTGCGGAGGCTGGTACCGGCTGCTGTTTTGGGCGCGCCTTCATAGTAGGTCGCGTGGTGATCGCGATTTAAAAGTCTTTCCGACAAGCCGACGCAAGGTCCTTGCAGGAATACCTCGCCTTCATCGGCCGGTTGCCTCTCGCCATCGAGAATCAGAACACCCAGCCCGATTGCCGCCGTCGAAAAGCTGGACGCGACGTTCGGTTGAACCATCGTCGACGTGATATAGCCGCCGCCAATTTCCGTTCCGCCACAGTACTCGATGACGGGTCGCATGTTTGCCAGTGCCGCAAGATAAAACATGTCGTCCGCTTGCGAAGCCTCGCCGGTCGAACTGAAACACTTGATCGCCGACCAGTCGTATGGTTCCATGCAACGGGAAGCTTTCCAAGCCTTCACGATTGTCGGGACGACGCCCAGCATCGTGACTTTGGCGTCTTCAATGAATTTTCCAAACCCATCGCCCATCGGCACGTCTTCGTACAACGCGATCGTTGCTCGATTGACCAGCGCGGCATAAATGAGCCAGGGGCCCATCATCCATCCAAGATTGGTGGGCCATGCCGCGACGTCACCGGGCTTGATATCCTGGTGAACGAATCCGTCGACCGCACATTTGATTGGCGTTATGTGGGTCCAGGGGATCGCTTTGGGATCACCGGTCGTTCCCGACGAAAACAGGATGTTGGTTGCGTCCCGCGCGTTACATATCACGGTTTCAAAATCCTTGGATAGCGTATTCCATGATTGGAAGTCGATATCCTGGCTGCGCAAACTGCCACGAGTTGCATTGTCCAAGGGAACAACGATCGCGCAAAGATCGGTTGCTTCCTGAACCCGAGAGAGCAGCTCAATGGGTTTTCCAGCGCGAAGCATCTGGTCGTAGGTGAAGACGGCTTTGGCTTCCGCAATTCTCAATCGATTCGCGATCTCATTGGCTGCAAAACTGTCGGCAATCGAAACCACCGCCATGCCGGCTTGGACAATTCCCAGATAGATCGCGACCGATTCGGCGGTCATCGGAAGCACCACCGCGATTGCGTCACCAGCCTGGAAACCGGCCTCTACCAAGCCATTGGATACTTGGTTGGCTTTTGCTTGCAGTTGGGCAACGCTAAGTGTCTCGAGCGCTTGACCGGGACGTTGGTAGACGATGGCCGGAGATTCAGGGTCGGCTTGAAAGCAACTTTTGGCGATATTCAGTGAGGCATTGGGAAACCACTGCGCCTTGGCCGCATCACGATCGGACAAAACGGGTTCGCCGGTCTCTTCAAGCTCGACGCCCAGTCGTTCGATTGCCGATTGCCAGAACGCTTCGGGGGCTTCAACCGAATTGCGATGAAAATCTTCGAAAGAAGTAATCCCGAGATCGGCCGACCAGGATGAAAGGTTTGCCCCGTGAATCTGTTGCAAGGTTGGACTCCAAAGCGGCCTCGGTCGTTCCGCCTCCTTCCAATCATGGAAAACCAAGTCCCAGAGCTCTCGGGCAACTGAAGGATCCGGAAAGTCGTCTGCGAGAAGTTGGCAAACGTTCCGCCAGTTGGCTTCAGCGTCGCTCGATTCCCAGTTCGCGGAAATGAGCTTTTCGATTTGGTCTTCGCCAAGACCCAGGTCGCGTAGTTTTGCTTCGTTCATCAATCAGGTTCCAGTTCAATTTCACCATTATTCTGTCCCTGATTTGAAGAAGCGCACAGGCGGCAGCAGCCTTGCGTCGAAAATGGGGGTCGGTTTGCGACAGAATTGGACCGGGAAATGCCAATAAATTTGAGCCGGTGACGCCCAATCTGAGAATTCGAAACAACCCACAAAGTTTGAGAGCGAATTCCGTTTGAATCGATCGTAGCGAAAAAAACCGCTTCAATGCATTGCAGCAACGCCCGATCTAAAAGGCAGAATCTGTAAATTCGTTCGAATCGAATCGAAAAATATTCAAACACAGGGCGGAAACTCAAATGAACCAACGGTCTCGTCAATCGGAATTTGGGGGCAAAGTTTTTCCAATCGTCAAGGTTTGTTTAATCCTTGCAGTGATGCTTCAGGGGCAAGCGTCATTCGGGCAGGACATCCCGGCGGGTAAGTTCCTGATCCACAGCACCGCCT
>CAYSXI010000124.1:0-16053 GCA_964434955.1 uncultured Pirellulaceae bacterium
GAATAGGGTCTCGTAGTTTCTCATGTGCTCGAACATCTCAATCGAAACAACCCGATCAAATTTTTGGCCGGCTTCAAAGTCGTTCATATCACATGTGATTACGTTGATTCTTTCTTCAACGCCGAATTCTCGGGCCTTGCTCAAAATGTGAGCTCGTTGGGAAGACGAATTTGACACGGCCGTGATGCGTGCGTTCGGATAAGACTTGGCCATCCAGAGCGTCAATGAGCCCCACCCGCATCCCAGTTCCAAAATCTCCATCCCGTCTTCCAACTCAGCGTTCTCGCAAGTCATGTTTAGCGAGCGCTCTTCGGCAAGCTCCAGAGCTTGATCGTTGGGACCATCCAGATCATCGAAATAGCAGCATGAATACTTGCCGTTCTCTCCGAGTACCAGTTGGTACCAGTTTGCGGGAACTTCGTAGTGCTGTTCATTCGCTTTCTCCGGAACCAGCGCGATCGGCTGATTTTTCGAGTCGGCAACAAACTCTTCCAGGACGGTCGCAAGGCCCACTTCGCGTTCTCTTTGCTGCAATGATTGCAGACGGTTTTTGCAAAGTTTTCGCACGCCGCGGCGGACGATTGACTCGGGAATCAAACCCTTTTCGATCAAACGAATGGCCAGTTTTGTCAAATACTCTTTCATGTTTACACCTTGCTTGCCTTCAAGTTTTTACGGTTGCCGTTTCGTTTGAACCGCGCCAAACGGGCGGCTGCTCCCAGTCCGTGTGGCCCTAACGATTGGAAGCCAATGTCAACGAGGCCGTCTCATCAACTTCTCCCAACGTTGCCTCGCCGCCCTCGGCAAAATTGCCAACCCAATTCGCGGCCAAACGTCGAAGCTCGCGCGGATTCAATTCCCAACTCGCCGGAGTCGGGATAGATCTTGAGTCTCGCATGGCGACCAGCAACTGCACGTTCGAGATCTGTCTCTCCAAAAATCCGGCTTGGCAATAACACAGGTAGTAGTGCCACATGCGAATAAAACGATCATCGCGGAATCCGATATCGCGAATTTTGTCCAGGTTCTCCAGAAACCTGTCTTTCCAATGGGCGATCGTTTGGGCGTAGTCCATTCCGATGTCTTCAACATTCAACATTTGCAAGTCGCTAACTCGCTCAATGTTTTGCAGCAGAGACAAATTCGAAGGGAGACAACCGCCGGGAAAAATGTACTTCTTGATGAAATCGGTATTGTTCAAATGAGCCCGGTGTCGCTGGTCACGAATCACGATGGACTGAACCAACATCATTCCGTTTGCTGACATCAAATCATTGCACTTCGCGAAAAACGACTGCAGATATTCGTGACCGACTGCCTCAATCATCTCGATTGAAACAATCTTGTCGAACTTCCCTTCCAACTGCCGATAGTCCTGTTTCACGACGGTCACCTGATCTTCCAGCCCCAGCGCCCGAACCCGGGACTTCGCATACAGGTACTGTTCCTCGGAGATCGTTGTGGTTGTGACGCGGCAACCGAATTGAGTCGCCGCAAAGACGGCCAAAGATCCCCAACCCGTTCCAATCTCAAGCAGATGATCGCTCGGGCTCAAATCGAGTTTCCGGCAAACTCGCCACATCTTGTTGATGGATGCCAGAAGCATCGTGTCGTCGGGACTTTGAAACACGCCCGCAGAGTAATTCATGGTTGGATCCAGGAACTCCTTGAAGAAGTCGTTTCCAAGATCGTAGTGCTCGTGAATGTTTTGCTTGGCTTGCTCAATCGAATTTCGCTTCCAACGGTAGAGCAGCTGTTCAGCCAGTTTCTTAAACAATCCGAAACCACCATTCAGCCGGTCGCCCAAGTGGATATTTCTAGCAAAAATCCGAACCAATGCGGTCAGGTCGTCGCACGTCCAATCGCCGTCCATCAAGGACTCGGCCGCACCCAGTCCACCGCCAAATACGACACGCTGGTAAAAGCGAGGGTCGTGGATGTGAATCTCAACCAGCTCTCGGGAATCGGCCTGGCCAAACTCGACCCGTTCTCCATTTTCTACAATTTGAATTCGAGAATCCTGGAGCGCAGAAAGTTTCCTGGATACGATTTTGCGATATAAGTTTTCAAACATTGCTTGCTACGATTTTTGAGAAACTTGCGAAATGGTTGGCTGAACCAGTGTTTCATTCGAGACTGAACGATCTTTAGATTCGGCCGACTTGTGTTTTGGATGTGGATAAAACTTCAGACCCTTCCAACGCAACTTGATTGCCTGCCAGTAGATCTTCAGGAACACCTGAAACGAACTGAACGGAAAGGCCAAAAGTGATTTTCGAAGAGTTGCGGCCGTCCACGCCTTGCGACTCAACTCCATGGTCACGTCGAATTTTCGCTTCGCCAGTTGCGATTGATCGATGTGGATTCTGACTTTTTCATCCGGCGGACCCATTCGCCATTGATAAACCATGTCCATCGGCATGAATGGTGACACATGAAAATCCTTCTTGAGCTCATTGCGGCTCTCGCCCCAATGGCCCTCATCAAGGACATAACAATGCATCTCTCCCCAAGGGGTGTTGGTAACTTCAGCCACGACGCAAGCCAACCGCTCGTTTTCGTCGAAGCAATAATAAAAGGAAACGGGATTCATCAGGAATCCAAAGTTACGAAACTGAGTCAGCAGCCGAATCGGCCCACTGGGAACTTCGAGTCCGCGATCGGCAATCAGTTTTCGAATCTCTTCTGCCAGTGGCCGATTCGGGTCGCCCATGTGATCGCCGCGGCGAAACCAACTCAAGTTCGGTCCCTTCGTTGACCAGAAAGCTTGCGTTCGATGAATTTCTTCCAATTCATCGAGATCGACATAGGCGAACGCAACTCGATATCGAAAGTTGTTTTCGACGGGTTCGAACCTTCGGTGCCGGACCCACCCTTCGTATATCGCACTTTTCAAAGCCGGGGTCACCTAACCGCCTCCTGTTTCAAAGGAGTGGCTTCGCTGAATTCCAATTCCGACTTGATTCGTTCGGCAACGCGAAGTCCGCTGGCAACACCATCTTCGTGGAAACCGTTGCCCCAGTAAGCACCGCAAAAAGAAGTCCGATTGTTCAAAATCAGCTCCTGGTGCCGCCGCTGAGCCAAGTACCGGTTCGCCTCAAAAACCGGGTGGTGATATTCGAATTCGGCGATCACGCTTTCCCTCGAAATGTCGCCGGGCTGATTCAATGTCACGAAAAAGTCCGTTTTGTTTGCCAGGCTTTGCAGCTGATTCATGTAATAAGTAACCGTTGCCCGTTGGTCATTTGCCGGATCGATTGAGTAATTCCAACACGCCCACGCTCGTTTCTGCTTCGGCATTACCTTTGAGTCGGTGTGCAGGATCACTTGATTTTTTTCATAAGGGAACGAGCTCAGGATTTCTCGCTCCGTCAACTCAACATCGTCACCAAGAATCCGAAGCGCCTGGTCCGAATGACAAGCAAAAATCACCTGGTCAAATTGCTCGGTGCCATTCTTTGTCTTGACGGAAACAAATTCAGGATGCCTTAGAACCTGTTCAACCGGTGTGTTCAGCTGAATTCGATCCGCAAACTCGCTCGTCAATTTCGGGATGTAGGAACGCGAACCGCCCTTGATCACATACCATTGCGGACGATCATTGACCGAAAGGAGTCCATGGTTTGAATAGAACTCGATGACAAAACGAATGGGAAAATCCAGGAATGTCTCGCCGGGGCAGGACCAAATCGCCGAACCCATCGGCAAAAAATAGTCCTCAACAAACGTCTTCGAAAACTTGTGACAGTCAAAGAATTCGCGAATCGTCATCTTCGACGATTCATCCGCGTTCATGGAAAGCGCGATTTTGTTAAAACGTATCAGCCCCCGGATAATTCGATAAATTCGTGGCCGGAACAGGTTTTGTCGCTGGGCGAAGAATCCATTGAGATCAGCACCGCGGTACTCAAGTCCTGAGACTTGATTCTTGACACTAAAACTCATGGTTGTCTTCTGATAATCAACCTGAAGATCATCCATCATTTTGATGAAGTTCGGATAGGTCCGATCGTTGAATACGATGAAACCCGTGTCGACCGCCGCCGTGTCGCCTTGCCAATTTACATCGATCGTGGCCGTGTGCCCCCCGATGTAAGAGTTGGCCTCGAAGAGACTTAGCTCGCAATGAGGATTCAGATGATAGGCTGCCGTGAGTCCCGAGATTCCGGTCCCGATAATTGCAATTTTCATGACTCGATCTCCCGGAGTCTGTCGCCGGTCGAAACCCCACAACTTCCAGCATCGCATCGTTTTCGATAAACGAATTTTCGGACGCGAGCAAAAATGACATAGCCCAAGTTCGTGAGCTGTCTCATTCCTGGAATCTCCGAAATCTGAACGAGCCAGCCAAGGCCGACCAATCGGTAAAGCTCGCGAAAAACGTCTGCGCCAATCACCAGCTGGCCTTCTTTCGTTCGCCCGTGAATCTGGCTCATCAACTCGTTGTAAGACTTGCCAACGGAGATTAGATCGAAGTCGGAATGGGTGAAATCCGTGAATCGTATGGCTCGGTCCCGATCCCATTTTCTTAGAAGATCGATCTCCGCTTTGCAGAGCGGACATTCCCCATCATAGAAGACTTCAAACTCGAATTCGGGATGATTCTGCATGCCCTATTTCAACTCAATTCTGTCTCGGTGGCAGTAATTCGTTCAAATCGTTCAAAAACTTGATTTCGAGTATTAATCCGCGTCGGTAGGGCAAATGCAACGGTTTCTTTGACATTTTTTTGATTTTTTCTAGTTTGAAGCACGTTTGGAGGTTAAAAATCAGTCACATATTCAGTCAAAACATTCATCATGACCGAACGATCATTTACCCCGAAAAGAGTTGCAGACGCGATTGGTGTAAGCGAATCTTCGCTGAAACGCTGGTGCGATCGCGGAATGCTGGACTATTCCAAGACTGCCGGCGGCCACCGGAGAATCACCACGGCCGCCGTGATTCGATTCCTCCGGGAATCCGGCCATGCGGTCATCCAACCGGATCTGCTGGACCTTCCCTCCCGGGAGCAGTTTCACTCCCTTGACGCGGTTTCAGAAACCTTCGCGAAGCTGCTCATGGAAGGCAATGAGATGGCGTCGCGTGAGTTGATCACACGACTCTTCATGAGCGAGGTCAACATCGCGTCGATTTTTGATTCGGTTTTCCAACCGGCATTTCAAAAAATTGGTGAGCTGTGGGAATGCGGAAGTGCCGAGGTCTACCAGGAGCGCCGCGCCTGCGAAATCGCTTCGCGAACCGTTCATTTGCTTCGAGACTACCTTCCGAAGAATCTCGATGCTCCCGTTGCTCTTTGCGGTGGCGTTCCGGGCGACCCCTACACCCTCGCGCCCCAGCTGGTTGAGCTGGTCATGCAGGAGCTTGGTTGGAATGCCATCTACCTGGGCACCAACATTCCATTCAATTCCTACCTCAACGCCTGTTCGCAACATCGCCCTAAACTAATGGCGTTCAGCATTTCCTCCCGAAATTTGACCCCGAACTTCAAAAACGAATTCAATGAATTCTACGATTGCCTTGATCGCTCGATCGCTGTGGTCATCGGTGGTCGCGGGGTCACCGAAGAAATTAAACAGGACATCCGTTATACGAATTACAGCGACAACTTGACGCAGTTCGCAGCCTTTGCGGAAACCATGTTTCACCAAGTCACGTTGTCTAAATCTTAAGGAATGATCATGCGAATTACTCACGCGAAACAGCTTCTCGTCGCTTGTTTGCTGGTTGCGGTGCCAGGAATGGTGTTTGCGCAGGACAATGACAAACCGGCCAAGGCGCCGAACCCCAGCGAGTGGAACCAATGGCGAGGTGCTGAGCGAACCGGGTTTGACACCAGCAAAAAGTGGCCAAAGAAAATCGACTCCAACAATTTCAAGCGCGTTTGGCGGATGGAAATGGGCCCCAGCTATTCGGGGCCAGTGATTCAAGGCGACATCGTCTTCACGACAGAAACCAAAGATAAGAAATTTGAAGTCGTCACGGCACTCAATCGAAAGACCGTAAAAAGAGTCTGTGCTCAAAAATGGGAAGGTTCGAGGACCGTTCCATTTTTCGCCAAATCCAATGGAAGCTGGATCCGCCCGACGCCCGCTGTTTCGGGTAATCGAATTTTTGTTGGCGGTATGCGAGACCTTTTGGTTTGCCTGGACAGCCGTACTGGCGAAGAACTTTGGCGAATCGATTTCCCCAAAAAGTACGGAACCAAGAATCCGGATTTCGGCTTCGTCAGCTCTCCGCTTGTTCATGACGGACACGTTTTTGTTCAGGCCGGTGGCAGTTTCTGCAAAATCAAAGTGGAAGATGGCAAAGTCGTTTGGCGGTCGCTGAACGATGGTGGCGGAATGTACGGAAGTGCGTTCTCCAGCCCGTATCTGACTGAACTCAACGGCAAACAACAGATGCTTGTTCAGACTCGCGATAAACTGACGGGAGTCGACCTGGGCTCCGGGCAAGTATTGTGGTCACAGAAAGTTCCAAGCTTTCGAGGCATGAACATTTTGACGCCCACAGTATTTGAAAATAGCGTCTTTACGAGCACCTACCAAAACAGCTCCTACATGTACTCAATTGGAAAAACCAACGACGGAATGGCGAGTCGTCTGAAATGGCAAAACCCACTTCGAGGATACATGTCATCTCCGATCATTATTGATGGCCACGCCTATATTCATCTGCAAAACCGCTGCCTTGCCTGCATCGACTTGAAAACAGGCAAAGAAAAATGGAAGAGCAAAAGGTTTGGCAAGTACATGAGCCTCGTGGCCCAGGGCACGAGAATCCTCGCCTTGGACGAAAAAGGCAAACTCGTTTTGTTCAACGCGAATCCCGAAAGTTTTGAATTGGTCTCGACGATCAAAGTGAGTGACGAAGAAACCTGGGCTCACTTGGCGATTCACAATAACGAAGTCTACATTCGCGAGCTGAACGCAATCAGCAAATTTGAATGGAGTGACAACTAACAAACCGCCCTAGTGGTCACCAGAAAAAAAGAGCAGCAGGTCATTGAGGCCTGCTGTTTTTTTTTGACAACCGTGTTTTCTCAAAGCGCAACACTTTCCCATCCTCGGGATCGACTACCTCTCCGAGTTCAATAAAGCCTGCCTTTTCTAAAACGCGAATCGAAGCGGAATGGTCGGGCAACGTGTGCGCACGAACCTTGGTAACTGTATTTTGAGAAAGAGCATGATTGGCAAGGGTAATCGCGGATTCCGTCGCGAAGCCATGCCCACGAAAAGCCTCTTCGGTCATGTACGCAATCTCTACACAACCATCGACAGGCGGCCCTTTAAAACCGCAATGACCGACCGGCTCATTATCTGAAAGGCGGACAACGTGAAACCCATGCCACCAAGGATCGGCAACGGTCGCATCTAGCACCGCGTTGAGCCAATTGGGCGACACGTGCTCGCGATCGGTTTCGGGAATTGTTTCGACGAACTTTCGAACCTCGTCGACCGATTTCAAAACCAACTTGATGGCTCCCGATTCAATCTCCATTTCAGCTTTCCTCTTCTCGCACCAAATCATCAACGGTCTTGGGCCAATCGTCTTTGAGCAGCCTCGAAAGTGACCGGTCCGCCAGAATTTTTCCATTGGTTTGACAAAGCGGACAGTAGTTCATTTCTTTGTCGGCATAGACGACGCGTTGAATAAGCGTTTTGCAAACGCGGCAAGGCTTTCCGAATCTTCCGTGGGCATACATTTCGTCTCGAAACGCTGTGACTCGTTCCGGAAAATTTTCGCCGACTTGCTCGCGCAATCTCTCGATCCATTCATTCAAGACCAGTTTGCTTGTTGCGAATAGTCGGCTTATCTGCTGATCGGTAAGTTTTCTGGTGTGTTGAAAAGGCGAGATTCCAGCGCGGAGCAAAATTTCATCACTGTAGGCGTTTCCAATCCCAGACAATAGGTTCGGATTTGTCAGCGCCCGTTTGATGGTTCGATTCTCTTGACGAAGCGCTTGGGCAAATTCTTCTTCGCGACAATCCATGACTTCGAGTGCCGACTTGTCAAAAGCGGGAAGCGAATCCGAATACGTCACATGCAACGAAGCTCGTTTTTTGGTGCCAGCCTCGGTAAGCATCATTGTGCCGTGTTCAAAAAGAATGGCCATCAAATCGTTTTTGCTCCGAGGAAGCGAACTTGGTTTCCGCCAATGGAATCGCCCGGTAATCATTAGATGGAAAACCAAGTTCAATTCTCCCTCCAATTCCCAGATGATTCGCTTGCCGAATCGCTGGAACCCGACCACTCTTTTGCCAATGCAGTCTTCGATTGGCGGCTCAAATGTCCTCAAGACGAAAGGACTTTTGATCACAATGTTCTTGATTTTGTGTTTGAGAAGAAAGCGTTCCAGCGCTTCCAAGTAACAGATGACATCAGGCAGTTCAGGCAAGCTGGGATCCTCAAAACGAATTCAACGCGTCGAATGTCTCTGGATTCGGACAAATTTGGCAAAAATAAATACTGGAAGTTTTTTCGCCATTGATCAATTGACCTTGGGCAAAACAGGGCAATTTTGCCAGTGTTTGCGTCGAATTCAGTCCGATTGGGTCGTCTTGTCAAAAAGTAATGAACATTCTTAGCCGAAACACGAACATAGTTCGGAACAGGCGGGAAAAGCAAAATTTGAATCAGTTTGCTTAAACAGCTATCATAAATTTGATTCAGGCAGAGGCGATCAGAATCTTTTCCAGCCAAATTCCATCAGTGAACAAGCGAGAAACTTCGTGTTTTCGCTGGTGTTAAATCATAAGTGATTTCTCGAATTAACATTCCGTCAATTCGGATCACCGGCATGCGTTTAATCGTTCGTTGATTTTGGAACTCGGGATCCACACTTCTCGTCAAAATTCCGGCAGGTAAAAACGGCGGTAGCCACCATGACTGAAATTAAACAAAAGGAAACCGGCAAAGTAATCCTTTCGGTTGCCAATTCGCCCTCTCTGAAAGGCGTGACAATCAAAGGGAGAAACCTTGCGGGCGCAGATTTTTCCGGTGCTGATTTGTCCGGAACCACGTTCGACGGTTGCAGCCTTTCCGAGGCAGACTTCCGGGCCTGTGTTCTAACAAAGGCCAAATTCAAAAATTGCGTGATGAAACGCGCGATCTTTACGGGTGCCGATTTGGCCAATGCGGAAATTGTTGATGGCGTGATGGATGGTGCGCAGCTACAACGTATTCACGCGCCAAATATTCAGATCCGTCACGCCAAGCTGAATGGCGCTGACATGAGCGAGGCGCACATGCCAAATTCCGATTGCAGTTTTTCGGAAATGCGGTGCTTGATGCACAAAGCAGATTTTTCTGGTTCGAATCTTTATGGCGTTGATTTTACGAGCGCTGACTTGTCGAATGCCGACCTTCAAAATTCTGACATGACGAGTGCGAAGATTCAAAATGCTGATTTCACGCATGCCAAACTGATTGGAAGTATCAGCACCAATGGCCGTCCTTGGGGTCAGTTCGCCTCGAAAAAGAAAGATCCCAAAAAGCCGTGGTGGAATTTCTGGGGCGCCGCTCTCTGATTCCTCTCGGTACCAAATTTTAAAGCCAACCAGCGCTTCGTCCCATGTTTACTGGGTCGGATGCCTCTTTTGATCGCTCCCTTGCCCAAGTCGCATCGTGTCAACGATTGGATAGCCTTTGAGCAAGTTTTGTGGTTATCGCTTGGTCGCTTGTCAGCTTCTTGAACCGTCGATTTGCCGACGTTAATCCGGTGCCCCCTATTTCGGTTAAACGAGTAACAGCCAAATGCATTTTTTGGCACTAATTTTTTCGGGCTCGATGTCTTAACGCATTTGCGGAAAACGCAGTCAATCCGGAAAAGGTGGATCGCGGTTTGATTGCCGAATCCAATCCAGGCCTTGCCTCGAAACAACAATCAACCAATCATTTAATGTCCTAACTCCATTCGGCGAAACGATGAGCATCACAACGATCCTTTTCATCAACCTTGCACTTGCTTGCATGCTGATGTCTTCCGTTTGGGTGATTAGTCTTTTCCGTCGTGATGCCAGCGTGATCGACCCATTTTGGGGAGTCGGTTTTTGCGTCTTGGCCATTTCCAGCTTTTTCCTTGGTCCAGCTTCGGGATCCTTGCCAACGCTAATGCTGGTCCTGGTTCTTGTCTGGGGCTTGCGACTATCGCTTTATCTGGGTTATCGCTACATCCACGAAGGTGAAGATCGTCGTTACAAGGCGATGCGAAATCGTCACCCTGACACGTTCTGGCTGCGGAGCCTCGTAACGGTCTTTAATCTTCAAGCCGTTGTGCTCTGGGTGGTTTCTTTGCCGATTCAAGTCGCCATCGTGCAAGGTGCGGAAAGCACGGTGGGTGTGGCTGCGATCGCTGGGGTTATCTTGTGGTCGATAGGACTGTTTTTTGAAACGGTTGGCGACTGGCAACTAATGAAATTTAAATCAAACCCGGTGAATCAAAAGCGGGTTCTGAGACAGGGCCTATGGAAATACACGAGACACCCCAATTACTTCGGTGACTTTTGCGTCATGTGGGGGTTTTTCCTAATTTCAATATCTGCAGGCGGCATCTGGACCGTGTTTGCACCGGCCATCATGTCATTCTTTTTACTTCGCGTCTCTGGTGTCACCCTGCTCGAGAAGTCCATTTCAAAAAGACGTCCCGAGTACGAGGAGTATGTCCAATCGACGAGCTCCTTCCTTCCTTGGTTTCCAAAACAATCAACGAATTCCTGAAAACGGTTTCTGAAAGTTCGGCCAATTTGACACTCGCACCTCGGAAAACGGTTTGGTTTCCATTTTGAGATCAAATGTTTCCAAATTGCGACAGTCGAAGATCGATTCGTACCTTTCAGGCCAAAAAAAAGAATTCGTGAAATAAAAAACGATCTGTTTTTTGATCGGAAAAACGGGTGAATTCGAATGTTTTTTTTGCTGTACCGGCAATTTTTTTTCGAATGAACTAAAAACCTTGTAACGGTATGGCGTTTGCGACGCTCTTAACTTCAACAAAAGTCATTTCATTCAATCAGGAATAAAGCACGAACCTCCACGACAAGAAGGGGTCTTAACAAAGGAGACCAGGCGATGATCAACAAACCAAATCAAAACTGTGAATTCGGATGTGAGTCCGGCAAATGTAAGCACGACCGTTCTGATTCGATTGATCAAGCCATTGTCATTGAGAATGACTTTCCGATCGATTTCGAGGATTCCAGATTTTTGGAACTCGATGGATGGTACTCTGACGACCTTGAAAAACTTGAATCAAGATTCGAGGAATTCGTAACCGTGGCATCGACACGCAAATACCATCAACGCTAAGCACGACAATTGCGTCAGTCGTCTTGGGCCGGCTTGCTGGCTGCCGGGCTTTTCCTGGGTTGGCTTCCCAAAATCAAGTAACCGGCAAACATGATTGCCAGGCCAATACCGAGTTGCATCGAAAATCTTTCACCAAAGTAGAAAATCGCTGTGAGCGTTGTCATTGCGATCTGGGCGACATTCGTGACGTTGACATAGACCAGCGGTAGGTGCTTGAATGCTTTGCTTAGCGATAAAAAGGCCAGGGAATTACAAAGCGCCGCGCCGATCAGACAAAACCAGGTCGGTCCATCGGTGCTTCGCACAATCTCAAACCCGTGATTCCTGAAGGTCATCGTGCCGATCATCACGACACCGGTCGCGCCAACAATCACCATCGGCGTCGCCAAAGGAATGTTGTACTTCAGGCTCGTCCTCAAACTTAATCCAAGGAAGGCATAGGCGAAACCAGCGGAAGCGGCAGCGATCGCCCCCAGAACAGGCCAGGTCTTGGAGGTAATATTGACCTCGGGTTGCGAAGGATTCGCGGCACCCAGTCCCAGCAAAAATATGGCGGCGATAAACATGACCATCACGATTTTCATGACGCCGGAAACGGGCTCGCCCAAGCAGATCTTTCCCAGCGTTGCCCCGGCAATAATCATGATCGACATCAGTAGGGGCACCGACAACGCCATCCCGATTTGTTCCAACGACCATTGGAATGCGAGGTTACCAGCAAGCTGAACAAACAAAGCTGCCACAAACAGAAGCAAGCAGATTTTCAACGGTGGAAAGATTCTTGATTTGATGCGGCCGGTCGCAAAAACAAACAACAACCAGGGAAGAAAAATCAGCGTTGTACAACCGGCTTTGCAGGTCACGACCCATTCATGTGGCGTCCCGTCCGAAAGTTGGCGAAGAAACGCGTTGGCCGTCGCATAACCAATCGCGGCCAGAGCCGCATACATCACGCCGTACCACGACAGCCCCGGCGACTTGGGTTCCGCCGACGGCTTCATCTCTCGCGAGTGCTTTTCCTCGGCCTCCTGATCAGCCATTGAGTCGGTGTTTTTCAACTTCGCTCCAAATCGTCTCGTGGTGTTGCCCGCTCAGTAACTCATCAAACCGCACATAGGGTCTTCGCCCCATTACTTTTCTTTTCCGGGCCGGACTAGGAGCCCCCTGGCGTCCGCATTCGCCACATTGGTTCGTTTCCTGTGTCGCTTTGCAATCGGGGCAATGAGAATCAATTTGCCAAGTCAGTCCATCGGAAAATCCTGCTGGATACAGACCGATATCAAGACGAACTTGGTATTTGACACAAACGTCCAATGCATTCAATAACGCACCCAAGTATAACGGCTGCCCGGGCAACTCGTCGATTGCGGCAAAATACTCTCGCCATTGGCTTAACGAATACTCAGACCAAAGCTGAGGGTTCCAAATTTGATTCCAGGAACCACCAATGGCTCGCGCCAAACCACCGGCCGTGTTCGATTGGGCGAGTTCACCAACCAAATTTCTCCAGCCATCGTCTCTCGACAGATTTGGTTTCGCGACGATTCCAAAACAATTTGCGATCCGTTGCTCAAAAGTCGGAACCTCGGAAGTCAATTGGTTGACTCGACAACGGCTACACTGATCGTCAACGCTTTCGTACCCGCCATGGCCCTCGAAGACTTCATCAACAAAAAATGCAAAACAGCTTTCGATCCGCGCTGGCCAAGGAGGCACGATGTCGGGGCGTTGTTCGAAAGCTCGAATCGGACTGCAATGATCAACCTTCCTGCCTTGGTTCGCGGGTTCTCCGCCCAGGTCGTCAAACGCACGAATGGCCAAACCGGAAACAACTCGATTTTGGCTTTTTGCGATCGCCGCTTCACGAACCGTCCGTAATGTCCGTTCAGTCGATTCCGGCGAATCGATTTGACTCCATTCACGCAACGCACATGAAATTCGAATCGACCAGCGTGCGAATACCGGTGTTCTTCCGATAATCGCAGCCTGTCGTTTCATGGTTGCTTCTGTTCAGGGGTGTCGAACAAAGGGCTAATTCGCCCGGTCAATGCTTGAAGTGCCGGTTTCCCGTGAGAACCATCGGGATTTGATGCTTATTGCAAGCCTCGATGACCGCTTTGTCATTCACTGAACCGCCGGGCTGAATGATCGCGGCAATCTTGGCCTCGGCAGCCAACTCGATCGAATCGGGAAACGGGAAAAACGCGTCCGACGAGAGCACACTTCCAGCCGCTCGTTCCCCCGCTTTTTGAATTGAAATATTCACCGAATCGACTCGGCTCATCTGTCCGGCACCGACACCGACAAGCGAACGTTCGCTTGAAAGCGTGATTGCGTTCGATTTGACGTGTCGAACCATTGCCCAGCCAAAATAGAGTTCGTCCAGAAGTGTCGCATCCGGTTTCACTTCGGTGACCAATTCCCATTGATCGCGATCGATCGATTGATTGTCCGAATCTTGCGCCAACATTCCGCCCTGGATCTGACGAAGCTGCAATGCGCCCGCTCCGATCGCGAGATCGCCGATCGCCATCAGACGGACGTTCTTCTTCCACTTGGGCTTCGTTTTTAAGACTTCGAGTGCGTCTGGATTGAATGAGGGGGCGACAATCGCTTCAACGAACAGGTCGTTCTCACTCATCCAGTTGGCAGTCACCACGTCGACCGGTCGGTTCATGGCAATCACCGACCCGAAGGCACTAACCGGATCACCGGCAAAGGCTCGCTCGGTCGCAACCGCCAATGAGGCTGCCATCGCGGCGCCGCAGGGGTTGTTGTGTTTGATCACCGAACAAGATGGTTCCGGAAGCGGAAGCACCATCGCCAATGCCGAATCCAAGTCCAGTAGATTGTTGTAGGAAAGCTGCTTTCCATTCAACTGCTCTGCGTGAATCAAACTGTTCTCGAGACAAGCATTGTTGTCCACGTATACAGCCGCTCGTTGATGATGGTTTTCGCCGTAACGAAGATCATCCACTTTCTTCAGTGAAACTGCCAAAGAATCAGGCAACGCAGCTTCGCCTTCGCCCCCTTCAAACTCCGTCGAAAAATGATTGGCGATCGTCGCATCGTAGGCTGCCGTGTGCTGAAACGCGGCGGCCATCAAACGCTGCCGGAAAGCCAAACGGGTGCCACCTTCACTTTGGATTTCATCCAGGAAAGCGGCGTATTGGGAAGGATCCGTCAGGATTGAAACGAAGCGGTGATTTTTGGCCGCTGCACGAACCAGGCTTGGTCCGCCGATATCAATCTGCTCGACCGCTTCGGCGAGGCCAACATTCGGTTTCGCAATTGTGTCACTAAATGGATAAAGATTAACGACCACCAGGTCAATCGAAGCAATCGCGTGTTCGCTCATTGACTGGAGATCTTGTTCATTGTCTCGGCGCGACAGAATGCCGGCGAAGATTTTCGGATGCAACGTCTTTACGCGTCCGTCCATCATCTCGGGGAACCCGGTATAGCTCGCGACGTCGCGAACCTCAAATCCACGTTCCTCAAGGTAACGCCGCGTTCCGCCGGTACTGTATATCTCCACTCCGGCGTCGCGGAGTCCGTTGGCCAACGTTTCGAGATTGCTTTTATCGCTCACACTAATGATCGCGCGCTCGATCTTGACCAAGCCACTACTCGGTTCCATTTCCACCGTGTCTGTCGTTAATTCCATTGGTTACTCATAAATAGAAGGCCCGAAACAATATGGTTCGGGCCCGAAAGTGATGATTAATTCTCGATTTCTTTGAGGATCCGGTCCGCTTTGTACACCGTTCGCAAAGCTTCCCGAATCGCACTCGAATGCACGCTCGTAGCACGAGCCTGTTTCTCGCTGTAGAAATAATTGCCCGTAAGTGATTGGATGTTGCCATCAAAAATCAATCCGACGAGTTCCAAGTTCTTGTTGACAACCGGACTGCCTGAATTTCCGCCAATAATGTCGGCCGTGGAAACAAAGTTAAAAGGCGTGTCGGCAGCGATTTTGTCCTTTGCGCGGTTCCAGGATTCCGGAAGCACCCAAGGATCTTTTGCGTTATGGGCTTTTTCATGCTCAAAAGTGCCACCCATCGTCGTCCACGCCGCAATCGATTTCCCGTTCTCTTCGTAACCTTTGACGACACCAAATGCGAGCCGCAAGGTAAATGTCGCGTCGGGATAGGTCGAAGTTCCCTGAGTCGCAAACAGCGCCTCCGAAATTTGAGCGTATGCCTGCCGCTCCGATTCCTCGATCTCGTCGGTCACCTTTCGGTTGGATCGATCATGCTGATCGACCATCCTTGCCAGAACAATCATTGGATCTTTCGATTCGTTGATGGCCGATAATCCGCCTGCCGCGAGTTTCTTCCGGAACTCAACCTTTTCAAGCTGCGATCCGTTGACCAACTCTGCCGCGCGATCGGAAGGACTCTTTCCTCCAAGCACTTTTTGAACCAGCTCGTTTTCCGAGCCAAGAATTTCCATGTTCCGGGCCAGCAAATCGGCCAAAATCACCCGCTCAAGGTCCTTGTGAACCGGCGCGGTTGAGAAAAGCTGCAGCTCAAGCGACTGGCGGTTTGAGTCGACAAACTCCGGCAAGCGTTGCTCGTTCGGCTTTTTGTCTTCGGATGCCATTTGCACGAGGGTCAACGCGGTATTGAACATACCAACATTCAAATTCAAACCCGTTCCCTGCACTTCAGCGCGACGTTTTTGTACTTCCGCAATTTTGTCCCACGCGCCCGCGTATTTTGCAAGTTTGGGGTCCGCCTTGAT